>NZ_JBIUWJ010000001.1:327193-377767 GCF_044743405.1 Pseudomonas sp. NPDC087626
TACATCCTCGCGGCAAAAGAGCACTTGAAGACGTCGGTTTTTAAGGGTTGCGGATGTTAACCCCTCATCGCTCGGAATGCAAAGCCTCTGATCGAAAACCGCTGGTCGGGGCATCCCATGGGGACTATTATGCGCGCCTTCGAATTTAGCCTAAACAAGGCGCAAACCCATGCTAGTACTGGGATTAGAAACCTCCTGCGACGAAACCGGCGTCGCACTTTACGACAGTGAAAAAGGTCTGCTGGCCGACGCACTGTTCAGTCAGATCGACCTGCACCGTGCCTATGGTGGCGTGGTGCCAGAGCTGGCTTCACGGGATCACGTCAAGCGCATGCTGCCCTTGATCCGTCAGGTCTTGGCTGAGGCGGACTGCGTGCCGACCGAGATCGACGCGATCGCCTACACCGCGGGTCCCGGCCTGGTGGGCGCCTTGCTGGTGGGGGCTTCCTGCGCCCAGGCGCTGGCGTTTGCCTGGGGTATTCCGGCCCTCGGCGTGCACCACATGGAAGGGCATTTGCTGGCGCCGATGCTCGAGCCGCAACCGCCCGAATTTCCGTTCGTCGCTTTGTTGGTCTCCGGTGGGCATACGCAGCTGGTGCGGGTCGATGCAATCGGTCAATACGAGCTGTTGGGCGAGACCCTCGACGATGCTGCGGGTGAAGCATTCGACAAGACGGCGAAGATGATGGGGCTCAATTACCCCGGCGGTCCGGAAATCGCTCGTCTGGCAGAGCACGGTGTCCCGGGACGATTCACCTTCCCGCGGCCGATGTGCGACCGACCGGGCCTGGCGTTCAGCTTCAGTGGCCTGAAAACTTTTGCGCTGAACACCTGGCAGCAGTGCGTCAGCGCTGGAGACGACAGCGAGCAGACTCGTAGCGACATCGCACTGGCCTTCCAGCAGGCGGTGGTGGAGACTTTGACCGTCAAGTGCAAGCGCGCCTTGAAACAGGCGGGTCTCAAGCGTCTGGTGATCGCTGGCGGCGTGAGCGCGAACAAGGCTTTGCGGGTTTCCCTGGAGAAAATGCTCGGTGATATGAAGGGCGACGTTTACTACGCCCGCCCGGAGTTCTGCACCGATAACGGCGCGATGATCGCTTTTGCCGGCTGCCAGCGTCTGCAGGCTGGGCAGCATGAAAGCCTGGCGATCAGCGTGCAGGCACGTTGGCCAATGGAGCAGTTGTCGGCGCTGTAAACCGGGTCTGGTGAAGGTGGCTCAGGGGGCGGGGTTAAAAATGCCGTTCGCGCCCGGCAAACAGGTCGCGTAGATTGCCGCGATGGCGCCAGACGATCAGGATCGTCAGGACGCTCATGGGCAGTAGCGCTGCCGGCTCCTGCCAGGCCAGCAATGGCAAGGTCAGGGGTGTGGCGATCAACGCCGCCAGCGAGCTGGTGCGGGTCAGGTAGAAGGTCAGCAGCCAGCCGCCAATGGCCAGGAGTGCAGCCGGCGGGTAGAGCCCCAGCAGCATGCCGGCGGCGGTCGCCACGCCTTTGCCGCCGCGAAAGCGAAAGTACAGCGGGAACAGGTGGCCGATGATGGCGCAGATACCGACCCAGGCCTGTTGTTGGATCGACAGCCCGGCGATGGCCGCCAGCAGAACCGGCAGCAGGCCTTTGCACAGGTCGCCCAGTAACGTCAGGACCGCGAGTTTTTTTCCCGCCAGGCGTAACATGTTGGTGGCGCCGGCATTACCCGAGCCACTCATTCGCGGATCGGGGTTACCGGTCAGGCGGCTGAGCAAAATGGCGAAGGACAGCGAGCCAAGCAGGTAGGCGAAAATCGCCAGTGACCAAAACATGCTAACTATTCCGGGCGAGGACGCCCTGATTCTAACGGCGCATTGCGCCCTTGTCGTGCTGCGGAGAAAAGTGCTTGGACAGAGTGTTTATCGAGGGCCTGGAAGTCGACACGGTAATCGGTGCCTACGACTGGGAGCGCGGCATCCGTCAGTGCCTGCGTCTTGATCTGAGCTTTGCCTGGGACAATCGTCCGGCAGCAGCCGGCGATGACCTGACCCTGGCGCTCGATTACGCCAGTGTTTCGACGCGTATCCAGGCGTTTGCCGAGCAAGCCCAGTTCCAGTTGGTGGAGACTTTTGCCGAGCGCCTGGCCGAAGTGTTGATGAGCGAATTCAAGATCACCTGGATGCGTCTCAAACTGACCAAGCCAGGGGCCGTTCCGGCGGCTACTGGCGTGGGCGTGGAGATCGAGCGCGGATGTCGCTAACTCAGGTATTTCTTGGGCTGGGCAGTAATGTCGAGCGTGAAACCCATTTGTTGGCGGGGCTGGAAGCGCTGAGTGGGTTTTTGGTGGATATGCGCTGCTCGGCGGTATTCGAAAGCCAGCCGGTGGGGATCAAGAGCGGGCCGTTTTTCAACTTTGTGGTGTCGGCGTTTACCGGCCTGCCGTTGATCGAACTGGATCGCCGCTTGAAGTTCATCGAGGCCGATAACGGCCGTTACGCGCCGGATCGCAAGGGGTTGCCGCTGGATATCGACGTGTTGTTGTACGGCGATCTGGTGGGCAACTTTGACGGTTTGATTCTTCCGCGTGCCGAAATTCTGAAAAATGCCTTTGTGTTGTGGCCGTTGTCGCTGATTGCCCCGGACCGGGTGCATCCGGGAGCGGGAAAAAGCTTCGCGACGCTGTGGGCTGAGGCGCAGATTGATCAGGTGTTGGCGCCGGTGGCATTCGAGTGGCGTGGAGAGCCGCTGACGCCTTTGAATCTGCTCTGACCCCGGCTCCCACATCCAGGATGAACACCGTCCATGTGGGAGCTGGCCGGGCGCTGCTCCGCTTGCCCGTGATGCTTTTCAGGCAGAAGCCGCCTCTTTGTAGGCTTTCAGTGCCTTGAGCCGTTCGCGCTTGAGCGCTTCGCCCAGTTCCGGGCCCTTGAATCCCTGTTCCAGCAACGGCTGAACCGCCACGTTGCGAGCGGCGGTCGCTGCGCCACGCAAGTAATCCGCTTGTGGATAACTTCTTTGCTCCAGGCCCTTGCGCCCACGAGCATCCATCTCGCAGGCGACGATGAATTCTTCGAAGCGCTGCGGGCGCCGATAAACGTCAAAGCTTTGCAGCAGTTCGAGTAAGGTCGAGGGCTTTAGCTCCAGTGCGCGGTGGCCGTGGGTGTGGTACTCGCCCACCAGCAATGCCAGTTCCTGGCAGTCGCGCGGAGCCTTGAAGCGGTTATTGACCGCCTTGATCAACTTTAGGCCCTTGTGTTCATGGGCAATGTGCCGGGGCCACTCGTCTTGTGGGGTCAGGCCTTTCCCCAGATCGTGCAGCAAGCAGGCCCAGCGCACGGTCAGCGGTTGTTTGTGTAGGGCGGCCTGGTGCAGGACGCTCAAGGTATGCACGCCGCTGTCGATTTCCGGGTGATGGACTTCGGGTTGGGGCACGCCGAACAGCGCATCAATCTCCGGCAACAAAACCTTCAGTGCGCCACAGTCGCGTAGCACCTGAATGAACACCTGGGGCTGCTCCTCCATCAGGGCGCGGGAGATTTCCTTCCAGCTGCGCTCGGCAGTCAGTGCCTGCAATTCGCCGGACTCACTGAGTTGGCGCATCAGCTCCAGAGTCTCTGGGGCTACGGTGAAACCGAGCGCGGCATACCGGGCGGCGAAACGGGCAACCCGCAGGACTCGTAGGGGATCTTCGGCGAACGCGGGGGAAACGTGACGCAGTACGCGGGCCTGGAGGTCGCGTTGACCCTGGTAGGGGTCGGTCAATTGGCCGTGATCGTCTTCGGCCATGGCGTTGATCGTCAGGTCCCGGCGAATCAGGTCTTCTTCCAGGGTCACTTCGGGACTGGCGTGAAAGGTGAACCCGCCATACCCGCGCCCGCTCTTGCGTTCGGTGCGGGCGAGGGCATATTCCTCCCCCGTCCTGGGGTGCAGGAACACCGGGAAGTCAGCACCAACCGGGCGAAAGCCCTTGGCGAGCATCTCTTCGGTGCTGGCACCCACCACGACCCAGTCGATATCGGTAACAGGTTTGCCGAGCAGGCGATCTCGCACTGCGCCGCCGACTTTATAAATCTGCATAAAAAACCTCCGTTAGCTCGACAGGATAACCCTTGCATCGAGCCAACGGAGGCCAGGTTGGTTTCAAAGATGAATGACGGCCAGGTCGAGCCGGCCGTAGTCGCCCTCGCTGTGCTCCGATCTGGGCGGGACGTGATGGGTTTTCATGACCTGGTCGCCTTGCAGGGTTTCCAGGTGAATATCGAAGCCCCACAAACGGTGCAGGTGCTTGAGTACTTCCTCGGTCGACTCTCCCAGGGGTTTGCGATCGTGTTGTTGATGGCGCAGGGTCAGCGAGCGGTCGCCACGGCGGTCGATGCTGTAGATCTGCACGTTGGGTTCGCGATTGCCCAGGTTGTACTGAGCCGCCAGGGTTTCCCGGATAGTCCGGTAACCGTCCTCGTCATGGATGGCGGGCACCAGCAGGTCGTCCTTCTGGTCGTCATCGAGGATGCTGAACAGCTTCAGGTCGCGGATCACCTTGGGCGACAGGTACTGCAGGATGAAGCTCTCATCCTTGAAGCTGCTCATGGCGAACTTGATGCTCGACAGCCAGTCGGTCCCGGCGACGTCCGGGAACCAGCGGTAATCTTCCTCGGTGGGCTCTTCGCACATGCGCCGGATATCGCGGTACATGGCAAAACCCAGGGTGTAGGGGTTGATCCCGCTGTAGTACGGGCTGTCGAACCCCGGCTGGTAGACCACGCTGGTGTGCGAGGTGAGGAACTCCATCATGAAACCGTCGGTGACCAGGCCTTCGTCATACAGGTCGTTCATCAAGGTGTAGTGCCAGAACGTCGCCCAACCTTCGTTCATCACCTGGGTCTGGCGTTGCGGGTAGAAGTACTGGGCGATCTTGCGCACGATGCGCACGATTTCCCGCTGCCAGGGCTCCAGCAGCGGTGCGTGTTTCTCGATGAAATACAGGATGTTCTCCTGGGGTTCGGCGGGAAAACGCGCGTTGTCTTTCTCGTTGTACTTGTCGGCACCCTTGGGAATGGTGCGCCACAGGTCGTTGATCTGCTTTTGCAGGTGTTCTTCACGGTCTTTCTGGCGGCGCCGTTCTTCCTCCGCCGAGATCGGGTATGGGCGTTTGTAGCGGTCGACGCCGTAGTTCATCAAGGCGTGGCAGGAGTCCAGCAGGTCCTCGACGGCGTCGATGCCATGGCGCTCCTCGCATTGCATGATGTACTGCTTGGCAAACACCAGGTAATCGATGATCGAGCTGGCATCGGTCCAGGTGCGGAACAGGTAGTTGCCCTTGAAAAAGCTGTTGTGGCCGTAGCAGGCATGGGCCACCACCAATGCCTGCATGCAGATGGTGTTTTCTTCCATCAGGTAGGCGATGCAGGGGTCCGAGTTGATCACGATTTCGTAGGCCAGCCCCATCTGGCCTCGGCTGTAGGATTTTTCGGTGCTGAGGAAGTGTTTGCCATAGGACCAGTGGTGGTAGCCCAGGGGCATGCCCACGGAGGCGTAGGCATCCATCATTTGCTCGGCGGTGATCACTTCGATCTGGTTGGGATAGGTATCCAGCGCATAACGGGCCGCAATACGGCTGATTTCGCGGTCGTAGGCCTGGATCAGCTCGAATGTCCATTCGGAGCCGGTGGAGATGGGTTGGCGCTTCTGCTCTTTGGCGGTCATGTCACTAACCTGCGCTGGAAGAGTTCACGGAAGACCGGATAGATATCCCCGGCCGAAACCAGTTGCTGCTGGGCAAAATTGTCGGAAAAGGCTTCGGCAATACGCTCGTATTCGTACCACAGGGCCTGGTGTTCGCGCGGGGTAATCTCCACATAAGTGTAGTACTGCACGAACGGCATGATCTGGTTGATCAGGATGTCGCGGCAGATCGGCGAGTCATCGTTCCAGTTGTCGCCGTCGGAGGCCTGGGCGGCGTAGATGTTCCAGTCGTTGCTTGGATAACGCTCGGCCATGATCTCCTGCATCAGTTTCAAGGCGCTGGAGACGATGGTGCCGCCGGTTTCGCGGGAGTAGAAAAACTCCTCTTCGTCCACTTCCCGGGCACTGGTGTGGTGGCGGATGAAGACTACGTCGATCTTGTCGTAGTTACGCTTGAGGAACAGGTACAACAGGATGAAGAAGCGCTTGGCGATGTCCTTGGTCGCCTGGGTCATGGAGCCGGAAACGTCCATCAGGCAAAACATCACCGCCTTGGAGCTGGGGTTGGGTTGCTTGATCAGCAGGTTGTACTTGAGGTCGAAGGTGTCCAGGAACGGTACGCGGTGAATACGTGCGCTAAGACGCTCGATTTCTGCTTCGATTTCCTGGATATCGCCGAAGTTGTCTGGTTCTTCCAGTTTCAGTCGTGCCAGTTCGTCCTTGGCGTCGCGCAGTTTGGCGCGGCTGCTGCCGGACAGGGCGATACGCCTGGCATGGGCTGAGCGCAGGGTGCGGATGATGTTGATCCGCGATGGGTTGCCTTCGTTGCTGATGCCGGCTCGCACGGTCTTGAAGGTGTCGGTACCGGTCAGGTTGCGCTTGACCAGGTTGGGCAGTTCCAGGTCTTCGAACATGAATTCGAGGAATTCTTCCTGGGTAATCTGGAAGACGAACTCATCCATGCCTTCGCCGGAGTTGCCGGCCTTGCCCGGGCCTTTACCGCCACCTCCACCGGGTGGACGGGCAATATGCTCACCGCTGGTGAATTCCTTGTTGCCTGGATGCACCACGGTCTGTTTGCCACCACGACCGTGATGAAGCACCGGTTCGTCGATATCGCGACCGGGAATGCTGATCTGTTCGCCGTGTTCCATATCGGTGATGGAACGCCGACTGACCGCCTCTTCGACGGCCTTTTTGATGTGATCACGGTAACGCCGCAGAAACCGCTGACGGTTTACCGTGCTCTTGTTCTTGCCATTGAGACGTCGGTCGATCACATAGCTCATAGGGCCCTCCGGGCAGCTTCAAGTTGTGAGCTGCAAGCTGCAAGTAGAGGCCGTTACCCGGCTTTCGGGCTTACGCGCTTTTCTCTTGCAGCTTGTGGCTTGTAGCTTGCAGCTATCTCACTGCGATTTCCGGACCCGCAGGTACCACTCGGAGAGCAGTCGTACCTGTTTGTCGGTATAGCCGCGCTCGACCATCCGTGTGACGAAGTCGTTGTGCTTTTGTTGGTCCTCTTTGCTGGCCTTGGCGTTGAAGCTGATGACCGGCAGCAGGTCCTCGGTGTTCGAGAACATTTTTTTCTCGATGACCACCCGCAGTTTCTCGTAGCTGAGCCAGGTCGGGTTCTTGCCGTTGTTGTTGGCCCGGGCACGCAGGACGAAGTTGACGATTTCGTTGCGGAAATCCTTCGGATTGCTGATGCCCGCCGGTTTTTCGATTTTCTCCAGTTCTTCGTTCAGGGCGACGCGGTTGAGGATCTCGCCGGTTTCCGGGTCGCGGTATTCCTGATCCTGAATCCAGAAGTCCGCGTACAGCACGTAGCGGTCGAAGATGTTTTGTCCATACTCGCTGTAGGACTCCAGGTACGCGGTCTGGATTTCCTTGCCGATGAACTCGATGTAGCGCGGTGCCAGGTATTCCTTGAGGAAGCGCAGGTACCGTTCGCGGGTTTCTGCCTGGAACTGCTCCTGCTCGATCTGCTGTTCCAGCACGTAAAGCAGGTGCACCGGGTTGGCGGCGATTTCGTGCGGGTCGAAGTTGAAGACTTTCGACAGGATCTTGAAGGCGAACCGGGTCGAAAGACCGTTCATGCCTTCGTCGACACCGGCGGTGTCGCGGTATTCCTGGATCGATTTGGCCTTCGGATCGGTATCCTTGAGGTTTTCACCGTCGTAGACCCGCATTTTCGAGTAGATGTTCGAGTTTTCCGGCTCCTTGAGGCGCGAGAGCACGGTGAACTGGGCGAGCATCTTCAAGGTGTCGGGGGCGCAGTGAGCCTTGGCCAGGGAGCTGTTGAACAGCAGTTTGTCGTAGATCTTCACTTCATCGCTGACCCGCAGGCAGTAAGGCACCTTGACGATGTAGATCCGGTCGATGAAGGCTTCGTTGTTCTTGTTGTTGCGGAAGGTGTGCCACTCCGATTCGTTGGAGTGCGCCAGCAGGATCCCGGTGAACGGAATCGCGCCCAGGCCTTCGGTACTGTTGTAGTTGCCTTCCTGGGTGGCGGTCAGCAGTGGGTGCAAGACCTTGATCGGCGCCTTGAACATCTCGACGAATTCCATCAGGCCTTGGTTGGCCCGGCACAGGGCGCCCGAGTAGCTGTAGGCGTCGGCGTCGTTTTGCGGGAATTCTTCGAGCTTGCGGATATCGACCTTGCCCACCAGTGCCGAGATGTCCTGGTTGTTCTCATCGCCCGGCTCGGTCTTGGCGACCGCGATCTGGTTGAGGATCGAAGGGTAGAGCTTGACCACGCGGAACTGGCTGATGTCGCCGCCGAATTCGGCCAGCCGTTTGGTCGCCCAAGGCGACATGATGGTGTTCAGGTAGCGCCGGGGAATGCCAAAGTCTTCTTCCAGGATCGCGCCGTCTTCGGTGGCGTTGAACAGCCCCAGTGGCGACTCGAATACTGGAGAGCCCTTGATGGCATAGAAGGGCACTTTCTCGATCAGTTGTTTGAGCTTTTCGGCCAGGGACGACTTGCCGCCGCCGACGGGGCCGAGCAGGTAGAGGATCTGTTTCTTCTCTTCCAGGCCCTGTGCGGCGTGGCGGAAGTAGGAGACGATCTGGTCGATGCATTCTTCCATCCCGTGGAAGTCCTCGAAGGCCGGATAGCGTCGGATCACCTTGTTGGAAAAAATGCGCGACAGCCTCGAGTTGGTCGAAGTGTCCAGCAATTCGGGTTCACCGATTGCCAGCAGCAGACGCTCGGCGGCGGAAACGTAGGCGCTACGGTCCTGTTTGCAGAGTTCCAGGTACTCCTGCAGCGAGAGTTCTTCCTGGCGTGTTGACTCGAAGCGTTGTTGGAAGTGGCTAAAGATACTCATGACGTCACCTCGCTCGATACGTGGAGCCGACGTCGGATCATTCAGTCGATGCTGGTCAGCAGCCGCAATTTCAGCTGCTTTTTACCCCCCCAGAACACCTTCAAAGCTATCAACCCTGAAAGCTACTCCCGATGACCCGCTCGCCGGTGTACCGGCTCTCCCCTGTTTTGGATGGCCTGAGGCTAAGGATAGTTGGTAATCCGCGAGGTAAAGGAGCAATGCGCAATTTGTTGTGTACTACCGTTCGTCAGCCCACGCGGGACGTGGGCTGGAGCGCTGAAAAAAATTATTCGCCGCTACTTTTCGCGGTTTCTGAAGGGTACGTCGTACGCCACAGCTCGAAGCCACCGTCCATGCTGTAGACGTCGGAAAACCCCTGGCTGACCAGGTAGGCGGCAGCGCCCTGGCTGGAGTTGCCGTGGTAGCAGACCACTACCGTTGGCGCGTCGAGGTCGGCGGCGCGGATGAAGTCCGAGATGGAGTGGTTGTCCAGATGCGTGGAGCCGCTGATGTGCAGCGCTGCGTAGGTCGCGGGGTCGCGGATGTCGACCAGCACGGCGCCTTGTTCGCGCAGGGCTTGGGCTTGTTCGGGGGGGATACGTTTGAATTCGCTCATGGCGGGCTCCTGTGGCCAGACTGACAGCGCAGCCTAGCGCTTGACGCTGGCCGACAATGGTTCGGGGGTAGGTGGGGCGACAACTGGCGCGACATGGCCGTGCTCGTCGCACTGGCAACTCAGGCGTACGCCGGTGTCGATGTTCAGCAGGGTCATGGCGCCGCCCCAGACACAGCCAGTGTCGAGGGCGATGACGCCGGGCTCGTCGCACCGGCCTTCGAGTGCGGCCCAGTGGCCAAAAATGATCTTCAGGCCGCGAGTCTTGCGATCCTTGTGCTTGAACCAGGGCGCGTAGCCGGGTGGCGCGGTGTCGGCGCCTTCCTTGCCCTTGAGGTCAAGCTTGCCCTCGCTGGTGCAAAAGCGCATGCGGGTGAAGTAGTTGGTGATCACCCGCAGGCGAGTCACGCCTTTGAGGTCGCTGTCCCACTTGGCCGGCTCGTTGCCATACATGCCGTCCAGGTAGGGTGCGAACAGGTTGTCATCGCGCAGGGCGGCCTCGACTTCGGCGGCGCACTTGAGGGCCTTGCGCAGGGACCACTGCGGCGGGATGCCGGCATGCACCAGCACCATGTCGCGGATTTCGTCGTAGTGCAGGAGCTTTTGCTGGCGCAACCACTCAAGCAGTTCCTTGGCGTCGGGCGCTTCGAGAATTTCGCGCAGGGTGTCGGCTTTCTTCAGGCGCTCGATCTTGTTCCCGGCGGCCAGCAGGTGCAGGTCATGATTACCCAGCACACAGACCAGCGACTGGCGGATGCTATAGAGGAAGCGCAAGGTTTCCAGCGACTGCGGGCCACGGTTGACCAGGTCGCCCACCAGCCACAGACGGTCGGTCTGCGGATCGAAGGCGACCTGCTTGAGCAGGCACTGCAGCGGCTCGAGGCAGCCCTGCAGATCGCCGACGGCATACGTCGCCATCAGTGCAGGGCTCCGGGCACCGCCAGGCGGAAGGGCGCGATGATGGCGTCGAAGTGTGTACCGTCTTCGGCGAGCATCTGGTAACTGCCCTGCATGTTGCCGACGCGGGTGGTCATTACGGTGCCGCTGCTGTAGGTGTGGCTCTGGCCGGCGGCGATCAACGGTTGCAGGCCAACCACGCCCGCACCACGAACCTCTTCGACATGGCCGTCACCATCGGTAATCACCCAGTGCCGCGAGAGCAACTTGGCGGGTAGCGAGCCGTTGTTGTGCACGGTGATGGTGTAGGCGAAGGCGAAACGGTTCTGCTCGGGTTGCGACTGTTCTGCCAGAAAGCGAGTGACGACGCTGACGTCGACCTGATAACGAGGATCGGACATGCAAGAAGGCCTTAAAAGCAAAAGCGCAGATTACCTAACGCGAGAGGTGATCAGTCTAGGCCAACTGGCAGGCAGTAGGCCAGAGATGCTGTGGCCGAGGACAGGAGAACGATGTGGTCTGCCTTGTAGGAGCTGGGTTGCCAGCGAGTGGATCTGTCGACTTTGCCGACGCCATCGCCAGCAAGCTGGCTCCTACAGGGGCTCTGAGTTATTCAGCGGCCGGCGCGGGCTGGATTGCCAGTTGATCGGCCAGGCGCACGAAGGCTGCCAGGTCGAGCTGTTCCGGGCGCAGGCTGCCATCGACGCCGGCGGCTTCGATTTCAGCGTTGCTGAGCAAGGCCTTGAGGGTGTTGCGCAGGGTCTTGCGACGCTGGTTGAAGGCTTCGCGAACGACCCGCTCCAGCAGGCGGTGGTCCTTGGCTGGGTGCGGCAGTACCGCGTGGGGCACCAGGCGCACGATAGCCGAGTCGACTTTGGGTGGCGGGTTGAACGCGCCAGGGCCGACATTGAACAGGTGTTCGACCCGGCAGTGGTACTGGACCATGATCGACAGACGGCCCCAGTCGCCACCACCAGGACCCGCCGCCAGGCGCTCGACCACTTCCTTTTGCAGCATGAAGTGCATGTCGCGAATGATCCCGGCGTTGTTCAGCAGGTGGAAAATCAACGGCGTGGAGATGTTGTACGGCAGGTTGCCGACCACGCGCAGGCTGTTGGGCGCGGCATTCAGGCTGTTGAAATCGAACTTCAGTGCATCGCCCTGGTGCAGGTTGAAGTTGCTCTTGCCGGCGAACTGCTGGTTGAGGATCGGGATCAGGTCCTTGTCCAGCTCCACGACATCAAGCTGCGCGCCGCTGTTGAGCAGGCCTTCGGTCAGGGCACCCTGGCCCGGGCCGATTTCCAGCAGGCGGTCGTCGGCCTTGGCGTGGATGGAGCGCAGGATACGGTCGATTACGCCGGCGTCGTGCAGGAAGTTCTGGCCGAAGCGCTTGCGCGCCCGGTGTTGGTAATGCTCGGTCATAAACGGGTCTCGGCCATCTGGTAGGCGGTTTCCAGGGCAACTTGCAGGCTGCCGGTGTCGATTTTTCCGCTGCCAGCCAAGTCCAGGGCGGTGCCGTGGTCGACTGAAGTGCGGATGATCGGCAAGCCCAGGGTTACGTTGACTGCCGCGCCGAAGCCTTTGTACTTCAACACCGGCAGGCCCTGGTCGTGGTACATCGCCAGCACTGCGTCGCAGTGCTCCAGATATTTGGGGGTAAACAGAGTGTCGGCGGGCAGGGGACCACGCAGGTCCATGCCTTCGCCGCGCAGACGCTCAAGGGTGGGTTCGATGATATCGATTTCTTCATGGCCCAGGTGGCCGCCTTCGCCAGCGTGGGGGTTGAGTCCACAGACGAGGATGCGTGGCTGGGCGATGCCGAATTTGTGTTGCAGGTCGGCGTGCAGGATCCGCGTGACCCGCTCCAGGCGCTGCGGGGTAATTGCGTCGGCAATCTCGCGCAACGGCAGGTGAGTGGTCACCAGGGCGACGCGCAAGCCACGGGTGGCAAGCATCATCACCACTTGGCTGGTATGGGTCAGGTCGGCCAGGAATTCGGTATGCCCGGAAAAGGCAATTCCGGATTCGTTGATCACGCCTTTGTGCACCGGGGCGGTGATCATTCCGGCAAAGTCGCCATCCAGGCAGCCTTGGCCCGCGCGGGTCAGGGTTTGCAGGACAAAGGCGGCATTGGCCGGGTCCAGTTGACCTGCAACGACCGGGGCGTTGAGTGGTGTATCCCAGACGTACAGGCTGTTGGCGGGCGCGGGAACGTCCGGCCAGTGCCCGGGGCTGACGCTCAGCAGATCAACGACCACGCCCAGCTGCGCGGCCCGCTCGAGGAGCAGGTCGCGGCTGGTGATGGCTATCAGGGGGTGTGGCTGGGCGTGCGAGGCGAGCAGCAGGCACAGGTCGGGACCTATGCCGGCTGGTTCGCCGGGTGTCAGAGCGAAACGTCTGGGTTTCACTTCGGCGCCTGGTCGACGCCAGGGAGCTTGATTTCAACGTAGGCTTCGTCACGGATCTGACGCAACCAGGTTTGCAGCTCTTCGTCGTACTTGCGGTTACGCAACACAGTCATCGCTTGTTGATCGCGCGCCTGGCTGGTGCTGTCGGTGGCGCGACGGCCAAGGACTTCCAGGACGTGCCAGCCATACGGGCTCTTGAACGGTTTGGACAACTGACCTTGCGGGGTGTTGTTCATCACGGTACGGAATTCCGGTACCAGTGCGTTCGGATCGATCCAGTTCAGGTCGCCGCCGTTGAGGGCAGAACCTGGGTCTTCGGAGTAGGTCTTTGCCAGTTCGGCGAAGTCTTCACCCGCTTCGATGCGCTCGTAGAGTTTCTGCGCCAGGCGCTTGGTTTCTTCTTCGCTGCGGATTTCGCTCGGCTTGATCAGGATGTGACGAACGTGGACTTCGTCACGGGTCTGATTACCACCGCCGCGTTTTTCCAGCAGCTTGAGGATGATGAAACCGCCAGGGGTACGTGCTGGTTGGGTGATGTCACCGACGGACATGGCACTCAGTTCACGGTCGAACGGCGGTGGCAGTTGAGCGGCCTTGCGCCAGCCCATGTCGCCGCCTTCCAGGGCGTTGTCGCTGCCGGATTTGGCAATCGCCAGTTGGGTGAAGTCGGCGCCCTGCTTGAGTTGCTGGTAAACCTCCATCGCCTGGCGGTACGCAGCCTGAATCGCTTCGGAGTTGGCGCTTTCCGGGGTCGGAATCAGGATGTTGGCCAGGTGCAGTTCTTCCGACAGCTGCATCTTGCCCAGGTCAGAGGCGAGGAAATTCTTCACTTCCTGCTCGGTGACCTGGATGCGCTCGGCGACCCGACGCTGACGCACACGGCTGATGATCATTTCACGGCGCACTTGCTCACGAGCGTCTTCATAAGACAGGCCATCGCGGGACAGGGCGGCGCGGAATTGGTCCACGGTCATGTTGTTGCGCTGGGCAATGGTGCCGATCGCCTGGTTCAGCTCTTCATCGGTGATGCGGATGCCGGAACGTTCGCCGATCTGCAGTTGCAGGTTTTCGACGATCAGGCGCTCAAGCACCTGTTGTTCCAGCACGCCGGCCGGTGGAACAGCCGAGCCACGCTTGGCGATGGTTTGTTGGACTTCGTGAACCCGTTGGTCCAGTTGGCTCTGCATGACCACGTCGTTGTCGACGATGGCCACCACTTTGTCGATGGACTGTACCGCGGCGCTGGCCGCGGTACTCAGGAACAGCGCGCCCAGCATCAGCGGGCGCAGACAATCAGAAAGCTTGGTCTTCACGTTCACGATAACCTTGGATGCCTTTGTCGAGGAAGCTCTCTACTTTGGTGCCAACTACGCCACCGAGACCTTTCAGAACGATTTGGAGGAAGATGCCGTGGTCGCCTTTTTCGTTTTGCGGGGCTTCCTGACTGAATTCGTCATAGGACACCCAGTAACGGTTGATCAGGCGCAGTTTCCAGCAGCAGTTGTCGTATTCGAAACCACCGAAGGCTTCCAGCGTACGGTTGCGGTTGTAGTCGTATTGCCAGCGGCTGATGGCATTCCATTGCGGCACGACAGGCCAGATGACCGAGAAGTCGTGCTGTTGGATCTTGTAGTAATCCTTGACGTAGCCAGGCTGGCCCGGGGTGCCGTAGTCGCCGCCGCCCACAGTCCATTTACCAGTGTTCTGGTCGTAGCGGACCTGGTCGTTGCGATAGCGATAACCAGCGTTGATAACCTTGTTCGGGTTGTCTTCAGGCTGGTAGTGGAACATCGCGCTGCCCGAGCGAGGGCTGTGGCTGTCCGGGTCCCAGTTGTAGTCGGCCGTGGTGCGCCAATCGCGGTTCCAGCGGTATTCGTATTCCAGGGCATACGGCGACACGTTGGAGTGGGCATCCTCGCGGGTCTTGGCATCGATACCCGGCAACTGAACTTCGCGGTCCTTGAAGTACAAGGCCTGGCCGACGCTGATGCGTTGACGCTCGAAGCCGTTTTCTTCGATCCAGCGGTTGGTTACACCCAGCGACAGTTTGTTTTCGTCGCCGACACGGTCGGAGCCGGTGAAACGGTTGTCGCGGAACAGCGAGGAGTAGCTGAACACGGATTCGCTGGTGTCGAACACTGGAATGTCGGACTGGTCTTTCTCGGGAACATAGAGATAGTACAGGCGCGGTTCCAGGGTCTGGCGGTAGTTCTTGCCGAACCATTGGGTATTGCGGTCGAAGTACAGGCCGCTGTCGATGCTGGCAATCGGCACGGCGCGGTTTTGATTGCGGTCATAAGTGCCGTTGAGGCGATCGCCTTCCGCGTCCTGTGCAGCAATCTGGCTCTTGCCGGTGCCGTCCAGGTCCAGGTCGTACTGAGTGTATTGGTACTTGAGCGATGGCTTCACGAAGCCATAGGTCCAGTCGAGCGGGAGACTGACGCTTGGCGCCAGATTCATCCGGTTGCCGGTAGCTCGCGCCAGACCCTGGACGTTAGTGTCGAGGCGGTCGTCAGGGTTGCCGTTTTCATCGAAGAAGGTCCCTGTTTGCAGATCGCGGTCAAAGCGTACGAGCTCGGTCTGGTAGGCAAAGTTCAGCCCGCCCGGTTGTTGTGGCAGAAAACCGTTGAAGGTGATCTGTGGCATGCGGTCGTACGGTGTGATGTTCGATACCGACGCCAACTCATAGGCCTGCGCGTTCAAACGTGCAGTGAAGGTGTCGCCACGGTAGCTGACAGCACCTTGCTGATTGACGAAATCGGAAACGCTTTTAACGCCCAACTGGTCGGTCTGCAGATCCTGGAAGTAGTAGGGATCGCTGATCTTGGTGTAGTCGACTTCGGTGAAGACCCGCGAATCGAGGCCGCCTTTGTGCTGCCAGTTGTACATGTAGCGGGTTTTTTCGTAGTCGGACTGCAGCTTGCGCTCGTCTTCCTGGTCGTCCAGGTACGCCCCACCGAACTGGCCTTCGCTGGATTCGGTCAGGTAACGGAACTCGCCTTCCACCATCATGCCGCGCTTGCTCATGTAGCGCGGGTACAACGTGGCATCGTAGTTCGGTGCCAGGTTGAAGTAGTACGGCGTGACCAACAGCATCCCGGTATCGCTGCCGCTGCCGATGGTCGGCGGCAGGAAGCCGGACTGGCGGCGGTCATCGATCGGGAAATAGATGTACGGCGTGTACAGGACTGGAATGTCCTTGACCCGCAGCGTCACGTTGGTCGCGGTACCGAAGCCGGTCGCCGGGTTCAGCGTGATGTTGTTGCCCTTGAGCTGCCAGGCGTTGCTGTTCGGCTCACAGGTGGTGTAGGTACCGTCCTTGAGGCGGATGATCGCGTTTTCTGCACGCTTGGCGTACAGCGCGTTACCGCGCACACGGGACTTGTGCAACACGTATTCGGCGTTGTCGACCTTGGCTTCGCCAGTGTCCAGTTGTACGTCGGCGTGGTCGCCAACGATCAGCGCGCCGTTGTCGCGCACCCGGACGTTGCCGTTGAGCTCGCCACGGTTCTCGGCCTGGTACAGGCTGGCCTCGTCGGCCTCGACCTGCATGCTGCCCTGGCGCATGACCACGTCACCGGCGAGGGTGGCAATCTGCTGTTCCTGCTGGTAGCGGGAAGCCTTGGCACCGATAAAGGTCGGCGCGTCGCTTTTGCTCGTCTTGTCATTCATGCCAGGACGAGTCGGTTCGACATAGGCACCGGAGCAGTACGGACCGGTTTCGGCCAGTTGGGCAGCGGTAAGCTGTTCACGCGGGACCCAGTCGAGGTGACTGTAGTCGGCGCTGCGCGACTTCAGGCCGCGGCCCTTGGCTTCGGTAACCAACGCCGGTTTGTCGGCGCTTTCGCCGGCAACGCTGGTGTCTGCTGCCGATTCGTTGCCCGAGCTGACCGCACTGGCATCATGCACAGGGCGCGGAGGCAGTTGAGCCGCGTTGGTTTTCGGCGCGCAATCCCAGGCACCCGAAGCAGAGACTGAGCAGTCATACTGTTCCGCGGCGACCACGAAGGAAGTGGCTAGAGGTTGCAGGGCCAGCAGACTGCCGGTAACCAACAACGGAAATTTTTTACGAAACGCGGGGGATTTCAATGCCATCTTATTAGTCCGGGCTTCCTGCGTGCCATCTGCCCGCGGTGTGGGCCGCACGCCTCTCGATGGTCTGAAAAAGATGCTGGATAATAAAGCATGACCCGCTTGACGGCTAGCGCCGTCGGAGACCCTTGCAATGCCTGATCAAGATGTACGCTTGCTACACCTGAAAGTTTGGCTCGATGAGCAATTGGCCATCCTGTTTGCCGCACAAGGCTGGGGGGCTGTGCCCCAGGCCACGTTGACTGCGGCCAGCAGCGACGCGAGTTTCCGCCGTTACTTCCGGTGGGAAGGTGATGGCAGGAGTTTTGTCGTCATGGATGCACCACCGCCCCAGGAAAACTGCAAACCGTTCGTGGATATCGCCTTTTTGCTGGCGAAATCCGGGATTAACGTGCCGAAAATCTACGCAGAGGACCTCGAGCGCGGATTTCTTTTGCTCAATGACCTGGGTAACCAGACCTATCTGGACGTGATCAACGACGAAAACGCCGATCGCTTGTTCGATGACGCCCTGCAGGCGTTGCTGGCTTTCCAGCATCTGCCGATGGTGGCGCCGTTGCCCAGTTATGACGTTCCCCTGTTGCGTCGCGAGTTGGAGCTGTTCCCCGAGTGGTACGTGAAGCGCGAACTGGGGATCGAGTTCGACTCGCACCAGCAAGCCCTCTGGCAGCGCGCCAGCGACCTGCTGATCGACAGCGCCCTGGCCCAGCCGAAAGTGCTGGTGCATCGTGACTATATGCCGCGCAACCTGATGATCAGCGAGCCGAATCCAGGCGTGCTCGATTTCCAGGACGCGGTGTACGGCCCGGTGACCTACGACGTGACCTGCCTGTTCAAGGACGCCTTCCTCAGTTGGCCCGAGGCCCGCGTGCTCGGCTGGCTGGAGCGTTACTGGCAACAGGCCGGTGAACTCGGGATTGCAGTCCAGGCGGACTTCCAGGAGTTCCTGCGAGCCAGCGACCTGATGGGTGTGCAGCGGCATCTGAAGGTGATCGGGATCTTCGCCCGTATCTGCCACCGCGACGGCAAGCCGCGCTACCTGACGGACGTGCCGCGGTTCTTTGCTTATATAGAAGCCGTATTGGCCCGTCGGCCAGAACTGGCGGAGTTGGCTGAGCTGCTGGCCAGTCTGCGCCCGGCGCCCGGAGCTTGTGTATGAAGGCGATGATTCTGGCGGCCGGCAAGGGCGAGCGCATGCGCCCCTTGACGCTGACCACGCCCAAGCCACTGGTGCAGGTCGGCGGCGTACCGCTGATCGAGTACCACCTCAAGGCCCTGGCGGCGGCGGGTTTCACCGAGGTGGTGATCAACCACGCCTGGTTGGGGCAGCAGATCGAAGACTACCTGGGAGACGGTTCGCGTTATGGCCTGAGCATTCAGTACTCGCCGGAAGGCGAGCCACTGGAAACCGGGGGCGGGATCTTCCGTGCCCTGGAGATGCTGGGCGAGGGCGCCTTTGTGGTGGTCAATGGCGACATCTGGACCGATTACGACTTCAGTGTCTTGCGCCGGCCACTGGCCGGCTTGGCCCACCTGGTGCTGGCCGATAACCCGGCCCACCACCCAGGAGGGGATTTTGCCCTGGTCGAAGGACAGGTCTTCGACGGCCAGGCCGATGCGCCGACCCTGACCTACAGCGGCATCGCCGTGCTCGACCCCAAGCTGTTCACCGGTTGCAGCGACGGTGCGTTCAAATTGGCGCCGCTATTGCGCAACGCCATGGCCCAAGGGCAGGTGAGTGGCGAGCGGTTGTCAGGTCATTGGGTGGATGTCGGCACCCACGAGCGTCTGGCCGAAGTCGAACACTTGCTGCAAGCGAGCCGCTGAGATGTTGTGGCCAGGGACTCTGATCGGAGCCGGGGCGGGTTTTGCCATCGCCAGCATTCCGGGGGCCATGCTTGGCGCATTGTTGGGGCAGGCGCTGGATCGGCGCTTGCAACTGCAAAGCCTGGGGCATCTGCGCGAGCGCCTGGGCGGGCGCGCGATGTTGCGCAACGATGAATTGCTGTTCGTGCTGCTCGGGCGCCTGGCCAAGAGCGACGGCCGGGTGGGCGACGGCCATATCTACCAGGCGCGCCAGGAAATGCGCGCACTGGAGATGAACGAATTTGCCCAGAAACGCGCGATTGCGGCGTTCAACCGTGGCAAGAGCGGGCACGATCGGTTGCGTGGCTACCTGCGCCGTTTGCGCGCACAGCCCCATGCTGCCGAAGGGGTGTTGCGGGCGTGCTGGCGGATGGTCTGGGCAGACGGGCGTGCGGGCCGTGCCGAGCGCGAGCTGCTGGCCCAATGGGGCAAATGGCTGGACTGGACGCCGGAGCAGGTGCAGGCCCTGGCCCAGGATTACGAACTGCACAAGCGACCCTTGGCCAACAGTGGCGAGGCTTACCAACACGCCATGCGCCTGCTGGGGGTGACGCTGAGCAGCGAGCCGGACCAGATCAAGCGGGCCTACCGACGCCTGCTCAGTCGGCATCACCCGGACAAGATCGCCGGTAGCGGGGCTTCGCCGTCCCAGGTGCGCGAAGCAACGGAGAAGACCCGGGAGTTGCACAGCGCCTATGCGTTGATTCGTCAGCGCCGCGATTTTCGCTAGGGAGCATCGAGCGCAGTAGCGCCCTGTCTAGGGCAACCGCGCGGCGTTGTCCTGCGGGGTCAACCAGCCTCGCACCCGGCGTACCAATTGTTGCTGTTGGGCGGCGTTGTTGCCGGGGAGGGCGTTCAGGGAAATCTGCCGGAAACTCGAATCCTTCAGCCGTTTGCTGGCCTGCAGGCGTTCCTGGGCTGCGCGTTGCAGCAACGGTTTGTCGTTGTAGTACAGATCCAGGGTTGGCAATTTCAATCCGCTGGTCAGTTCCGCCAGCCCGGGTGTGCTGGAGGCGGGTACCTGGGCGGCGACCATCACCAGCTTCGCGACTTGGGCAGGCTGTTTTTCGCTCAGGTAACGGGCGGCCCAGTAAGCTCCGGTGCCGTGGCCGAGCAGGACGATACTGCGGGCGTTCTGTTGCTCTGCAAACGCCAGGGCGGCGTCGATGCGCAAGAATATTCGCTGGGTATCGGCCTTGAGATGTTCATCGTGGGTCTGCGCCACCGGCTGATCAGCCTCCTCACCTTCGCCACCGGCCACTTGCTCGATAGGGGCCGCAGTGCTGGCGTCTTTGCTCGGGGGCTCGGTGCTGACCGGTGCCGTTGCACTTTCGAGGATGCGCGGCTGTGGGGCATTGCTTTGCAGGTCCGGCAGGGTAAGACTCAGGCTGCTCCAGTCGGCGTCGGGCAATTTTTGCCGCAACGGCGCGACGGCTTGAGGCCAGTCAGCTGTTTCGCCTGTGCCCGGGACGATAATCACCGTACCTTGGGGCTCGCTGGTGTTGGCCGGCTGCCAAAGGGCCAGGAAGGTCTCGCTGCCTGCCGACAACTGTTGCTGTTCGCCAGGGGGCAGGCTGCGTTGCAGGGCAAAAGCTTCTTCCTGGCTACGCTCAGGCAGGGGCTGGCGTTGCTCGGAGGGTGCGCTGGCCGCAGGTTCCGTTGGCTCGGCAGCCTGGGCGGAAAGGGCGCCAGGCAAGATCAACGACAGGCACAATACTGGCAGTGCCAGGCGGTAGACAGGGGGCATCGGATATTCCAGGCCAGAAGTATTCCCGGCAGCCTAATGGGTTGGTCAGTATTTGTCAGTGTGTGAGAGTTCGCATGAAACGTCTTTGCTGCCTGTTGCTTATCGGCTGTTTCTGGCTTCCCTTGATGGCCTGGGCGGCTGCCGCGCCGCCTGCGCGCGTGGCGCAACTGAGCAGCGAGCAACGGCAATGGCTGGCCCGTCACTCTGAGCTGCGGGTCGGTGTGGTGCTGCAGGCGCCTTACGCGCAGTACGACCGGCGGCTGCAGCGCCTGTCCGGGGCCAATATCGAATTGATGCAGTGGCTGGCCAGCGCCCTGAAGGTCGAGCTGACCTGGCGCAACTTTCCCGATGTCGCGCAGTTGGAGCAGGCGGTGCGTGAGGGGGAGGTCGACCTGGCCCCAGGCCTGACCCAAACCCCAGCCGCCCTGCGCTTGTGGCAATTCACTGACCCCTATATGCGCGTGCCGCAATTGGTGGTGGGTCAACAGAAGGGCGCCGGCGCGGTGGATCTTGAGAAGCTCGACGATCAGTCACGGGTCGCGGTGCGGATGCCCAGTGCGATCGCCGATTACCTGCGCAGCAACTACCCCAACCTCAATTTGCAGGGCGTGCCCCAGGAACGCCAGGCCCTGCAACTGTTGCTCTCCCAGCAAGCGCGTTACGCGGTCATCGATGAGGCCCAACTCAGCCGGCTGTCCGCCGAGTCCGAGTTTGCCGGGTTGGCCGTAGTGGGGGATATCGGCCTGCCGCAGTTGCTGCGGGTGGCTACCCGTCGCGATTGGCCGGAGTTGGCCGGCATCGTCGAAAGCGCCTTGCACGCGATTCCGGCCAAGGACCTGGAGCAATTGCACGCACGCTGGTTGCAACCCAAGTACCCACGTTTGTCGGAGTCCCCGGGGTTCTGGCAGAACCTCTGCCTGTTGCTGGGGGTATTGCTGCTGAGCGCCATGGCCATCGTGATCTGGCAACGGCGCCAGCAACACCTGCTCGAGCAGCGCTTGCTCGCCGCCCGCGAGGACATTGCCCTGCGCGCGGCCAGCGAAGAAGCGTTGCGCCTGACACAGTTCTCCATCGATCAAAGCACCGTCGGGATCCTCTGGGTCAATTGGGACAGCCACGTGCGCTACGCCAACCGGGCGGCCGAGGACATGCTCGGGTATGTCTCGGGCGGGGTGATCGACCGACCGCTGATCGACTTCGAACCCAACTTGCACATGGACCGTTGGTTGAACCTGTGGAAACGCGCGCGGGCCAGCGAGGAGGGGCCGCAAAGCTTCGAAACCAATTGCCTGCGCGCCGATGGCAGCATTTTGCCGGCTGACGTGACCTTGAGCTTCCTGCGCTTTCGCGACAGCGAATACCTGGTGGTCTACCTCAATGACGTCACTGAGCGCCGGCGGGCCTTGGCGGCCTTGCGCGAAAGCGAGGCACGGTTGCAGGGGATTGCCGCCAACGTACCCGGACTGGTATTTCGTCTTGAGCGGGCGCCGGTGACCGGGCAAATCGACTTTGCCTACATCAGCGAAGGCAGTGAGAGCCTGGTGGGCTACTCGCCCGCCACCTTGAGCCATCGCGACATGGGCCTGCGCAGTGTGGTACATCCGCAGGACAGAGCCAGTTACCACCGCACCCAGGATCACGCGCTGGACACCGACAGTGACTGGTCGTGGCAAGGCCGCATCCTCACCCGCCAGGGGCAGCAACGCTGGGCCGAGATCAAGGCCATCACTCGGCGCCTCGACGATGGCGCCTTTGTCTGGGACGGGATCGTCTGGGACATCAGCGAGAGCAAGCGCATCGAACTGGAACTGGCCAGCTCCCGCGAGCAACTGCGTGAGCTGTCGGCGCATCTGGAGAGTGTGCGCGAAGAGGAAAAGGCGCGGATTGCCCGGGAAGTCCACGATGAGTTGGGACAGATGCTGACGGTACTCAAGCTGGAAACCTCGATGTGCGAATTGGCCTACGCCGAACTGGACCCGGGCCTGAGTGATCGGCTCAACAGCATGAAACGCCTGATCGCCCAGCTGTTCCAACTGGTGCGGGACGTGGCCACGGCGCTGCGTCCGCCGATTCTGGACGCCGGCATCGCCTCGGCCATCGAGTGGCAGGCCCGGCGTTTTGAGGCGCGTACCCAGATTCCCTGCCTGGTGCAGGTGCCCGACAACCTGCCGGTGCTGAGTGACGCCAAGGCGATTGGCTTGTTCCGGATCCTCCAGGAGGCACTGACCAATGTCATGCGCCACGCCCAGGCGCATACTGTCGAATTGACACTGGTGCTGGAAGACGAGCAGCTGTGCCTGACCGTCAGCGACGATGGTGTAGGTTTTGTCGCTCAAGCCGGTAGGCCAACTTCCTTTGGGGTAGTGGGCATGCGCGAGCGAGTGTTGATCATGGGTGGCACACTGCAGCTCGACAGCGTGCCGGGCGAGGGCACCACCCTTGAGGTCCGTGTGCCTTTGCATGAAGCGTGCAACTGATTTTTCTGGAGAAGCCTGTGATCCGTGTACTGGTAGCCGAAGACCACACCATCGTGCGTGAAGGCATCAAGCAATTGATCGGCCTGGCCAAGGATCTGTTGGTGGTGGGGGAAGCGAGCAATGGCGAACAGTTGCTCGAAACCTTGCGCCACGTGCCCTGTGAGGTGGTGTTGCTGGACATTTCCATGCCCGGGGTGAATGGCCTGGAGGCGATCCCGCGGATTCGCGCGCTGAACAATCCACCGGCGATTCTGGTGCTATCGATGCACGACGAGGCGCAGATGGCCGCCCGAGCCTTGAAGGTCGGGGCCGCCGGTTATGCCACCAAGGACAGCGACCCGGCACTGCTGCTGACGGCGATTCGCAAGGTGGCGGCTGGCGGGCGCTATATCGATCCGGAGCTGGCGGATCGAATGGTCTTCGAAGTCGGCCTGACTGATTCACGGCCCCTGCATTCGCTACTCTCGGAGCGCGAGTTCTCGGTGTTCGAGCGCCTCGCGCAGGGCGCCAACGTCAATGACATCGCCCAGCAACTGGCGTTGAGCAGTAAGACCATCAGCACCCACAAGGCGCGGCTGATGCAGAAACTCAACATCACCTCACTGGCGGAGTTGGTGAAGTACGCCATGGAGCACAAGCTGCTCTGAACAATACGCGATCCCCTGAGCGAGGCTTGCCCGCGAAGATGTCAGCACATTCAACATCAATGTGACTGACACACCGCCTTCGTGGGCAAGCCTCGCTCCTACAGAGCACCGTGTCGGCATATCCATTTACGACATCCCGCCAAACCGCTTTTGCCTGTTCTTGTGGCTTGTAGCGGAAAACTCGCTGTCGACCTGTCCAAACGCGCCATCCTTGTAGGGCAATCCCTACCCCCAACCTTCCATCTGGCTGAGGCGATTCTCTCCTGCGCCCCGATTTGCGTGGCTGTGCGTAGCCACTAGGCTTAATCCACGGCAGTCATCAACAATAAAGGTGTGGGTATGAGCGAGGTCGATTCAAGCGCGGGGACCAATGATGTACTGGTCAGCTTTCGTGGCGTGCAGAAGAGCTACGACGGCGAGAACCTGATCGTCAAAGACCTCAACCTGGATATTCGCAAAGGCGAGTTTCTCACCTTGCTCGGGCCTTCCGGCTCCGGCAAGACCACCAGCCTGATGATGCTCGCCGGTTTCGAAACCCCGACCGCCGGCGAGATCCTGCTGGCCGGGCGTTCGATCAACAACGTGCCGCCGCACAAGCGTGACATCGGCATGGTGTTCCAGAACTACGCCCTGTTCCCGCACATGACGGTGGCCGAGAACCTGGCGTTCCCGCTGACCGTGCGTGGTCTGAACAAGAGTGACGTCAGTGACCGGGTCAAGCGTGTCCTGAGCATGGTTCAGCTCGATGCCTTCGCCCAGCGTTACCCGGCCCAGCTTTCTGGTGGACAGCAGCAGCGGGTGGCCCTGGCCCGGGCGCTGGTGTTCGAGCCGCAACTGGTGCTGATGGACGAGCCGCTCGGCGCTCTCGATAAACAGCTGCGTGAACACATGCAGATGGAGATCAAGCACCTGCACCAGCGCCTGGGTGTGACCGTGGTCTATGTGACCCACGACCAGGGCGAAGCCCTGACCATGTCCGACCGGGTGGCGGTGTTCCATCAAGGCGAAATCCAGCAGATCGCCCCACCTCGCACCCTGTACGAAGAACCGAAAAATACCTTCGTGGCCAACTTCATTGGCGAAAACAACCGCCTCAATGGCCGTCTCCACAGTCAGACCGGCGAGCGCTGCATTGTCGAGCTTGGGCGCGGGGAAAAGGTCGAGGCACTGGCGGTGAATGTCGGCAAGACCGGCGAGCCAGTGACTCTGTCCATTCGTCCGGAGCGGGTCAGCCTCAACGGCTCCAGTGAGGCGTGTGTCAACCGCTTCTCTGGGCGGGTGGCGGAATTCATCTATCTGGGCGACCACGTCCGTGTGCGCCTGGAAGTCTGCGGCAAGACCGATTTCTTCGTGAAACAGCCGATCGCCGAGCTGGATCCGGCGCTGGCCGTCGGAGACGTGGTGCCGCTTGGCTGGCAGGTCGAACACGTCCGTGCTCTCGATCCCCTTCTAGAGGCGAATTGATCGCCCCCTTGCTTCACCAACCCTGCACGTGGAGAGAACAATAAATGTTGAAATCCCTGAAATTCACCGCCCTGGCTCTGGGCATGATGGGTGCGGCACACGCGATGGCCGCGGGCTCGGACCTGACCGTGGTGTCGTTTGGCGGCGCGAACAAGGCCGCACAGGTCAAGGCCTTCTATGCGCCTTGGGAAGCAGCGGGCAACGGCAAGATCGTCGCCGGTGAATACAACGGTGAAATGGCCAAGGTCAAGGCCATGGTCGACACCAAGAGCGTGTCCTGGGACCTGGTCGAAGTAGAGTCGCCAGAGCTGTCCCGCGGTTGCGACGAGGACATGTTCGAGCAACTCGACCCTGCACTGTTCGGCAACACCGAAAATTACGTCAAGGGTGCGATCCAGCCGTGCGGCGTTGGTTTTTTCGTCTGGTCGACCGTGCTGGCCTACAACGCCGACAAGCTGAAAACCGCGCCGACCAGTTGGGCCGACTTCTGGGACACCAAGAACTTCCCGGGTAAACGTGGCCTGCGTAAAGGCGCCAAGTACACCCTGGAATTTGCCTTGATGGCCGACGGCGTGGCGCCGAAAGATGTCTACAAAGTGCTGGCCGGTAAAGATGGCCAGGACCGTGCCTTCAAGAAGCTCGACGAACTCAAGCCGAGCATCCAGTGGTGGGAAGCTGGCGCCCAGCCGCCGCAGTACCTGGCGTCCGGTGATGTGGTCATGAGCTCGGCGTACAACGGCCGGATCGCTGCCGTGCAAAAGGAAAGCAACCTGAAGGTGGTGTGGAACGGCGGTATCTACGACTTCGACGCCTGGGCCATTCCTAAAGGCCTGGACAAGACCCGCGCTGAAGCGGCGAAGAAATTCATCGCGTTCTCGGTCATGCCACAACAGCAGAAAACCTATTCGGAAAACATTGCCTACGGCCCGGCCAATACCCAGGCGGTACCCCTGTTGAACCCGGAAATTCTGAAAGACATGCCGACCACCCCGGAAAACATCGCCAACCAGGTGCAGATCGACGTCAGCTTCTGGGCGGACAACGGTGAGCAACTGGAGCAGCGCTTCAACTCCTGGGCAGCGAAGTAAGCGCGACCCTGTGGCAGAGGGCTTGCCCACTGCCAGTCAGTTAGAGGTTTGACAGCGTAATCCCTGTTGGAGCGAGCAAGCTCCCTCCAACAGGTTGTTTGTCTGCCTCTGTAACGATCAAAGATTTTCGGAGTTCGCCATGGCCATCGCCGTTCCCCTGAACGAGGGCACCCATCGCACCTTGAAGCAGCGCCTGGCGCGTGCCGAGCGGGTCAACCGCTGGAAGGCCCAAGCCCTGATTGCGCCGTTGGTGCTGTTTCTGTTGCTGGTGTTTCTGGTGCCGATTGTGGCGCTGCTCTATAAAAGCGTCGGTAACCCGGAAGTGGTCGGCGGCATGCCGCGCACCGTAGCAGCGATCGCTGCCTGGGATGGCCGAGGCCTGCCAGCGGACCCGGTGTACAAGGCCGCCAGTGAAGACCTGGCCGAAGCTCGCAAGAATCAAACCTTGGGCGACCTGTCCAAGCGCCTGAACATGGAGTTGGCCGGCTACCGCAGCCTGCTGACCAAGACCGCCCGCGCGCTGCCGTTCAAGAGCGAGCCGGCGTCTTATAAAGACGCGCTCGAAGCGCTGGACGAGCGTTGGGGCGACCCGGCCTATTGGCAGGCCGTGCGCCGCAATACCAGCAGCCTGACGCCGTACTACCTGTTGGCGGCGGTTGATCACCGCATCGACGACCTCGGCGAAGTCGCCCCGGCCACGCCCGACCAGGCGATCTACCTCGACATCTTTGCCCGCACCTTCTGGATGGGCCTGGTGATCACGGCCATCTGTCTGGCGCTGGCCTATCCCCTGGCCTACCTGCTGGCCAACTTGCCGGCCCGGCAAAGCAACCTGCTGATGATCCTGGTGTTGCTACCGTTCTGGACCTCGATCCTGGTGCGGGTGGCCGCGTGGATCGTGTTGCTGCAGTCGGGCGGGTTGATCAACAGCGCAATGATGGCCATGGGCATTATCGATAAACCCCTGGAGTTGGTGTTCAACCGCACCGGGGTGTACATCTCGATGGTGCACATTCTGCTGCCGTTCATGATCCTGCCGATCTACAGCGTGATGAAAGGCATCTCGCCGACCTACATGCGGGCGGCGATTTCCCTGGGCTGCCATCCGTTCGCCAGCTTCTGGCGGGTGTACTTCCCGCAGACCTATGCCGGTGTCGGCGCCGGGTGCCTGTTGGTGTTCATCCTGGCGATTGGTTACTACATCACCCCGGCACTGCTGGGTAGCCCGAACGATCAGATGGTCAGCTACTTCGTCGCCTTCTACACCAACACCAGCATCAACTGGGGCATGGCGACGGCGCTCGGCGGGCTGCTGCTGTTGGCGACCATCGTGCTTTATCTGATTTACAGCTGGCTGGTGGGCGCCAGCCGCCTGCGCCTGAGCTAAGGGGAGAATCGAAATGCTGAGTCCTTATATGTCCCCCGTTGAACGGGTGTGGTTCTACAGCTTGCGGATTCTCTGCGGCTTGATTCTGTTGTTCCTGATCTTGCCGGTGCTGGTGATCATCCCGCTGTCGTTCAACTCCGGCAGCTTCCTGGTCTACCCGCTGCAAGGATTTTCGCTGCACTGGTACCAGGATTTCTTTGCCTCGGCCGAGTGGATGCGCGCCCTGAAGAACAGCATCATCGTGGCCCCGGCCGCGACCGTACTGGCGATGATCTTCGGGACGCTGGCGGCCATTGGCCTGACCCGCGGCGATTTTCCGGGCAAGGCGCTGGTGATGGCCCTGGTGATTTCGCCGATGGTGGTGCCCGTGGTGATCATCGGGGTGGCCAGTTACCTGTTCTTCGCCCCGTTGGGACTGGGTAACAGCTTCTTCTCGCTGATTGTGGTGCACGCGGTGCTGGGCGTGCCGTTCGTGATCATCACGGTGTCGGCGACCCTGCAAGGCTTCAACCACAACCTGGTGCGCGCCGCGGCCAGCCTCGGCGCCTCGCCCCTGACGGCGTTCCGCCGGGTGACTTTGCCGTTGATCGCCCCCGGGGTGATTTCCGGTGCGCTGTTTGCGTTTGCCACCTCGTTCGATGAAGTAGTGGTGACCCTGTTCCTCGCCGGCCCCGAGCAAGCGACCTTGCCGCGGCAGATGTTCAGCGGTATCCGCGAAAACCTCAGCCCGACCATCGCCGCCGCCGCAACGCTGCTGATTGCCTTCTCGGTGATCCTGCTGCTGACCCTGGAGTGGTTGCGTGGGCGCAGTGAGAAATTGCGTACTGCACAGGTCTGAAACCTGACATCAACCCCAGTGGGAGCAGACTCGCTCCCACTGGGGTGTTCAGTGGGCTTGAAGCCATTCACGGGCTGAATAACAGACAAAACCCAATCGACAGCTACTATTGTGCCCAGCTCCCCTATCTATAAGAGGCTGCGCACATGAGTCTTTGTTCTTTCAAAATCGCTCATAAGCTGCTCACCGGCACCGGTGCCATCGAGCAACTGGCCGCTGAGTTGACCCGCCTAGATGTCGACCACCCGCTGATTGTCACCGATGCGGCGCTGGTCAAGTCCGGCACCGTGGAGCTGGCGCTGGCGCAACTGGGTGGACGCACCTACGAGATTTTCGACCGGGTGTTGCCCGACCCGGAAATCGCCATCGTCGAGGACTGCATGCGTGTCTACCGCGAGGGCGGGCATGACGGCCTGATCGGCCTGGGCGGCGGCAGTGCCATCGATATCGCCAAAAGCGTCGCGGCCTATGCCGGTTATCACGGCGCGCTCGAGGATTTGTTCGGCGTCGACCAAGTGCCGCGCAAGGGCCCGCCGCTGATCGCGATCCCGACCACCGCTGGCACGGGCTCGGAAGTCACCAACGTGGCGATCCTCTCCGACAAGCAGGCCCAACTGAAGAAAGGCATCGTCAGCGACTACCTGTTGCCTGACGTGGCGCTGGTCAGCCCGCAAATGACCCTGACCTGTCCGCGCAGCGTCACCGCCGCCAGCGGGGTGGATGCCCTGGTGCATGCGGTCGAGTCCTACCTCTCGGTGAATGCTTCGCCGATTACCGACGCCCTGGCCATCGGTGCCATCAAGCTGATCGCCAAGGCGCTGCCCAAGGCCTATGCCAATCCCGCGAACCTGCAGGCCCGTGAGGACATGGCCACTGCCAGCCTGATGGCCGGCATGGCGTTCGGCAACGCCGGGGTCGGCGCGGTGCATGCCCTGGCCTATCCGCTGGGCGGGCGCTTCAATATTGCCCATGGCGTGAGCAACGCGCTGTTGCTGCCCCATGTGATGGCCTGGAACAAGATGGCGTGCGTGGAGCGCATGCAGGACATTGCCCAGGCCTTTGGCCTCAATATCACGCACTTGAGTGCCGATGAAGCGGCGGACCAGGCGGTCGCGGCGATGGCGCGACTGTGTGCCGCAGTGGAAATTCCCCAGGGCTTGCGCAGTTTCGGCGTGCCCCAGGAGGCGATCCCGGCCATGGCGCTGGAGGCCGCGGGAATCGAGCGTTTGATGCGCAATAATCCGCGCCAGTTGACGGCCCTTGATATCGAGAAGATCTATCGAGCGGCTTACTGATCGTTACAGCCACGGTGCGCGCGTCAAAGCATGAGGTATACAATGCGCGCCATCGTGATCCTGCTCAAAAAAGGTGCGTCATGCAGCCCTTCGCTATTGCTCCGTCGATTCTCTCCGCCGACTTCGCCCGCCTGGGTGAAGAAGTGGACAACGTTCTGGCCGCGGGTGCCGACATCGTCCACTTCGATGTCATGGACAATCACTACGTGCCCAACCTGACCATCGGCCCGATGGTCTGCTCGGCACTGCGCAAGTACGGCGTTACCGCGCCGATCGACGCACACCTGATGGTGTCTCCGGTCGACCGCATCATCGGTGACTTCATCGAGGCCGGCGCCACCTACATCACTTTCCACCCGGACGCCACGATTCACGTCGATCGCTCCTTGCAGATGATCCGCGAAGGCGGTTGCAAGGCCGGCCTGGTGTTCAACCCGGCGACTCCGCTGGACGTACTCAAGTACGTGATGGACAAGGTCGACATGATCTTGCTGATGAGCGTCAACCCGGGTTTTGGTGGCCAGAAGTTCATTCCGGCAACCCTCGACAAACTGCGTGAAGCGCGCGCGCTGATCGACGCCTCGGGCCGTGATATCCGCCTGGAAATCGACGGCGGGGTGAACGTCAACAACATCCGCGAAATCGCCGCGGCTGGCGCTGACACCTTCGTGGCCGGCTCCGCGATCTTCAACGCGCCGAACTACCAGGAAGTGATCGAGAAGATGCGTGCCGAACTGGCGCTGGCTCGTCCATGAGTGGTTTTGAGCAGTTGTTCCCAGGGCAATTGCCGCGGCTGGTGATGTTCGATCTGGATGGCACCCTGATCGATTCGGTACCGGACCTGGCAGTGGCCGTGGATCACATGCTGCTCAAGCTGGGGCGCGCACCGGCCGGCCTGGGCGCCGTGCGCGAGTGGGTCGGCAACGGGGCGCCGGTGCTGGTCCGTCGGGCCCTGGCCGGTGATATCGATCACAGTCGGGTCGACGACGTCGAGGCCGAACATGCGCTGGAGATTTTCATGGACGCCTATGCAGACGGCCATGAATTGACGGTGGTTTACCCTGGCGTGCGCGACACCCTCAAGTGGTTGCACAAGCAGGGTGTCGAGATGGCGCTGATCACCAACAAGCCGGAGCGCTTCGTCGCGCCCTTGCTGGATCAGATGAAAATCGGCCGCTACTTCAAGTGGATCATCGGCGGCGATACCCTGCCGCAGAAAAAACCTGACCCGGCGGCGCTGTTTTTCGTGATGAAAATGGCCAACGTACCGGCGTCGCAGTCGTTGTTCGTTGGCGACTCGCGCAGTGACGTCCTGGCGGCCAAGGCGGCGGGCGTCAAGTGTGTGGCCCTGAGCTACGGCTATAACCATGGCCGGCCGATTGCCGAAGAGTCGCCGGCGCTGGTGATCGACGATCTGCGCAAGCTAATTCCCGGTTGCCTGGATTCTGCCGCTGGGATAACGTTGCCCGACGCTGTCCAATCCCCTCCTGGAAATGCCATCGTGGTGGTTACCCGCAAACTCTGGATGAAAGTCATCAAGGCCCTGGCCCGCTGGCGTTGGCGCGCCTGACGTGATCCTGGCCGGCTAGCCGGCGCGTTTGCACACCTGACCGTTAGACCCTCATGCCACGAGGCACCTCATGATCCGCGAAGAATTCCTGCGTTTGGCCGCTGCCGGCTACAACCGCATTCCGCTTGCCTGCGAAACCCTTGCCGACTTCGACACGCCGCTGTCGATCTACCTGAAACTGGCCGATCAACCCAACTCCTACCTGTTGGAGTCGGTGCAGGGCGGGGAGAAGTGGGGGCGCTATTCGATCATTGGCCTACCGTGCCGCACGGTACTGCGGGTGCATGACCTGCATGTAAGTGTGACCGTCGACGGGGTCGAGGTCGAAAGCCACGATGTCGAAGACCCGCTGGCCTTCGTCGAGACCTTCAAGGCGCGCTACAACGTACCGACCATTGCTGGCCTGCCGCGCTTCAACGGCGGCCTGGTGGGGTACTTCGGCTATGACTGCGTGCGTTACGTGGAAAAGCGTCTGGGCAAGTGCCCGAACCCTGATCCGCTGGGCGTGCCGGACATTCTGCTGATGGTCTCCGATGCGGTGGTGGTGTTCGACAACCTGGCAGGCAAGATGCACGCCATCGTGCTGGCCGATCCGGCGCAGGAAAACGCCTTTGAACAAGGGCAGGCGCGCCTCGAGCAATTGCTGGAGCAACTGCGCCAGCCGATTACCCCGCGCCGTGGCCTGGATTTCAGCCAGCAGCAGGCGGCGGACCCGGTATTCCGTTCCAGTTTCACCCAAGCCGATTACGAGCGCGCCGTCGACACCATCAAGGAGTACATCCTGGCCGGTGACTGCATGCAGGTGGTGCCGTCGCAACGGATGTCCATCGACTTCAAGGCGGCGCCCATTGATTTGTACCGCGCCCTGCGTTGCTTCAACCCGACGCCGTACATGTACTTCTTCAACTTCGGCGACTTCCATGTGGTTGGCAGTTCGCCAGAAGTCCTGGTGCGGGTTGAAGACAACCTGATCACCGTACGCCCGATTGCCGGTACGCGTCCTCGTGGCGCGAACGAAGAAGCCGACCTGGCGCTGGAAGAGGACCTGCTGTCGGATGACAAGGAAATCGCCGAGCACCTGATGCTGATTGACCTGGGCCGCAACGACACCGGACGGGTTTCGGAGATCGGTTCGGTGAAGCTGACCGAGAAAATGGTCATCGAGCGTTATTCCAACGTGATGCACATCGTTTCCAACGTCACGGGCCAGTTGAAAGCCGGCCTGACTGCAATGGATGCGCTGCGGGCGATTCTGCCAGCGGGCACCTTGTCGGGCGCGCCGAAGATTCGCGCGATGGAAATCATCGACGAACTGGAGCCGGTCAAGCGCGGTGTGTACGGTGGGGCGGTGGGTTACTTCGCCTGGAATGGCAATATGGACACGGCGATTGCGATCCGCACGGCAGTGATCAAGAACGGCGAATTGCACGTACAGGCCGGCGGCGGCATCGTTGCCGACTCGGTGCCGGCGCTGGAATGGGAAGAAACCCTGAACAAGCGCCGCGCGATGTTCCGTGCCGTGGCACTGGCCGAGCAGACACCCCGGGATTGAGGGTGTAGCGCGGCACAAAAAAACGCTGCCCCCGTGAGGAGGCAGCTTTTTTTTGGCTGCGGGTTTTAGAAGTCCAGTACCACGCCGACATTCAACCCTTGCTGGGTGAAGTCATCGTCCTTGCGGATGTTGTAGCCGGCCCGCAACGCCAGGTCGGCCGTCAGCTTGTGGCTGACGCCCAGGTTCAGGCGGTTGGTGTGGGATTGCGGGGTGTAGCCGGCCAGGGTGTACTGGTTGCCGGGCAGGGTGTTGAGGTTCATGGTCACGTCTTGGGTATCGTCTTCATACTCGCGCTCGTGGGCGTATTCGCCATACACCTGGGTCTGCGGGGTGAACAGGTACTTGCCCTGCAAACCGATACCCAAGCGGCGCGAGTTGCGGGTCTGGTCGTCGTAGGTCAGCGCAGTGGCGGTGTTGTCGTCCTCGGAGTAACCGTCGACTTTGACCTTGGCGAAGTCCGCGCTGAGGAACGGTGACAGGTGCCACGGGCTGCTCGCCTGTTGCGCGATGTCGTAGCCGATCCGGCCGCTGGCTGCCAGCACGGTGCCGCTGGTATCGCCTTTTTCGCCGCGTTCGTTGACGCCCAGGTCGAACTTGCGCTTGAGGCTGTCGTAGTCCAGGTGCCCGGCTGTCAGCGCACCGTCCGCCCACCAACGATTTTCCTGGTACTGCGCAAAGGCGGTGCCCATGTAGGTATTGAGTTTGTAGTCCGAGTCGTTGTGCCCGGCTTCCAGGCTTTGACGATAGAACCCGGCTGCGACGCCGACACGCCAGGCATCGTTGAGGCGGTAGCTGCCACCGATGTTCAAGTTGTAGCCAGTGCCATCTGCGCTGGCGGCACTGTTCTGGCCGTCGAAGTCCAGGTGCTGGCCACCGCCAGCGACAATGGCTCGCCATTGGCCGACGCCCTGCCAATTTTCCCAGTCGGCTTGCCATTGGTTGCGCAGTTCATCCTGGTGCGCACGCAGGGTGCCGTGGGCCATTTCTGGCAACAGTGAGGCTTCCCAGGGCGCGGCCAGCAAGGAGTAGGCGTAGTCGGCGATCAGGCGCTGGCCGGCTTCGGTGGGGTGGACCGAGTCGTTGTAGATCAGCTTGCTTGGGTCGGGGGTCGCACTGTTGATGCCGTACCGGGCGTTTTCCGTGCAGCCATTGCCGCTGAAGCAGGTGGCGGTGAGGTTCTGGTCGGTGGCCAGGCCGAATTGCGCCGGGTTGGCGAAGGCTTCGTTGAGCAATACTGGAATGTTCAGCGGGATGATTTCGGCGTCAACGGTCTGTAGTTGTCGCACCAACTCGGTGTTGAACTGTGTGCTGAGTTGGGAAACGAAACCTTGTAGTGGGCTGCCGTTGATTGCCGGCGTCAGGCCGATATCCGGGAGCAGCCAGACCATGATGTATTTGGCACCTGCCTGCTGCAGGGTTTGCACGCTATCGACCAACCGGCCGGCTGCCGCGTCGGCCTGGGCAGGGTTGAGAATCCGGCCCTGGAGAAAATCGTTGCCGCCCCCGGAGAGGTAATAGAGGGCGTTGGGATCGGCGCGCAAGCCATTACTCGGCAGATAGCCTGGGCGTGAGCGCTCGCCGGTGGCTGAGGTGGTGGTGATGGAGTCGAGAATCTGGTCGGTGCGATAACCGCCAACCGCCCAGTTGCTGCCATCGACCAGGCCCTGCTCGGCGCGGACCGCCGAGGTCGAGGCGGCGGTCTGATCATCCGAGAACCCCAGTTTGCCCCCCAGCAATTGTGTCGAGTTGGCAGAACGGACTTCCCCGCTGCCGTCCCGGTAGGTTGGCCCCACCCGGTTGGTGTAGCGCTGCGTGGCGCCTGCCGGGCCGTCCGGGTCAGCGAACTGGCCGGCATCGTTGAGGCTGTCGCCAAAGACCACGAAGTTCGAGTAGGGCGTCGGTGCAGCGATCGCTTGGGCGCAAGCCATCGCGAGAAGGCCTCCTGCCAGCGGTACAAACAGCGTCTGTCTGATCATGATCAAGTCCGTTTATTTATTGTTGTGTTGAACAAAACGACAGTACCAAAAACTTTTGCGCTTTAGCTATGGCTAAAGGCCGGATCCCCCCGCTAGCGTTACGCCATATTGCACCCTCTGCCCAGCTAAGTTACTGTGCTGGAATGTATGAATGAGACCTTCCCCGTGTTGATCGTCAGCAAACTCTTGGATCAAGTCGTCAAGGCACACGCCCGTTGGCGTTGGCGCGCCTGAACTTTCTCTGCCGGCTCGGCCGGACCTGTACCCGTTTGCCTTCTATACCCGTATGAACTGCCGCTTTTGCTGGCTCCACTTCCAGCATCTGACCGAGCGACGCCACTGTGCGGGTCAATCATTCGAAGGCTGTTTTAAAAGTCAGTGAATTCAAGAGGTTTGAACCCATGTTGCTGATGATTGATAACTACGACTCCTTTACCTACAACGTTGTGCAGTACCTCGGCGAGCTGGGCTCAGAGGTCAAGGTAGTGCGCAACGATGAGCTGACCATCGCCCAGATCGAAGCACTCAACCCCGAGCGCATTGTCGTGTCCCCCGGCCCATGCACGCCGACCGAAGCCGGTGTGTCGATCGAAGCCATCAAGTATTTCGCCGGCAAGCTGCCGATCCTCGGCGTCTGCCTGGGGCACCAGTCGATCGGCCAGGCGTTTGGTGGCGATGTGGTACGTGCCCGTCAAGTCATGCACGGTAAGACTAGTCCGGTATTCCACGAGGACAAGGGCGTGTTTGCAGGTCTGAACCACCCGCTGACCGTCACTCGTTATCATTCCCTGATTGTGCAGCGCGAAACCCTGCCCGATTGCCTGGAACTGACCGCCTGGACCCAGCTCGAAGACGGTTCGGTCGATGAGATCATGGGCCTGCGCCACAAGACGCTGAACATCGAGGGTGTGCAATTTCACCCTGAGTCGATCCTCACCGAGCAGGGCCACGAACTGTTCGCCAACTTCCTCAAACAAACCGGCGGCACGCGCTAAGGACTTTCCATGGATATCAAGACTGCCCTGAGCCGTATCGTCGGCCACCTCGACCTGAGCACTGAGGAAATGAGCGATGTGATGCGCGAAATCATGACCGGGCAATGCACGGATTCGCAGATTGGTGCGTTCATGATGGCCATGCGCATGAAGAGCGAGAGCATCGACGAAATCGTCGGCGCCGTCTCGGTGATGCGCGAGCTGGCTGACCGGGTCGAGCTGAAAACCCTCGATGGCGTGGTGGATGTGGTGGGCACTGGCGGCGACGGTGCGAATATCTTCAACGTCTCGACCGCCTCTTCTTTTGTGGTGGCGGCTGCCGGCTGCACCGTGGCCAAGCACGGTAACCGCGCCGTCTCGGGCAAGAGCGGCAGTGCCGACTTGCTGGAAGCGGCCGGGATCTACCTGAACCTGACACCGGTGCAGGTGGCGCGCTGCATCGACAACGTTGGTATTGGTTTTATGTTTGCCCAATCCCACCATCGTGCGATGAAATACGCGGCAGGTCCACGGCGTGACCTGGGCTTGCGCACACTGTTCAACATGCTTGGCCCGCTTACGAATCCGGCCGGTGTGAAGCATCAGGTGGTGGGGGTGTTCAGTCAGGCTTTGTGCCGGCCTTTGGCCGAAGTATTGCAACGTCTGGGCAGCAAACACGTGCTGGTGGTGCATTCCAAGGATGGCCTGGATGAGTTCAGTCTGGCGGCGCCGACGTTTGTCGCCGAATTGAAGAATGACCAGGTCACTGAGTATTGGGTCGAACCTGAAGACCTGGGCATGAAGAGCCAGAGCTTGCACGGTCTGGCTGTGGACAGCCCGGCCGCTTCGCTGGAACTGATTCGCGATGCACTGGGTCGCCGTAAAACCGAGAACGGCCAGAAAGCGGCCGAAATGATTGTGCTCAACGCTGGTGCTGCGCTGTACGCCGCTGATCATGCGAGCAGTCTGAAAGAGGGGGTTGCCCTGGCTCATGACGCGCTGCACACCGGCCTTGCGCGAGAAAAGCTCGAAGAGTTGGGTGCATTTACTGCAGTATTCAAAGTGGAGAATGAGGCATGAGTGTACCGACGGTGCTCGAGAAGATTCTCGCCCGCAAAGTTGAGGAGGTGGCCGAGCGTAGCGCTCGCGTGACACTGGCCGAACTGGAAGCCATGGCAAAAGTGGCGAACGCCCCTCGTGGCTTCGCCCAGGCGTTGATCACCCAGGCCAAGCTCAAGCAACCGGCGGTCATCGCCGAAATCAAGAAAGCGTCGCCAAGCAAAGGGGTAATCCGCGAGCACTTCGTCCCCGCCGAAATCGCAGTCAGCTACGAGAAGGGCGGGGCAACCTGTCTTTCGGTGCTGACCGATGTCGACTTCTTCCAGGGTGCGGACAGCTATCTGCAGCAGGCTCGTGCGGCCTGCAACCTGCCGGTGATTCGCAAGGACTTCATGATCGATCCGTACCAGATCGTTGAGGCCCGTGCACTGGGCGCCGATTGTGTGTTGCTGATCGTCTCCGCGCTGGACGACGTCAAGATGGCTGAGCTGGCTGCCGTTGCCAAAGGCGTTGGCCTCGACGTACTGGTGGAAGTTCACGACGGTGACGAGTTGGAGCGGGCATTAAAAACCCTCGACACACCGCTGGTCGGGGTTAACAACCGCAACCTGCATACGTTTGAAGTGAATCTGGAAACCACCCTCGATCTATTGCCGCGCATCCCTCGCGATCGCCTAGTGATCACTGAAAGTGGCATTCTCAACCGTGCGGATGTCGAGCTGATGGAAATCAGTGAGGTCTATTCGTTCCTGGTGGGCGAAGCCTTCATGCGCGCCGAGAGCCCGGGGGCGGAGCTGCAACGCCTGTTCTTCCCGGAGCGCGGTGTACCGGTCAGCGGTTCTACACTCGACTGAACCTGATTTAATCAAGAAGCCGGCGATGCCGGCTTTTTTGTATCCACAGCCAAGGATTTGCCTGCCATGACCCAACCCATTGCCTTGACCGTCGAAGCGGGCCTGCAAGCTGAGCAGGATTTGCTGGCGACGGTGTGTGCTGGTGACCAGGATTTCGCTCTGTTGTTCTGGCAACCGAGCGATCGTGCGCTGGTCATGCCCCGGCGCTTGAGTCGTTTGCCGGGGTTCGACGCTGCCTGTGTAGCGTCGGCGGAGAATGGCTGGCCGGTGTTACTGCGCGAAACCGGGGGCGAGCCGGTGCCGCAGTCGGCGGCCACCATCAACATTGCGCTGGTCTACGCGCCGCCACGCAGCGAAGGTGATCACGGACGTATCGAAACCGCCTATCGGCGCCTGTGCGATCCGATTTGCATGTTGCTGACAGAGCTGGGGGGCGAGGCGTCTTTGGGGGAAGTGGAGGGCGCGTTCTGTGATGGACGCTTCAACGTCAATCTCGACGGTCGCAAGATGGTTGGCACCGCGCAACGCTGGCGCCAGAGCAAAGGTGGGCAGCGGCCGGTAGGGCTGGTGCATGGCGCATTGTTGCTGGACGATGAACGCGAATCGATGGTGCAGGCGGTCAACCGTTTTAACCAGGTGTGCGGCCTTGAGCAGCGGGTGCGTGCGGCAAGCCATATCGCCCTGCACGAACGATTCGCCGCGCCCCAGGCGATTGAGCGCCTGGACACGCTGTATCGGCAGATGCTGGCCCAGGTGCTGGCGCCTTAGCGGGTGCCGAACACCACCATAGTCTTGCCCTTGACGTTCACCAGGTTGCGCTCTTCCAGGTCCTTGAGCACGCGCCCGACCATTTCCCGCGAGCAGCCGACGATCCGGCCGATTTCCTGACGGGTGACTTTGATCTGCATGCCGTCGGGGTGGGTCATGGCGTCGGGTTGTTTGCACAGCTCCAGTAAGCAGCGCGCAACCCGACCGGTGACGTCGAAGAACGCCAGGTCGCCGACCTTGCGTGTGGTGTTACGCAGGCGCTGGGCAATCTGCCCGCTGAGCACGTAGAGGATGTCCGGGTCGTGCTGGGACAGTTCGCGGAATTTGCTGTAGCTGATCTCGGCCACTTCGCACTCGACCTTGGCGCGTACCCAGGCACTGCGTTCCTGCTCCTGGCCTGCTTGTTCAAACAAACCCAGCTCGCCAAAAAAGTCCCCGTTGTTGAGGTAGGCGATGATCATTTCCCGGCCGTCGTCATCCTCGATCAGGATGGTGACTGAACCCTTGATAATGAAAAACAGTGTGTCGGAACGGTCACCTGCACAAATGATATTGCTCTTGGCCTGGTAGCGACGGCGCTGGCAATGCATCAGTAGCTTGTCGAGGTTCTTGATCTTGGGGGTTGGGGCAATAGCAACCATGGTTGAATCCCGAAAAGACTGCACGGTGTGACGTGGTTGTTTTTATGAGGCGCTGCAGAGCGTGTGCTCTAGGACGGGTGTTGCGCCAGTGAATTGGCGCCAGCTTAACAGACACATTCTGGTGTCATTAGAGAAATTATCAATGCGCGCGGCCGCCGGCTTGCACTGCAGTGGCACGCTGTCTATCCCAAGCCCTGTGCTAAGCTGGCGACCCTTTTTTTACAGTGGAGACTTGGCGATGAAGGCACGCATCCAATGGGCTGGCGAAGCCATGTTCCTCGGTGAATCCGGCAGTGGTCACGTCGTGGTCATGGACGGTCCGCCCGAGGCCGGTGGTCGCAACCTGGGGGTTCGGCCGATGGAAATGCTCCTGCTCGGTGTGGGCGGTTGCAGCAATTTCGACGTAGTTAGCATCCTCAAGAAGTCGCGCCAGGCGGTGGAAAGCTGCGAAGCCTTCCTTGAAGCCGAGCGTGCGACTGAAGATCCCAAGGTGTTCACCAAGATTCACATGCATTTTGTAGTCAAGGGCCGAGCGCTCAAGGAAGCCCAGGTCAAGCGCGCCATCGAGTTGTCGGCAGAGAAGTACTGCTCGGCATCGATCATGCTGGGGGCCGCAGGCGTGGCCATTACCCACGACTACGAAATCATCGAGCTGGGTTGAGTCGGGTTCGTTATCGCGAAGAGGGCCAGTCCTTTTTGATGCGGTGGCTGCGAGCACAAAAAAGGGCGCTGATATCAGCGCCCTTTTTTCGTCTCGGTGTCGAGGTGCGTCAAATGCGGTAGGTGCTTTTGGTCATCACCTTGGCCAACAGGCTCATGCCGAACTTCACCGGCGCCGGGAAGCGAAAACCACCGGCATCCAGCGCACTTTCGGCGTGCTGTTCTTCGTCGATGCGCATCTGCTCAAGAATGGCTCGCGACTTTTCGTCCTCGGCCGGCAGTTGCTCCAGGTGTTCGTTCAGGTGCTTGCAGACCTGATCTTCGGTCGCTGCCACGAAGCCCAGGCTGACTTTGTCGCTGATCAGCCCGGCCACTGCACCGATGCCGAACGACATGCCGTAGAACAATGGGTTGAGGATGCTGGTATGGCTGCCCAGTTGGCGGATGCGTTGCTCGCACCAGACCAGGTGATCGATCTCTTCCTCGGCCGCATGCTCCATCGCCGCCCGCACCTGCGGCAGCTTGGCGGTCAGGGCCTGGCCTTGATACAGCGCCTGGGCACAGACTTCACCGGTATGGTTGATGCGCATCAGGCCGGCGACGTGCCGGGTGTCCTCGTCGCTCATTTTGCTCTCTGGCTGCAGGATGGCTGGCGACGGGCGATAAGGCTGGCCACTGAAGGGCAGCAAGGTGCGCATCGCGGTATCGGCTTGCAACAGAAGACGGTCAATGGGCGAGTAGTGACGTTGGGTAGTCATGCTGACCTCCGGGAAGAATCTCGGCGGCCAGTTTACCGCAATCGGCGGGGGAAGGTTTGCCCTGGGTCATGACGATCGGCGACACAACCCGGAGCAACAGGCTGGGATCAGCCCGGTGGCCAGTGCATCTGGCGTTGACCCAGGACGTGCATATGAATGTGGTAGACGGTCTGTCCACCCAGTTCATTGCAGTTCATCACCACGCGAAAGCCTTCTTCGCATCCCAGTTCCAGCGCCAGGCGTTGGGCGGTGAACAGAATATGCCCGGCCAGCGCCTTGTCGTCCTCGGTGAGGTCGTTGAGGGTGCGCACCGGCTTCTTCGGGATGACCAGGAAGTGCACGGGGGCCTGCGGGGCGATGTCGTGGAAGGCCAGGACCTGGTCATCCTCGTAAATAATCTTGGCAGGTATTTCTCTGTTGATGATCTTGGTGAACAGAGTATCCACAGCTGTTTCTCCATGTTGATGGGCCGCACTGAGTGTACTGAAGGGGCCACTCCGGCGCCCGACCTTTTATTGCGTGGGTGCTCAGCGCGGGCAATAGGCCTTGTTGACCATGCCGACGATGGTCCGGGTCAACCAGCGCGAGCCCAGGCGCGGCAGGAAGGCGAACCAGCGATTGCGCCGTCCAGGGATGATGATTGCACGGTTCTTATCCAGTGCCCGCACGGTGTACAACGCCACTTCCTCGGGGCTCATCAGCAGCTTGCTGGCGTTCAGTTTGCTGTCGTCCAGCTGTGCGGTGCGAAAGAAGGCGGTCCGGGTTGGGCCGGGGCACAGCACCGAAACCTTGACCGCACATTTTTTCAGCTCCACCCGCAGGCCTTCGGAAAAGTGCAGCACGTAGGCCTTGCTGGCGTAGTAGGTGCTCATCCACGGGCCTGGATTGAAGGCCGCCACGGACGCCACGTTGAGAATCTGTCCGCCACCCTGCAGGGCCATGCTGTTGCCAATGGCATGGCACAGGCGTGTGAGGGCGAGGATGTTGACTTCAATCAGGTCTTGCTCAGTCATCCAGTCCTGGGCCAGGAATGGCCCGCAGGTGCCGATGCCGGCGCAATTGACCAGCAGGTCGATCTGCCGTTCGCCTTCTTCGAGCTCCAGCAGAAAGCCGGACAAGCGCAGTGGTTCACCCAGGTCGCAGGCGCGAAACAGCACCTCGACGCCAAAGCGCTGGGTCAATTCGATGGCGATGCTTTCCAGCTGATCACGTTGGCGAGCCACCAGAATCAGGCTGCGGCCGCGGCGCGCCAGGGCTTCGGCCATAGCCAGGCCGATGCCGCTGGAAGCACCAGTGATCAGAGCGTAACGGGTCATGCAGTTCTCCATCGCAACGGCTCGAGGCCTGTGGACAGAGAGCTCACAGGTCGCCAGCGCGTTTATTCTTGTCCATAGTCTACAGGGGGCTGGGCAGGTTGCGCCGCATCGTCTGCCTCAACGTTTTCAGCCGACTCGTCGATCTCATAGCTGCTGCTCATGGTGCTTTCGTATTCTTCAGTGACGGCGCTGAGGCCACCCGCCAATGCGCCGACAAACACCACGGCAATCACCACCAGCCAAAGCCCGGCCAATACTTTCACCGCCGTGCTGTTGGGCGGTTGCGGTGCGCCGTAGCGGTTGGCGCCGGGGTTGCCCGGGATGACCGCCAGTGCGATGGGGAAGAGGCCGCCGACAATGGGCACCAGGTTCAGGAACCACAGCCAGCCAGACCATCCCAGGTCATGCAGGCGCTGCACGCTGATGGTGATATTCACATAGAAGTAGGCAAGCAGGCCGACGACACAAACAATTGCCGCCAATACCATGTTATCGCCCGCCAACAGGCCCAATCCCAATGTGCCGGCGGCCCCGCCCATGATCAGCAGCGCAGCCAGCGACCAGGCCAGATACCGCAAGCGACCGATACGGCCCTGGACACTGAAGACCTTGAGTTCGGAAAACGTGGTGTTGACCTCACCCACTGGCGCGTGGGGCGGAGCGTAGGGAGAGGTGTTGGCCTCCGGCAGTGGGGCCGTGATGGGTTTGACTTCGCTCAGGTTGAGCTCGATCGAAGGCTCGGCCTCGATCCGCGCATCAACGCCGGTCTTTGCCAGGGCTGTGAGATAGGTCTGCGCATCGGCCTGGGAAAGGTTGTGCTTGAGGGCGACGGGTTCGCCACGAAATAGCCGCTCGATGGCGCTGACGTCACATTTGAACAGTTCGGCGAGATTGAGTTTCGCCGTGGTGATCTCGACCCCTGGCAGCAGGGCGCCGTCGAAGACAATCTTGAAACGGTTTTCGCTCATGCCAGTACTTCCTTGTCGCGATTGATCGGGGTGTGCGCGTTACCGGGGCCAGCCGTACCCGGCTGACCCAAGGTAGGTGGCTTAACGTGGCCAGCGTTTGGGCAGTTGAGCTGCCAGTTCCTGCGCTTTGCGGTACTCGGTATCCAGCCGCGCGACCAGTTCGTCAACGCTGGGCAGGTCGTCGATTTCACCGACGCCCTGACCGGCTGACCACACGGTTTTCCACGCTTTGGCTTCATCGCTGATGGGCTTGAGCTTGGCGCCGAAGTTGATTTCGCCTTTGCCTTGCAGCGCGTCGAGATCAAAACCGGCGTTGAGCAGGCTTTGGCGCATGAAACTTGCCGGTACGCCCGAGACCGCTGGCGTATGAACGATGTCGGCTGCTCTGGAAGTCAGCAGCATCTCTTTGTAAGCCTCAGGTGCATGGCTTTCAGTGGTACCGATAAACCGTGTGCCGAAGTAGGCCAGGTCCGCGCCGAGCAGTTGCGCGGCGAGAATTTCATGGCCGTGGTTCAGGCAGCCGGCCAGTAACAGGGTCTTGTCGAAGAACTGCCGGATCTCGGCAATCAGCGAGAAGGGGCTCCACGTGCCGGCGTGACCACCGGCACCGGCGGCAACCGCGATCAAACCATCGACCCCGGCTTCGGCGGCTTTCTCGGCGTGCCGACGGGTTGTCACGTCGTGGAACACCAGGCCGCCGTAGCTGTGCACCGCATCCACCACTTCTTTCACTGCACCCAGGCTGGTGATCACGATCGGCACTTTATGCTCGATGCAGATCGCGAGGTCGGCCTGCAGCCGTGGATTGCTGTTGTGCACAATCAGGTTCACGGCATAGGGCGCGGGGTTCTGCAGCAGCGCCAGACCCGCTTCGATTTCCTCCAGCCAGGCCTTGAAGCCGCTGCTTTCGCGCTGGTTCAGGGCCGGAAAGCTGCCGACCACGCCATTGCGGCAGCACGCCAGCACCAGCTGTGGATTGGAGATCAGGAACATCGGCGCCGCCACTACGGGCAGGCGCAGGTGTTGTTCAAGCAAAGCGGGCAGCGACATTGGAAGTACCCCGATGGAAAGCGTTCAGTAGGATTAGAACGGCCGTACGACGACCAAAATTACAATAGCCAGCAATATCAGAACCGGCACTTCGTTGAACCAGCGATAAAAGACATGGCTGCGGGTGTTTTCGCCACGGGCAAAACGCTTCACCTGGGCGCCGCACATGTGGTGGTAGCCAATCAGCAGCACCACCAGGGTCAGCTTCGCGTGCATCCAGCCGCCCTGGGTGAAGTAGGCGCTGGGGTTGAGGCTGATCAGCCAGCCGCCAAAGATCAACGTGGCGATCATTGCCGGGCCCATGATGCCCCGGTACAGCTTGCGCTCCATGAGACTGAAGCGCTCCTTGCTGATGCTGTCTTCGCTTTGAGCGTGGTAGACGAACAGGCGCGGCAGGTAAAACAGGCCGGCAAACCAGCACACGACGCTGATGATATGAAAAGCTTTTAGCCACAGATAAAGCATTTTTAGTTATTCCCAGGTTCACGGTAGCCCGAATAGTAGAGGCTTGAGCGCCCGCACGTCACCTTGACGGTTGTCGCAGGGGCGCGCGGCCCCTATTATCGACGGCTTTCCAGTGGGTTCGTTGAGGGCAGGTTTATGGTCAAGGTCGGTATCGTCGGCGGCACGGGTTACACCGGTGTCGAATTGCTGCGTCTGTTGGCGCAGCATCCGCAAGCAGAAGTGGTGGTAATCACTTCCCGATCCGAGGCCGGTCTGGCCGTGGCAGACATGTACCCGAACCTGCGTGGCCACTACGATGGCCTGGCGTTCAGCGTTCCGGACATCAAGACCCTGGGTGCCTGCGATGTAGTGTTCTTCGCCACCCCTCATGGCGTAGCCCACGCCTTGGCTGGCGAGCTGCTCGCGGCCGGGACCAAGGTCATTGACCTGTCTGCCGACTTCCGTCTGCAGGACGCGGATGAGTGGGCCAAGTGGTACAACCAGCCGCACGGTGCACCGGAACTGCTGGAGGAGGCGGTTTATGGCCTGCCGGAAGTTAATCGCGAGCAGATCAAGCAGGCTCGCCTGATCGCTGTGCCGGGTTGCTACCCAACGGCCACTCAACTGGGCTTCCTGCCATTGCTGGAAGCGGGTCTGGCCGACACTTCGCGCCTGATCGCCGACTGCAAGTCCGGGGTCAGTGGTGCGGGTCGCGGCGCCGCTGTTGGTTCGCTGTACTCGGAAACGTCGGAAAGCATGAAGGCCTACGCAGTCAAAGGCCACCGGCACCTGCCAGAAATTCGCCAGGGCCTGCGCCGCGCCGCTGGCCAGGACGTTGGCCTGACTTTCGTGCCGCACCTGACCCCGATGATTCGCGGCATTCACTCCACGCTGTACGCTACAGTGGTCGATCGCTCCGTGGACCTGCAGGCATTGTTCGAGAAGCGCTATGCCAACGAACCGTTCGTCGATGTCATGCCGGCTGGCAGCCACCCGGAAACTCGCAGCGTACGCGGTGCCAATGTTTGCCGGATCGCGGTGCACCGCCCGCAGGATGGCGACCTGGTGGTGGTGTTGTCGGTGATCGACAACTTGGTCAAAGGCGCCTCGGGCCAGGCGGTACAGAACCTCAACATCCTGTTTGGCCTGGACGAACGCCTGGGGCTGTCCCACGCGGGCATGCTGCCTTAAGCGTCGCAGCGTCGAACAAAAAGGCCCGTCAAACGGGCCTTTTTGCTGTCTGGGAAACGGCTAGGTTGATTGCTATACCATAACAATAGTTGACCGATTTTCTGGGAGAAGCGGATAATGCCCGTCATCACGCATTATGGCGGCGTAACGCCGGGAGATAGTCAGCATGAGCGTCGAATCCTTCACCCCCACGGCTTTGCAATTCACCCACGGTGCCGCGCACAAGGTGAAGAGCCTGGTCGATGAAGAGGGTAATGATCGCTTGAAGCTGCGCGTATTTGTTACGGGCGGCGGTTGTTCGGGGTTTCAATACGGCTTTACCTTCGATGAAGAAGTGGCCGATGACGACACCATCGTCGAGCGCGAAGGCGTCAGCCTGGTGGTCGACCCGATGAGCTACCAGTACCTGGCCGGTGCCGAGGTGGATTATCAGGAAGGTCTGGAAGGTTCACGGTTTGTGATCAAGAACCCGAATGCGACAACCACCTGCGGTTGTGGCTCCTCGTTCTCGATCTGATCGCTATACGTAGTATCCGCTGTACTCAACGCCGCAGGGCCCAAGGCTTTTGCGGCGTTTTGCTGTCTGGGGTTCAGGCGGGGTAGATGGCGCCAAGGACTCGCAGGCCGCGGGCGCCAGTGACGCTCGGGCGATTGGCCGGGATGCCTTCGAGGCAGCAATGGGCCAGCCAGGCAAAAGCCATGGCTTCGACCCAGTCCGGATCGACGCCGTACGCTGCGGTGCTGTCGACACCTGCGTTGGGTAGCAGGCTGGCAAGGCGGGCCATCAGTGTTGCGTTGTGGGCACCGCCACCGCACACCAGCAGGGTCTGGGTGTCGAGTTGCGCGGCTTGCAGTGATTCAACAATGGTCAGGGCAGTCAGCTCAAGCAGCGTGGCCTGTACGTCTTGGGCGGCGAATCCCGGCAGGCGGGCCAGGTGCTGGGTCAGCCAGGGCAGGTTGAACACTTCCCGGCCGGTGCTTTTCGGACCCTTGGTCAGGAAGAAGGGGTCGCTGAGCAAGGCGTTCAGCAAGGCCGGCTCGACACGGCCACTGGCCGCCCAAGCGCCGTCGCGGTCAAAGGTTTCCCCGCGTTGCTGATGAATCCAGGCATCCAGCAGGACGTTGCCGGGGCCACAGTCGAATCCCGAGACCGGCTTGCCTGTCTCAATCAGGCTCAGATTGCTGAAGCCGCCCACGTTCAACACGGCACGATTACCGTGATGCTGGCCGAACAGGGCTTCATGGAAGGCCGGTACCAACGGTGCACCTTGGCCGCCGGCTGCGACATCACGGCTGCGGAAATCGCTGACGACGCTGATTCCAGTCAGCTCGGTTAGCAGGGCCGGGTTGCCGATTTGCACGGTGAACCCGCGTGCGGGTTCGTGGCGAATGGTCTGGCCGTGGCTGCCGATCGCACGGATGTCGGCGGCTTGGAGCTGTTGCGTGGCTAGCAGGGCGTTGATGCCTTCGGCCGCCAGGGTGACCCAGTTGTGCTGGGCAAGCGCTGATCGGGCGATCTCGTCCGGCCCGCTGGCGCACAAGCCAAGCAGCTCGGTGCGCAGGGAGTCAGGCATGGGGATGTAGTGGGTGGCGATCAGCTTGATCGCCCCCTCGTACTCGATCAGCGCAATGTCCAGGCCATCCAGGCTGGTCCCGGACATCAGGCCGATATAGAGCGCCATGGCTTAGCGTTTGCTCGAAGCGAGCAGGGTGGATTTTTCTTGCTCCATGCGCGCCATCAGTGGCTGGCTCTGCTGCAGGAAGCGCGCACGTTCGGCCTTGGCGATCGGGTCGGCCATCGGCAGCTTCTGGCCCAGAGGGTCGACGTGAACGCCGTTGACCTGGAACTCATAGTGCAGGTGCGGCCCGGTCGACAGGCCGGTGGTGCCGATGTAGCCGATCACCTGGCCCTGCTTGACGCTGCCGCCGGTCTTCACGCCTTTGGCAAAGCCTTGCATGTGGCCGTACAGGGTGCGGTAGGAATTGCCATGCTGAATGATCACGGTGTTGCCGTAGCCACCGCGGCGGCCCGCCAGCAGGACCTTGCCGTCGCCGGCAGCCTTGATCGGCGTACCGCGCGGTGCGGCGTAGTCGACGCCTTTGTGGGCGCGAATTTTGTTCAGAATTGGATGCTTGCGGCCCATGGAGAAACGCGAGCTAATACGGGCGAAGTCCACCGGTGTACGGATGAACGCCTTGCGCATGCTGTTGCCATCGGCGGTGTAGTAGCTGCTGTTGCCTTGTTTGTTGGTGTAGCGCACGGCGGTGTAGGTCTTGCCGCGGTTGGTGAAGCGGGCGGACAAGATCGGGCCATTGCCGACAGCCTTGCCGTTGACCACTTTCTGTTCGTAGATCACGTCGAACTCGTCACCCTGGCGAATGTCCTGGGCAAAGTCGACGTCGTAGCCAAACACGCTGGCCATGTCCATGGTCAGGCTGTGGGACAGGCCGGCACGCGCTGCCGACTGGGACAGCGAGCTGTTGATCACGCCGTGGACATAAGCGGTACGTACGGTCGGCTTGGCCGTAGTGCGATTGAACGCATAGCCTTTGGCATTCTTGGTCAGGCTGATGCTATCGAGGTCGCTGATCTTGCTGTGCAGCGTCGTCAACTGGCCGTCTGGACCCAGTTCGAACTCGAGTTTCTGGCCGCGCTTGAGCTGGGTGAAGAGCTTGGCTTGCTTGTCGCTGGCCAGGATCTCGTTGACGGAAGTGGAGGGCAGTCCAACCTTCTCGAACAGCGTGGACAGCGTGTCGCCCTTGGCGACAATTACTTCGCGGTGGCTTGGTGCCTTTTTCTCTTCGACCACCGGTGCAGGGGCCGCTTCAGCGGTTTGCGGGGTGTCTTCGGTGCTGTTTTCGATCTGGGCGAAGGGCGGTTCTACGGGTTCAATTGTGGCTTGAGCGGCGTCGGCAGCGTCTTGATCTTGTGTCAGTTGTTCTAGGGGGCTTTCCAGCTCAAGGCTCAGAGTGGTCTTTTTGGCTTCGACGTCACTGGATGGAAACACCAGGAGCGCCAGGCTGAGCAAGGCGGCAATGCCGCTCGCAGCGAGCAGGTGGGTCTTCGGATAAAGCGGCGGCGCTTTAGACGGTTCTGTGGTCATAGGTAATTTGACTTTGGAAAAGATGAATTGGAAAAGATGAATGACATGATGAAGATGAAATAACTGTATAAAATATAACCAAATCATCTCTTAAGCAAGTCGCGAGTGCTCTGTTCGTGGATTGCTGGCCGTGCGCCGGGCAAAACTTGTATTTGGTGCGCGATCTTGTATGGTTGGGTCCCTTTGAATCTGAGCCTTGCAGGTTGGTTATGAAGTCGGTTGAAGAGCAGCTAGCGCTGATCAAACGTGGTGCGGAAGAACTGTTGGTCGAGTCCGAGCTGATCGAGAAGCTCAAGCGTGGCCAGCCGCTGCGTATTAAGGCTGGCTTCGACCCGACTGCGCCGGATTTGCACCTGGGCCACACGGTGCTTATTAATAAGCTGCGCCAGTTCCAGGATCTGGGTCACCAGGTGATCTTCCTGATTGGTGACTTCACCGGGATGATCGGTGATCCGAGCGGCAAGAGCGCAACCCGTCCGCCCCTGACCCGCGAGCAGGTCCTCGAGAATGCCGAGACCTACAAGACTCAGGTGTTCAAGATCCTTGATCCAGCCAAGACCGAAGTGGCGTTCAACTCCACCTGGATGGATCAGATGGGGCCGGCGGACTTCATTCGCCTGACTTCGCAGTACACCGTGGCGCGGATGCTCGAGCGCGATGACTTCGACAAGCGCTACTCGACCAACCAGCCTATCGCGATTCACGAGTTCCTCTATCCGTTGGTCCAGGGTTACGACTCGGTGGCTTTGCGCGCCGACGTCGAGCTGGGCGGTACCGACCAGAAGTTCAACCTGTTGATGGGGCGTGAGCTGCAGCGCGGCTATGGTCAGGAAGCCCAGTGCATTCTGACCATGCCGTTGCTTGAGGGGCTGGATGGCGTGAAGAAGATGTCCAAGTCCCTGGGCAACTACGTCGGGATCCAGGAAGCGCCGGGCGTCATGTACGGCAAGCTGGTCTCGATTCCGGATGCGTTGATGTGGCGTTACTTCGAGCTGCTCAGTTTCCGCTCCATGGCAGAGATCGATGCATTGCGCGCTGATGTCGAGGCAGGTGCCAATCCGCGGGATATCAAGATCAAGCTGGCGGAAGAGATCGTTGCGCGTTTCCACGGCGAAGAGGCTGCGGCCAATGCTCACCGTGCTGCGGGTAATCGCATGAAAGAAGGCGAGCTGCCAGACGACTTGCCGGAAATCGAACTGACAGCCACTGAGGATATGCCGATCGCAGCCGTCCTTAATAAGGCAGGGCTGGTAAAGAACTCGGCAGTTGCTCGTGACCTGCTCGGTTCGGGCGGTGTGCGCATTGATGGTGAAGTGGTTGATCGCACCTTTATATACGTACTGGGCGCGACCCATGTTTGCCAGGCCGGCAAGAAAGCATTTGCGCGTATTACGCTTAAATCCGAGTAATGCTGAAATAAGGGCTTGACGGCGAATTGTAACGGTCTATAATTCGCCCACTTCCGGCGCAGTCGAAACGGAAAACTCCTTGGTAAACAATGAGTTACGCAGTTTTCGGCAGCAGGTTGCTTCAGTTCATCGAGGCACGAAAGGAGTTGAAAAAGAGGTGTTGACAGCAGCGTGTAACGCTGTAGAATTCGCCTCCCGCTACCGAGTGATCGGAAGCGCAAGTGGTTGAAGTTGTTGAGGAAATCTTCAAAAACTTCTGAAAATACCGCTTGACAGCAAATGAGGCTGCTGTAGAATGCGCGCCTCGGTTGAGACGAAAGATCTTAACCAACCGCTCTTTAACAACTGAATCAAGCAATTCGTGTGGGTGCTTGTGCTGTCAGACTGATAGTCAAAAAGATTATCAGCATCACAAGTTACTCCGCGAGAAATCAAAGATGTAACCAACGATTGCTGAGCCAAGTTTAGGGTTTCTTAAAAACC
>NZ_JBIUWJ010000002.1:0-368612 GCF_044743405.1 Pseudomonas sp. NPDC087626
CACTGGGCCAGGGAGGGCCCATTGCGGCGGCCCCCCAAATCAATGTCGGAGTACGGGCATGCCGAGCCTAAGCGAGGCACCGAGTGGTGGGGTAAGAGCCTTTTGCTTACTTTTGGGCTGTTCAAAAGTGAGCCGCCGTCAGGCGGAACCATAGGAGGCCGTTACCGAAGAAATGGATATGTACTCGGCCTGATCCAACATCCTGGTCGGCCCAGAGGTCACGACCCAAGCAGGTTCTCTCTCCACAGGTGCAACGTCGCACCACAGTTGTGTAGATACCTATGCCGCGATGGCGGCGACTCAGACCCCCAATTGAGAACCCATGCCAATTGACGCCAATCCCCCGCCCATGCTCTCCTACACACCTTGTTACGGGTGCCCTTCACAGGGTGAAACGGGAAACCGGTGAATCATGTGCTTTACTGCAAAGCCATGTCAGTCCGGTGCTGCCCCCGCAACGGTAAGCGAGCGAAGAGTCAGATCCACTGTGCCAGTCGTACGGCATGGGAAGGCGATTCTTGCAGGTGTGGCCACAGCCCGCCCCTCGTGAGCCCGGAGACCGGCCCGCAACACATAGCTAACAAACCCGCGGTGGGCGGGCGCTGTTCAAGTCTCTGCGTGCCCGGCTCGCGGAGGTTTGCATGCGCACGTTTCACCCCTGACTGACCAGAGGGAAGCGCCATGTCGACCATCACCAGCACCCGCCACGCCACCGCCAGCACCACCACCCTGGGCCAACGCCTCGTTGCCGCCATCGGCGCATCGATCCTGGGTGTGTGCCTGGTGTACTTCGCCGGGTTCTCCCATATCGAGGCCGTGCATAACGCCGCCCACGATACCCGCCACAGCGCCGCCTTCCCGTGCCACTGAGACCTGCCCAGATGATCAAGCGTATTGCACAAACCGCAGGTTTCAGTGGGCTGCTGGCTGCCCTGCTGCTGACGCTGTTGCAGAGTTTCTGGGTCGCCCCGCTGATTCTGCAGGCCGAGACTTACGAACAGTCCGCACCCGCGGCAGCAGAAGTCCATGAACACGCCGCCGGCACCGCGGCCCACAGCCATGACGGCGAAGCCTGGGAACCGGAAGACGGCTGGCAGCGTGTGCTATCGACCACGGGCGGCAACCTGGTGGTGGCCGTCGGTTTTGCCCTGATGCTGGCCGGCCTCTACACCCTGCGCGCGCCGACCCGCACTTCCCAGGGCCTGCTCTGGGGCCTGGCCGGTTATGCCACCTTCGTCCTGGCACCGACCCTCGGCCTGCCACCCGAGTTGCCGGGCACCGCCGCGGCCGACCTGGGCCAACGGCAGATGTGGTGGATCGCAACGGCGGCCTCGACCGCCGCCGGCATTGCCCTGATCGTGTTCGGCCGCAACTGGCTGCTCAAGCTGCTGGGCGTTGCGATCCTGGCGGTACCCCATGTGATCGGCGCGCCCCAACCGACCGTGCATTCGATGCTGGCGCCGGAAGAACTGGAAACGCAGTTCAAAATCGCTTCGCAACTGACCAACGTGGCTTTCTGGCTGGCCCTGGGCGTGCTCAGCGCCTGGTTGTTCCGCCGCAACAGCGCAGACCAGTTGCCTGCATGAGTGACACCCGCGCAGCGCCGACCCTGGTGGTCGGCCTGGGCTGCCAGCGTGGCTGCCCAGCGAGCACGCTGCGCGCGTTACTTGATCAGGCCCTGCAGGCGAACCAGATCGACCTGCACTCGATCAAGGCCCTGGCCAGCATCGACCTCAAGCGCGAGGAGCCTGGACTGCTTGAACTGGCCGCCCAACTGGGACTGCCGCTGATGTACTTCAGCAGCGAAGAGCTGGCCCAGTATCAAGCCCGCCTCAGCCACCAGTCGCAGATCGCGTTCGAACGCACCGGTTGTTATGGCGTGGCCGAAAGCGCCGCCCTGGCCCTGGCCGAACAACTGGCCCAGGCCCCGGCAACCCTGCTGATTTGCCGGCAGAAATACGCCCAGGCCACCTTTGCATTGGCCTGCGCTTCGTAAAATCCCGATAATCCACCCTTTCGATCATGAGCAAACTTCATCTGAAGCCTTGCCTTGTCGTTTTTTTCACAGGAGCCGGCCATGACCGTCTACTTCATCGGCGCAGGTCCCGGCGACCCGGAACTGATCACCGTCAAGGGCCAACGGCTGATTCACAGCTGCCCGGTGATCATCTACGCCGGCTCACTGGTGCCTGAAGCAGTGCTCCAGGGGCACCGGGCGCACCAGGTGGTCAACAGTGCCGAACTGCACCTGGAACAGATCATCGAGTTGATCAGTCAAGCCCACGCCCAGGGTCACGACGTGGCACGCGTGCATTCCGGCGACCCGAGCCTGTACGGGGCGATTGGCGAGCAGATCCGCCATCTGCGCGCGCTGGGCATCCCCTTCGAAATCATCCCCGGCGTCACGGCCACGGCGGCCTGTGCGGCGTTGCTGGGGGTCGAACTGACCCTGCCGGACATCGCGCAAAGCGTGATCCTGACCCGCTACGCCGATAAAACCACGATGCCGGCCGGTGAGGAGTTCGCCAGCCTGGCCCGGCATGGCACGACCATGGCGATTCACCTGGGGGTCAACCACCTGGCGAAAATCGTCGCCGAACTGCTGCCCCACTACGGCGCCGACTGCCCCATTGCCGTGGTGCACAAGGCCAGTTGGCCGGATCAGGACTGGGTCCTGGGCACCCTCGACGACATCGTCGACAAGGTCCAGGCCAAGGGATTCCGACGCACGGCGCTGATCCTGGTGGGCCGGGTGCTGGCAGCGGACACCTTCAGCGAGTCGTCGCTGTACCGGGCCGGGCACGCGCATCTGTACCGGCCCTGAGGATTGGTAGCGATTGAGAATTGCTCCAGGCATAAAAAACGGCGCTCACGGGCTAATGCCGATCAGTTAAGCCCTTTTGTAGGAGCGAGCGCCCGCTTGCGGCTTGCTCGCGAAGAACTCAAAGACGCCGCGTTTATACTGAATACACGCGTTATCGTTGACGTTTTTCGCGAGCAGGCTCGCTCCTACAATGGTCTGCATCGCTTAACTGATCGGCAGTAGCGCTCACGGGCGCCGTTTTTTCATCTCGCAGCGAACACCTTAGTAGTAGGCGTTTTCTTTCTGCGTGTGGTCGGTCACGTCGCGCACGCCCTTGAGCTCGGGAACGCGCTCCAGCAGGGTGCGCTCGATGCCTTCGCGCAAGGTCACGTCCGCCTGGCCGCAGCCCTGGCAGCCACCACCGAACTTCAACACGGCAATGCCGTCGTCCACGACGTCGATCAGGCTGACCTGACCGCCGTGGCTGGCCAGCCCCGGGTTGATTTCGGTTTGCAGGTAGTAGTTGATGCGCTCGTTGATCGGGCTGTCGGCGTTGACCATCGGTACTTTGGCGTTCGGCGCCTTGATGGTCAGCTGGCCGCCCATGCGGTCGGTGGCGTAGTCGACCACGGCGTCGTCGAGGAAGGCCTCGCTGAACGAGTCGATGTAGGCGGTGAAGCTTTTGAGCCCCAGCGCGGTGTCTTCAGGTTTTTCTTCGCCCGGCTTGCAGTAGGCAATGCAGGTTTCGGCGTACTGGGTGCCAGGCTGGGTGATAAAGACCCGAATGCCGATCCCCGGGGTGTTCTGCTTGGAGAGCAGATCAGCCAGATAATCGTGGGCGGCGTCGGTAATGGTAATGGCGGTCATGGAAATTCCTCGCAGGCTTGGGCGCAGTTTACGCCAATCATGGCGCCGGACAAAGTCCCAGTATTTTTGTCGGGATAAAGCCCTGTCGAAAACAGCTGCTGCAGGAGCCGGCTTGCCAACTCCTGCAGCAGGTTTGGGTCAGAGGTTCTCGTAGCGGTTCATGTCCAGCACGCCCTCTTCCACCGGGTCGGTCTCATGGAGGTACTGGCTCAAATCGTGGAAATACACCCAGAACTGCGGGTGGCTGCGGCGAATACCCCAGCGCCCGACGATTCGTTCAAAACGCTGGGCGTCCTTGGCGTTCTCCATGTCTTCGACGAATTCCGGCACTTCGTCGGCCGGGATGTTGAACATGAAGTTCGGATAGCTGCTGAGCACCCCCGGATACAAGGTCATGGTGTCCAATCCGGGCTGATAGCGCAGCGACTCGCCGAGCATGAACGCCACGTTGCTGTGGGCGCGGTTGCGCAGCAGGCTGTAGACCTCACGTTTGCCATCGCTGGTTTCGATGCGCAGCATGGTCGCTTCCGGCATCTGCTCGATCACCTTCAGCCCAGCCGCCGGGCGTGACGTCAGGCGGCTCAGGGCTTGCTCGGCATTCTGCAGGGCCGGGGCGATGTTCGGCCGGGAACAGTAGGCCCCACTGCAGCGGTTGATCGGGTCCGGCCGGGCGTTGAGGTCGCCATAACGGGCCAGCAACTGCTGGACGAAGTCGCGCTTGGGGTCTTTCGGCGCAAGCTTGAGCGCGGTCGGCGTGTCGTTGTCGATGCTGGCGTAATCCATCCACATCTTGAACTTGCCGCTGTTCTGGTACCAGTCGTCGAGGTAATCGTCGCGGGAGTCGGCGGGCATCAAGCGCAGGAAGTTCTGCTCGGCACCATTCCTGATCAGGTCGAAATACAGCCGGGTCTGGGCCTGGTGGGAGACGTTGCCAAACACGTCGAAATTTACCGCCAACTGATAATAGGTGCGTTCCAGCAACGGGAAGTCGAACAGCCACAGGGTCTGCGGTACGTCGCCGATCAGGCCCTTGGTCACCGAGGCACTGTCGAAGTGGCGAAAGATGCTCAGCAAGGCGTTGTCGTTACCCGCCCACAAGGACGACCAACTCGGCGCCGGGGCATCGGCGTAGGCGTCCTGGCGCAGGGTTTCGTACTCGTTGCGCTTGTCGCGATAGGCGTGCCACAGGCTCAGCACACTGCCGACGTCGTCGTTCTGTCCAGGCATCGCCAGCAACGGCGTGGCCTGGCCGCGGTAGTTCGGGTCGACGATGTACAGGTCGTGTTCCGGCGCCTGGAACAAGGCCCAGAAGTTGTCGCGGATCACGTCGGTGGCGATCTGTCCGCGGCACACCGGCCCACGAATGAAGGTGCGCACGAAGTACTCGGCATTATCGAGCATGAACTGGTAGCGGGCCTGGGCCGGAATCGCCTGGAAGGTCTCGAACGGGTTGGCACGGCGTTCCGGACCATAGCCGGGCAAGGCGTCGACCTGCCAGTTGCCGCTGTAGAACAGGCTCTTGATCCGGGCCATTTTCCCCGGGCTCAAGGGATAGGTGATGTGGGTCTTGTGCACGATCACCCCTTGCACTGGCCACAGGCGGTAATACACCTGGGTCCCCGGGTCATCGTTGGGCCGCCGGCTGTTGATCAGGTCGATCGGCTGGCCGGTGGGCGTGCGCGAACGCACCCACTGGAAGAAGTGACCCTGCTCGCCATCCTTGAAATACAGGTGGGCCAGGAACAAGTGCTCATACAGCCAGCGCGCCACCAGGCTTTCCCGGGCGCCGGGGGCATTGAACAGGTTTTCCCACTGCACGATCTGCAGCGCTTCCTGTGCGCTGGGAGCCAGGCCCTGTTCGTCGATGGGCGCCCCAGACGCCAGCCAGCGCTGCAGGGTCTGGTACTGCGCCGTGGTCAGGCCGGTCACCGCCAGCGGCATGCCCTCCTTGGGGTGCTGTTTGGCATAGCCGTCGAACTCCCCTGGCTGCGCGCACATGTTGGCCCGATTCAGGCCCAGGACGATCTCTTGCGGCAGCTTAGCGTTGGGTTGTAACGGGGTCTGATGGCCCAGTTCGAGCATGCGCGCCATCAGCGCGGCCTGGCTGCCCTGGGCATCCAGTACCGAGTAGAAGTCCTTGTGTTGCCAAGCCGCCTTGCCGAACGCGTCATAATAAAGCCGTGTCGGATTCGCAGCCTTGCTACGGTCGCCGGCGTACACCGGGATCTTGGTCGCGCCCCGCGCTGCGCCTTCGCCACTGCCCAGGTTGAGCTGGCAGGCGGAGTCGTAGCAGGCGTGGCAGGCCACGCACTTTTCAGTGAAGATCGGTTGAATGTCGCGGGTATAGGAAATCGCCGGCGCCGGTCCCTGGGCAAAGGCGGCACTGCTGATGAGCAGCGCAAGAAGGCTGATGAAAACGCGATACGACATGTCCCTGGTCCCGATCATGAAAAACGCCGCGATTCTACCGGTCTGGCTCCACCTCCAACATGAGCGATATTCATGCAAATCCTGCTCATGCCCCAATAGCGCACAGGTTTGTTATGATTCCGGCCCTTCGTAATCGCCTGACCAGGTAGTCCCCATGTCCGATCGCAGTGCTCGCCTCCACGTTCTCAAGCAAGCCCTCAAAGAACGTATCCTGATTCTCGATGGCGGCATGGGCACGATGATCCAGAGCTACAAGCTCGAGGAACAGGATTATCGCGGCAAACGCTTCGCCGACTGGCCAAGCGACGTCAAGGGCAACAACGACCTGCTGGTCCTGACTCGCCCGGACGTAATCGGCTCGATCGAGAAGGCCTACCTGGATGCTGGTGCCGACATTCTCGAAACCAACACCTTCAACGCCACCCAGGTATCCCTGGCCGACTACGGCATGCAGGGCCTGGCCTACGAATTGAACGTAGAAGGTGCGCGCCTGGCACGCAAGGTGGCCGACGCCAAAACCCTGGAAACCCCGGACAAGCCGCGTTTCGTCGCGGGCGTGATCGGGCCGACCAGCCGCACCTGCTCGCTGTCGCCAGACGTCAACAACCCCGGCTACCGCAACGTGACCTTCGACGAGTTGGTGGAGAACTACACCGAAGCCGCCAAGGGCCTGATCGAGGGCGGCGCCGACCTGATCCTGATCGAGACCATTTTCGACACCCTCAACGCCAAGGCGGCGATTTTCGCTGTGCAGGGCGTGTTCGAGGAGCTGGGTTTCGAACTGCCGATCATGATTTCCGGGACCATCACCGATGCTTCCGGTCGCACCCTGTCGGGGCAGACCACCGAAGCCTTCTGGAACTCGATTGCCCACGCCAAGCCGATTTCCGTCGGCCTGAACTGCGCCCTGGGTGCCAGTGAGCTGCGTCCGTACCTCGAAGAGCTGTCGAACAAGGCCAACACCCATGTCTCGGCGCACCCCAACGCCGGCCTGCCGAACGAGTTCGGCGAGTACGACGAACTGCCGGAGGAAACCGCCAGGGTCATCGAAGAATTCGCCCAAAGCGGCTTCCTCAACATCGTCGGCGGTTGCTGCGGCACCACGCCGGGGCACATCGAGGCCATCGCCAAGGCCGTTGCCGGCTATGCCCCGCGGCAGATTCCAGAAATCCCCAAGGCTTGCCGGCTGTCGGGCCTGGAGCCCTTCACCATCGATCGCAACTCGCTGTTCGTCAACGTCGGCGAGCGGACCAACATCACCGGTTCCGCCAAGTTCGCCCGGCTGATTCGCGAAGACAACTACACCGAAGCCCTCGAAGTCGCCCTGCAGCAGGTGGAAGCCGGCGCCCAGGTGATCGACATCAACATGGACGAGGGCATGCTCGATTCGAAGAAGGCTATGGTCACCTTCCTCAATCTGATTGCCGGCGAGCCGGACATCTCCCGCGTGCCAATCATGATCGACTCCTCGAAATGGGAAGTGATCGAAGCCGGCCTCAAGTGCATCCAGGGCAAGGGCATCGTCAACTCCATCAGCATGAAGGAAGGCGTCGAGCAGTTCATTCACCACGCCAAGCTGTGCAAGCGCTACGGCGCCGCCGTGGTGGTGATGGCCTTCGACGAGGCCGGCCAGGCCGACACCGAAGCGCGCAAGAAAGAAATCTGCAAGCGCTCCTACGACATCCTGGTCAACGAAGTTGACTTCCCACCGGAAGACATCATCTTCGACCCGAACATCTTTGCCGTCGCCACCGGCATCGAGGAGCACAACAACTACGCGGTCGACTTCATCAACGCCTGCGCCTACATCCGTGACGAACTGCCCTACGCCCTGACGTCGGGCGGGGTGTCCAACGTGTCGTTCTCGTTCCGTGGCAACAACCCGGTGCGCGAGGCGATCCACTCGGTGTTCCTGCTGTACGCGATCCGCAACGGCCTGACCATGGGCATCGTCAACGCCGGCCAACTGGAGATCTACGACCAGATCCCGAGCGAGCTGCGCGACGCCGTGGAAGACGTGGTGCTCAACCGTACTCCGAACGGCACCGACGCCCTCCTCGCCATCGCCGACAAGTACAAGGGCGATGGCAGCGTCAAGGAAGCCGAGACCGAGGAATGGCGCGGCTGGGCCGTCAACAAGCGCCTGGAACACGCGTTGGTCAAGGGCATCACCACCCACATCGTCGAAGACACCGAAGAGTCGCGCCAGTCCTTCGCCCGGCCGATCGAAGTCATCGAAGGCCCGTTGATGTCCGGCATGAACATCGTCGGCGACCTGTTTGGCGCCGGCAAGATGTTCCTGCCCCAGGTGGTGAAGTCCGCCCGGGTAATGAAGCAGGCCGTAGCCCACCTGATTCCGTTCATCGAACTGGAAAAAGGCGACAAACCGGAGGCCAAGGGCAAGATCCTCATGGCCACCGTGAAAGGCGACGTGCACGACATCGGCAAGAACATCGTCGGCGTGGTCCTGGGGTGCAACGGCTACGACATCGTCGACCTCGGCGTGATGGTCCCGGCGGAGAAGATCCTGCAGGTGGCCAAGGAGCAGAAGTGCGACATCATCGGCCTGTCCGGCCTGATCACCCCATCGCTGGACGAGATGGTCCACGTCGCCCGCGAGATGCAGCGCCAGGACTTCCACCTGCCGCTGATGATCGGTGGCGCGACCACCTCCAAGGCCCATACGGCGGTGAAGATCGAACCCAAGTACAGCAACGACGCAGTGGTCTACGTCACCGACGCCTCCCGTGCGGTGGGCGTGGCCACGCAGTTGCTGTCCAAGGAACTGAAGGCCGGATTCGTCGCGAAAACCCGCGAGGAATACATCGAAGTCCGCGAGCGTACCGCCAACCGCAGTGCCCGCACCGAACGCCTGAGCTACCCAGCGGCGATTGCCAAGAAGCCGCAGTTCGACTGGAGCAGCTACGTACCGGTGAAGCCGACCTTCACCGGCGCCAAGGTCCTGGACAACATTGACCTGAAGGTCCTGGCCGAGTACATCGACTGGACGCCGTTCTTCATTTCCTGGGACCTGGCCGGCAAATTCCCGCGCATCCTGCAGGACGAAGTGGTGGGTGAAGCCGCTACCGCGCTGTACGCCGATGCCCAGGAGATGCTCGCCAAGCTGATCGACGAGAAACTGATCAGCGCCCGTGCGGTGTTCGGCTTCTGGCCGGCCAACCAGGTGCACGACGACGACCTGGAAGTCTACGGTGACGACGGCAAGCCAATCGCCCGCCTGCACCACCTGCGCCAGCAGATCATCAAGACCGACGGCAAGCCGAACTTTTCCCTGGCCGACTTCGTTGCACCCAAGGACAGCGGCGTCACCGACTACGTCGGCGGCTTCATCACCACCGCCGGGATCGGCGCCGAGGAAGTGGCCAAGGCCTACCAGGACGCGGGCGACGACTACAACTCGATCATGGTCAAGGCCCTGGCCGATCGTCTGGCCGAGGCCTGCGCCGAGTGGTTGCACCAACAGGTGCGCAAGGAACACTGGGGGTATGCCAAGGACGAAGTGCTGGACAACGAGGCGCTGATCAAGGAGCAGTACAGCGGTATCCGCCCTGCCCCCGGCTACCCGGCTTGCCCGGATCACACCGAGAAGTCGACCCTGTTCAAGCTGCTCGACCCGCAAGCCTCGGAGCTCAAGGCCGGCCGTAGCGGCGTGTTCCTCACCGAGCACTATGCGATGTTCCCGGCGGCTGCGGTCAGCGGCTGGTACTTCGCCCATCCGCAGGCGCAGTATTTTGCCGTGGGCAAGATCGACAAGGATCAGGTGCAGAGCTACACCGCCCGCAAAGGCCAGGAATTGAGCGTGAGTGAGCGTTGGCTGGCACCCAACCTGGGCTATGACAACTGAGGCTTGAGTGGGTGCGGGTCGAACTTTATCGACGCCGCGCCCTCTAAACTTCAAGTTTCCCCCCACAGCGTGAACACACGGAAGACCCCCATCATGCGATTGATCCTGTCTACTCTTGCTCTAGGCATTCTGATCACCCAAGGCGCCATGGCTGCCGGAGATGGCACTGCTGCCGTCGGCGGCGGGATAGGTGGTGCGCTGGGTAACGTCCTCGGCCAACAGATCGGCGGCAGCACTGGCGCGGCGATTGGCGCGGGTGTTGGCGGTGCTGCGGGCGGTGCCATCGCCGCCCCCAAAGGCAACAAGAATGAAGCCGCGATTGGTGGCGGCCTCGGCGCAGCCGGTGGCTCGGTGATCGGCAACCAGTTGGGCGGCTCCACCGGCTCGACCATCGGCGCCGGCCTTGGCGGTGCCGCGGGCGGCGCGGTCGGCAACAACCTGGCCGATGACGACGATCATCACAGCTCTGGCGGCAACAGCCATAAGCACAAACACAAGAACAAGCACAAAAACAAAAACCACTGATTGGTCGCCTTGAGGGAGCTGCCTTGCGGCAGCTCCCACGGTCACACCGCAACCTTTACCCGCGCTTCACCCGCACCCCGGCATGGATCAAGCCATGCATCGCCAGCCCCACCAACAACCCCCAGAATGCCCCGCCCAGCCCTAGCAGGGTGACATTGGCCGCGGTCGCCAAAAAGGTGATCAACGCCGTTTCCCGTCCTCGCACATCACTCACCGCCGTCGCCAGGCTGCCCCCTATTGCCCCCAGCAAGGCCAGGCCGGCCAACGTGCTGATAAAGGTGGCTGGCAGGACCACGAACAAGGTGGCCAGGGTAGTGCCGAATACCCCCACCAGCACATAGAACAGCCCGCAGGCGAGGCCGGCGATGTAGCGTTTGCCGGGCTCTTCGTGGGACTCCGGGCCGGTGCAGATAGCAGCCGTGATCGCCGCCACGTTGAACGCATGGGAGCCGAACGGCGCCATCAGCAATGACCCCAGCCCCGTCACCGTGATAATCGGGTTGGCGCTGGTGGTAAATCCGTCGTTGCGCAGCACCAGCATGCCCGGCATGTATTGCCCGGTGAGGGTGATCAGAAACAGCGGCAAGGCGACGCTGAGCAGCGCGTTGACGGAAAACTCAGGCGTGGTCCAGACCGGCGCTGCCAGGCTCAACTCGACACGGTCGAAACTGACCTGGCCCATCCCCAGCAGTAGCGCGATGCCGATCAGCAACACGCCGACTATGGCGTAGCGGGCGGTGAAACGACGTAGTACGCCGTAGCTGACAATCAGCACGCCCACCAGCAGCGGATCGACACTCGCGCTACCAAACGCGCCCATACCGAAACGCAACAGAATGCCCGCCAGCAGGCCTGCGGCAATCCCCGGCGGAATCAGCCTGACCAGCCGCTCGAAGTAGCCCGACAACCCCAGTATCACGAAACCAGCGGCCGATAGCAGGTAGGCTCCGATGACTTCGGCAAAAGGCGTGTGGGGCAGCACCGTGATCAGAAAGGCCGCACCGGGGGTCGACCAGGCTGTGATGATCGGCTCGCGGTAGCGGTAGCTCAACCAGGCCCCGGTCAAGCCGACCCCGATCGAGATCGACCAGATCCACGAGGCGGTCAACTCAGGACTGAGTCCGGCGGCCGTGGCGCCCTGGAATACCAGGATGAAAGTGCCGCCGTAATTGACGATCACCGAGATCAGGGCCGCCACGATCGGGTGCAGCAGATCGCTGGATTTCAGGGGTAAGGCAACTGCGCTGTGGTTCATCCGTGATTGACCTTCAAACGTGCGCGCCACCAGGCCTGGCCTGGGGAGCTGGGCTAACAGTGGCGCCAGTATCGGGACAAAATGGACTGTTTGAAATATCCACTTCCAGCAGATAAATTAGACCACTTTCCCTTTGGCTGTCCCTTGCCCATGAAGACCCGCGCGACCGCTTACCCGGTCTGGAACGCCTTTGTCCCCAGCCCCGACAGCCCGCTGACATTGCGCGAACAACTGCTGCGGTTTTTCCGCAAGGGGGTCGCCGACGGTACCTTGAAGCCCGGCATCCGCCTGCCCGCCTCGCGCCTGCTGGCGCAGGAGTTAGGGGTGTCGCGCATGACCGTGACCGGGGTCTACGAGCAACTGCTGGCCGAGGGGTTCTGCGAGGCACGACAAGGGGCCGGCACCTATGTCGCGAGCCGGATCAACGCCCGGCCGCCGCCCTCGCCCACCGCGCCGCCGGGGTTACTGGGCGGCTCCTTGCGCGCCCGGCAACTGGCCGGGCCGGACTCCATGTCGCTGGGGCATCCCGACTGGCCGCTGACCCCCGGCCTTCCCGCCCTGGATGCCTTTCCCTATGCCCTGTGGGGCCGACTCGAAGGGCGATTCTGGCGTGGCCGGCTGCCGACTCACTCGTCCTACGGCGATCCCCAGGGCTCGCTGCCCTTGCGCCAGGCCCTGGCGGAGTATCTGGGAGTGGCCCGTGGCGTGGTCTGTACGGCCGAGCAGATCATCATCACCCCCGGCGCCCAGGCCGCGGTCTCGATCGCCGCGCTCGCCCTCACCGACCGTGGCGAGCGGGCCTGGGTCGAAAACCCCGGCTACGATGCGACGTACCGCAGCCTGATCCTCGCCGGGCTGGAAACCGTCGGCGTGCCGGTGGATGCCGAGGGCCTGGACGTGCAGGCCGGTCGCCGCCTGGCCCCCGATGCCCGGCTGGCACTGGTGTCGCCCTCGCACCAATACCCCACCGGCGTGACCATGAGCCTGGCCCGGCGCCTGGCCCTGCTGCAATGGGCAGACCAAGCCAATGCGCTGATCCTCGAAGACGACTACGACAGCGAGTTCCGCTATGACTGTGGACCGACCCCTGCGCTCAAGGCGCTGGATGGCCACAACGGCCGGGTGATTTATGTGGGCACCTTGAGCAAGCTGTTGATCCCCGGCCTGCGCCTGGGGTTCCTGGTGGCGCCAGAGGGCTTGGTGGATGTCCTGCAACGGGTGCGCAACGGCAGCGGGCATCGGGTGCCTAAGTCATTGCAGGCGACGGCCGCCGACTTCATCGGCAACGGCCACCTGGGCAGTCATATTCGCCGCGCCAAGGCACTCTATAGCGAGCGCCGCGCCGCCTTGCTCGCAGCCCTCGACAGCCACGCCGATGGCCTGCTTTCAGTGGCGACGGCGGCCACCGGCTTGCACCTGCTGGCGTACTTGCCTGAAGGCTGTGACGACCAGGCGCTGACCCTGGCCGCACGCCGCCGACAGATCGGCGCGGGGTCATTGTCGAGCCTGTGGGTGACGCGCCCGACCGCGGCGCGCCATGGACTCCTGCTGGGTTTTGGCAACACCCCGGCAGACGCCATGCCGGCAGCGGTACGCAGCCTGTGCCAACTGATTGAGGCCCAGCTCGCAGGGCGGTCCCTCGATTAAGCACCCGCCCGGGAGGCTTTAGATACGGCTGGGTGAGACGATGATCTTGACGTTGTGCTCCTTGTTGTTGACCAGTTCCTCGAAGCCCTGGCCGACGATCTGCTCCAACTGGATGCGCCCGGTCACCAGCGGCGTGATGTCCAGGCGGCCGTCGGCGATAAAGGCGATCACGTCGGCGAACTCGCCGTTGTAGGCCAGCGCGCCAAGCACCTGCTTCTCGGTGGCCACCAGCTCGAAAAAGTTGAACTCGCTGGGCTCCTCGAAGATGCCCACCAACACGCACTTGCCAGCCTTGCGGATCAGGTCGATGGCCAGCTTGGCCGTGTGCTTGTTGCCGATGCATTCGAAACTGACATCGGCCCCCAGGCCCCCGGTCAGGCGCCGGACCTCGGCCAGGGCATCACACTCCTGGGGATCGAGCACATGACTGGCGCCCACCTCCAGCGCCTTGGCCTTGCGCGCTCCGGACATTTCCAGGGCGATCACCTGTGCCGCTCCGGCGGCCTTGGCACACATGATGGTGCACAGGCCGATGGTCCCGGCACCGACCACCACCACGTTCTGCCCCAGCAGGCTGCCGGCCTTTTTCACCGCGTGCATGCCCACGGCCAAGGGCTCGATCAGCGCCCCGGCTTCGGCGGGAAAGTTGGCCGGCAGCTTGTACAGCAGGTTGGCCGGCACGTTGACCAGTTCGGCAAAGGCACCGTTGTTCATCAGGCCGGTGAAAGCCAGGTTCTCGCAGATGTTGTACATCCCGTGGGTGCAGTAGTAACAGGTGCCGCAGTGCTGGCAGGCATCGGCGGCCACCGGCTCGCCAACACTGAAGCCCTCGACCCCGGCGCCGATTTCGACGATCTCGCCACAGAACTCGTGACCGAGGATGCACTGACCCTTGATCCCGGTCAGCGGATGCGGCGCGTCCACCGGGATGAACACCGGCCCGGCCACATACTCGTGCAGGTCGGAACCACAGATGCCGCACCACTCGACGCGGATCTGCACCCAACCGGCGGGAGGTGCCACGGGCAACGGTACGTCTTCGACCCGGATATCGTGGCGGCCATGCCAGACGGCGGCGCGCATGCTGCGGGGCGGGTTATTGATCAGGCTCATGGTGAAATCTCCTTGAAAACAAAGGCTGCCGGTGACCGTCGCGGGTCACCGGGAGCGCGTTCAGTGGCTCTGCACGAAGTCCAGGAGCAAGCAGTTGACCTGCTCCGCCGCTTCCATCTGCACCATGTGCGCCTGGCCCGGCAGGATCTCGACCTGGGCTGCCAGACCTTGGCTATGGGCCGCCGGAATGATCGCGTCGTCGCTGCCCCAGATCACCAACACCGGGTGCCGGGCGTCCTGCACCACGGCACGCAGGTCGACTTGTTGCCGGCCCGCGTGAAACAGCGTGGCCGCCAGTTGCCGCAGCGCATCGTCGACCCCTTCCAGGCGCTTGTACTTGAGCATGTCTTCGAGCATCTGCCGGTTGACCAGCTCGGCGTTGGAGAACAGTTGCACCAGCGGCGCCTTGAGGGCATTGCGGTTGCCTGCTTCGATGAAGCCTTGCAGGTAGTCGCCGTTGATTTGCGGGCCCAGGCCGGCGCTGCCGATCAGGCTCAGCGAGCGCACCCGCTGGGGCGCCAGGCGCGCCGCATTCAAGGACACCGCGCCGCCCATGGAATGGCCCACCAAGTGCACCTGGGCGATATCCAGGTGATCGAGCAAGGCCAGCAGCACGCCGCTCAACTCATCCAGGTCGCCGCGTTGCAGTTGCTTGCTCGACTCGCCATGGCCGGGCAGATCCAGGGCGATCACCCGGCGTTCGGCCGCCAGGGCCTGGTGGTTGAACAGCCAGTTGTTCAGGTCGCCACCAAAGCCGTGCACCAGCACCAATGGGATACCGCCTGTGCCGCGCTCGAAGTAGCGGATCACCCGGCCATCGAGCTCGACCTTCTGCGGTTTCGGTCCCAGGTCTTCCTCGGCGCCGGCACCCGGCACGAACGCCGCCTGGAACTGCTCGACCACGGCATCGATCTCGGCCTCGCTGGCGTCGCCCTCGACCACAATCCCGAGCAAGGCACCGACGGCCAGGGTTTCGTCCTGGCGGGCGACCTGGCGTCGCAGCACCCCGGAAAACGGCGCCTCGACGCTGCTGGAGATCTTGTCGGTCTCCACGTCCAGCACTTCGTCGCCCTTGTTGATGGCTTGCCCCGGCTCCTTGAGCCAGGCATCCACCCGGCCTTCGGTCATCGACAGGCCCCACTTGGGCATGGTCAGGGTATGGATCTGGCTCATGAACGCTTGCTCCACTCAATCAGCTTGAGCACGGCGTTCTCGATCTTCGCCGCGTCAGGGATGTAGAGGTCTTCCAGGGCATCGGAAAACGGCACCGGGGTGTGCGGCGCGGTGACCATTTCAATCGGCGCCTTGAGTGCGCCGAAGGCCTTTTGCGCCACCAGCGCCGAGATGTCGGTGGCCATCGAGCAGCGCGGGTTGGCTTCGTCGATCACCACCAGGCGCCCGGTCTTCTCGACGCTTTCGAGGATGCTGTCTTCGTCCAGCGGGCTGGTGGTGCGCAGGTCGATTACCTCGCAGTCGATACCGCGCCCGGCCAGGCTGCGGGCCGCGTCCATCGCGGTGTTGACGGTGCGCCCGTAGGACACCAGGGTCACGTCCTTGCCATCGCGCAGGAAGTTGGCCTCGCCAAACGGGATGGTGTAGAGCTCTTCCGGCACGTCGCCCTGCATGCTGTAGAGCAGTTTGTGCTCGCAGAAAATCACCGGATCGTTGTCGCGAATGGCCTGGATCAGCAAGCCCTTGGCGTCGTAGGGGGACGAGGGGCAGACCACTTTCAGGCCCGGGATGTGGGTCCACAGGGAGGTGAGCATTTGCGAGTGCTGGGCAGCGGCGCGCAGCCCGGCGCCGACCATGGTGCGAATCACCAGCGGCGTGGCGGCCTTGCCGCCGAACATGTAGCGAAATTTAGCGGCCTGGTTGAGGATCTGGTCCAGGCAGCAACCGGCGAAGTCGACGAACATCAACTCACACACCGGACGCACGCCACAGGTCGCCGCCCCCACCGCCGCGCCGACATACCCCAGTTCCGACAACGGGGTGTCGAGCACCCGCCCGGGAAACTGATGATAGAGGCCCTTGGTCACGCCCAGTACGCCGCCCCAGGCATCGTTTTCGCCAGGGGCACCGGCACCGCCGGCAACGTCTTCACCCATGATGAACACGCTGGGATCGCGGCGCATTTCCTGGGCCAGGGCTTCGTTGATTGCCTGCTGATAACTGATTTTTCTCGCCATGATGAAAGTCTCGATTCTTGTTATAGGGGGGCGTTCAGGGATAGGAGACGTAGACGTCGGTCAGCAGGTCGGCCGCGCTCGGCTTGGGGTCGGACTTGGCCTTGCGCACGGCGTTCTCGATCAACGACTCGACCTCCTGGTCGATGCGGTCCAGTTGGCTGGCCTCAAGCAAGCCGGCGCGGGTGGTGCGCTCGCGAAACTGCATCAGGCAGTCGTTGTGCTCACGGAAATGCTTGACCTCGTCCGGCGCCCGATAGGTCTGGGCATCACCTTCGAAGTGTCCGTAGTAGCGGGTCAGCTTGACCTCGATCAGCGACGGCCCCTCCCCGGCCCGGGCCCGCTCCACGGCGGCGCCGGCGGCTTCGTGGACGGCAAAGAAGTCGAACCCATCCACCGTGACCCCGGGCATGCCGAAACCGGCGGCGCGGTCGGCGATATGGTCGCAGGCCACCGACCAGTTGGAGGCCGTGGCCTCGGCATAGCCGTTGTTCTCGGCAATGAACAGGCACGGCAGGTTCCACACCGAGGCCATGTTCATCGCTTCGAACACAGCCCCTTCGTTGGAGCCGCCGTCGCCGAAGAACACCACCGCAACGCTGTCGGTGCCCTTGAGCCGGGCGGCCAGCGCCGCGCCGACCACCAGCGGTGCGCCGGCCCCGACGATGCCGTTGGCGCCGAGCATGCCCTTCTCGAAGTCGGCGATGTGCATGGAGCCGCCCTTGCCCTGGCAGACCCCGGTTTTCTTGCCGTAGATCTCGGCCATCATCCCGTACACATCAACGCCCTTGGCGATGCAGTGACCGTGGCCACGGTGGTTGGAGGCAATGCAATCGTCATCGCCCAGGTGGGCCATGACCCCGGCGGCCGACGCTTCCTCGCCGGCGTACAGGTGGACAAAACCGGGAATCTCGCCGGTGGCGAATTCCACGTGCAGGCGCTCTTCGAAGGCGCGGATGGTGCGCATCACCTGGTAGGCATGCAGCAATTTTTCAGCAGTCAGCGGTGTCGACATTTTTATTCTCCAGGAGTGTCTTGGGACTGAAGGTTCACGGGGTGTTGCGGGTGTTCGCGACCGATGGCCAGCAGGCGCTCTTGCGCGACATAGGCCAGGGCCGCATGCACATCGATGCTCAGCGGGCCGCCGGCATCGAGGGTGACGGTGGGTCGGTCGTGGACGTTGAATTCGATCTCGCGCTCGCCGTCCAGGGCCAGGGTCCCGCTGGCGAGCGCCAGGCCATGGGCGACGCCGGGTTCCAGGCTGCCGGCCGCCAGCACGCCGCAGCCTTGCAGCAGGCCTGGCGCCAGCGGCACCAGCAGGGCCTCCGGGGATTGGCCATCGAGGCGCATCCAGGCCCCGCCCGGCGCCTGCCGCGACACCGGCAACCACAGCCCGCAGAGGGCCGACAGACCGATCGATTGCGGCTCGGCAAAAGTCACGAAGACTTGTGCCAGGTCCGCGGCTCGGCTAATGGCCCGGGCGCCGACGAAGGGCAATGAGGACACCGCGACATCCACCAGGGCGATCTCGCACAGGCCCCGGTTCGGCTCCCGCACCACCAGCCGCTTGTTGCGACGTAGGGCGATGGCCGGGGGAATCCGTCCGCTGGCGTACAAGCCACCGGCCAGGCCGGCACTGGTGGCTTCGCGCAGTTCCGGGAAAGCGTTGTTGGTGCCGGTAGACAGGGTCAGCATGGGGATGTCGCCGATCTCGCCGGCCACCGCCTTGTGGGTGCCGTCGCCGCCGAGCACGGCGATCAGGCTGACGCCGCGCTCGGCCATCAGGCGCGCGGCCTGGCGGGTGTCGGCGACGCTCTGGCGCAAGGTGATGTCGAGAAACTCCAGCGCCGGCCAGTGGCTCTCGCGGGCCTGGCGGCTGTGGCTGTTTTTCTGGACGGCGGCGGCGATACCGGTCATGTCGGTGGGCAGCAGCACCCGCTCGATGCCGGTGGCCCCAAAGGCGGCGAGCAGGCGCTGGATCACCGAGACCTTATCGGTACTGGAAAACAGCCCGGCATTGGCGGTCAGGCGGCGCACGTCACGCCCGGACGCCGGGTTGGCGATGATTCCCACGGTCAACGGCGGGCGGCTCATGGCGCGCTCCGGGACAGCTCAGGCACAAAGCCGCAATGGCAGGACATAAGGCACCTCGAATTATTGTTGTCAGGCTTGCCAGGGCTAGAGCAAGCCTGGTGCCAGTTTTCCAATAACCGCCGGAGAAGCCCGTTGCAGAGGCTTTTCATACGCCTGATCGCAACGCCGGGCCAGGCCCGGTTGAGACGTCGGATGTCAGGTTGCACGGGGTGGCACCGAGACCGTGAGACGTCGCGTCTCACGCGCAGCCGTGCTCCCCCTGGCGCTTGTCTGCAGGCATTGATCGGCGCTTAATGGCCGCACAACGACAAGAAGCTGGAACCGGAGGCCTGAATGCTTTCCGTACACTCGAAGGCGCACGTGGATTGCGTCAGCCGGGTCTTGAAGAACGCTGCCCATTTGCCGCAGTTGCCTGTGCCCGACCTGATCCTCGACTCCTGGCGCCGCTCCATGGAGCAACACCATCTGGACCCCGGCTCGCTGCAGGGGCCACGGATCCTTTCGCACAACGTGCTGCAGGAATGCCGTGAGCGCTCGGAGCTGTTCTTGCGCATCGCCAGCGAAGAAGTCGCCCGCCTCCACGGCCGCGTGCGGGATGCCGACTACTGCGTGCTGCTCACCGATGCCCAGGGCCAGACCATCGACTACCGGGTCGAAAGCACGATCCGCAACGATTGCCAGAAAGCCGGCCTGTACCTGGGTACCTGCTGGTCGGAGGGCGAAGAAGGCACCTGCGGCGTGGCCGCGGTACTCACCGCCCGCACCCCGGTGACGGTGCACAAGCGCGACCACTTTCGGGCGGCCTTTATCGGCCTCACCTGCTCCGCGGCACCGGTGTTCGACCCTCAGGGTGAGTTGCTCGGGGTGCTTGATGTATCGGCCGTGCGCTCGCCGGACGAGCGTCGTTCCCAGCACCTGATCCGGCAGATGGTGGTGCAGAGCGCGCGGGAAATCGAACAAGCGTTTTTCATGAACAGCGTCCAGGGCTACTGGGTGCTGCGCGCGCACCGCAGCCCGGGGTACGTCGACAGCCAGCCCGATTACCTGCTGGCCTGGGACGACGACGGTCGCCTGCAAGCGCTCAACCCGGCGGCGCGCCAATGGCTGCTGCACGGCTTAGGCCGGCTGCCGGAACACATCGGCCAGGTGTTCGATCAAGCACAGCTGCAGGCCGCCCGCGACGAATCGCTGTGCCTGTTGCACCACCAGGCGGGCACCCAGGCCTTGCACGGACGCCTGAGCGCGCCCCGCCGCAGCAACCGCAGCCGCCAGCGCCTGGTGTTGAGCCCGGCCGAACTGGACCCGCGCCTGGCCGAGAGCCTGCGCCTGGCGGTACGGGTCAAGGACCGCAACCTGCCGGTGCTGATCCAGGGTGAGACCGGCTCGGGCAAGGAAGTCTTCGCCCGCCAATTGCACCAGGCCAGCCAACGCCGGGAGCAACCCTTCGTCGCGATCAACTGTGCGGCCATCCCGGAAAGCCTGATCGAGAGCGAGTTGTTCGGCTACGTCGCCGGGGCCTTTACCGGGGCCTCGCACAAGGGCATGCCCGGTCTGCTGCAACAGGCCGATGGCGGCACGCTGTTCCTCGACGAGATCGGCGACATGCCCCTGGCACTGCAGACCCGCCTGCTGCGGGTGCTGGCGGAAGGCGAAGTGGCCCCCCTGGGCGCTTCACGGCGCAAGGCGGTGGACCTGCAGGTGATCTGCGCCAGTCACCGTGACCTGGAAAGCCTGGTGGCCGCCGGCGAGTTCCGCGAGGACCTGTACTTTCGCCTGGGGGGCGCGCGTTTCCAGTTGCCCCCGCTGCGCGAACGCAGTGACCGCCTGGCCTTGATCAACCGGATCCTCGCTGAAGAGTCGAGCCACTGCGCTACTACCCTGCAACTGGGCAGCGCCGCCCTGGAGTGCCTGCTCGGCTATCGCTGGCCAGGCAATGTCCGGCAGTTGCGCCACGTGCTGCGCTACGCCTGCGCGGTGTGCGAAGGGCCGCTGATCCAGCCCGGCCACCTGCCCGAACCCCTGCACAGCCAGGGCCTGCTCGGCCCGGTGCTCGAGGATGCCCGGGAGCTCGAGCCCAGCCCGCAACGCCAGGCCCTGATCGACGCCCTGATCCGTCACCGCTGGAAACCCACAGCCACCGCCAAGGCCCTCGGCATCTCCCGGGCAACCCTGTACCGCCGGGTGCACCAGCATGGCATCGAGATGCCGGGGAGAAGCCCAGCCTGAATCCCGCATACAGCGTTCAAACCTGTGGGAGCGAGCTTGCTCGCGATGGCGGTGTGTCAGGCGACATTGATGTTGAATGCACTGGCCCCATCGCGAGCAAGCTCGCTCCTACAGGGGGGGTGGCGGCTTGCAGATTTTGCATGCCCCAGACACCTGGTCATATCTGGAAACATCCGCCCAATTGCCAACACCCCCCACCTCTGTTTGCATCCGCGCTCAATTCTGTCAGTCGGGTCAAGGAGACAATCGATGAAAACCCTGGTGGTCGGTGCTAGCAAAGGATTGGGCAGAGCCTTGATCGAGGGCCTGGGGGAGCCCGGGGACACGCTGATCGGGGTTTCCCGCAGCCGCCCGGAAAACCTGCTGCCCCTCGCTGGAGTGCAGGTGCGTTGGCTGGAAGCCAACCTCGGCGAACCGGCCGAGGCAGCCCGGGTCATCGAGCAGGCGGTGGCTGCCGACGGCCTCGACACCCTGGTCTACAACCTGGGCATCTGGGAAGAGCGCGCGTTTGATCCGGCCTACAGCTTCCTTGCCGATGACGACCAGCAACTGCAAGCCATCGTCAGTTGCAACATCACCGCGCCTATCCTGCTGATCAAACGCCTGCTGCCGCTGCTGCTGAAAAGCCCAAACCCACGGATCATCCTCACCGGCTCGACCTCCGGCCTGGCACAAAGTGGTCGTCCGGAAGTGGCCTTCGGCGCCTCCAAGTTTGCCCTGCACGGGATCGCCGATGCACTGCGCGAAGGCTACCGTCAGCAACGCCTGGCGGTCACCTGCCTGAACCTGGGCTACCTGAACACCGACGACCCGCTCAGCACGCCTCGCGAGTTGGCCGAGCAGCGTGGCGAAGGCCAGTTGATTCCGGTCCACGACGTGGTGCAGGTAGTGCGCATGGTGCTGAGCCTGTCCGCGGCCAGCTACGTCAAGGACATTACCCTGCCGGCCCTGCTGGATGAGCGCTTCTGAAATGATCAGGATCAGTACCCCGCAGGACACCGACGCGGTCCTGGATATCTGGCTGTCAGCTTCTATCCAGGCCCACGATTTTATCGACGCCTCGTTCTGGTTATCCCAGGTCGACGCCATGCGCACGCTTTACCTGCCAGCCTCAGAGGTCTACGTGTTCGAGCGTGACGGTGGGGTAGTCGGCTTCCATGCGCTGCACGGTGACAATTTGGCCGCCCTGTTTGTCGCGCCGGCATTGCAAGGCCAGGGCATTGGCAGCCAGTTGCTCGCCCATGCGAAAAACCAGAGAGCCGTGCTGAACCTGTCGGTTTACCAGGAGAACCAGGCCAGTTGTCGGTTCTATCTGGCCCAGGGCTTCGTCGTGGTCAGCGAGCAGACGGACGCACACACCGGCCACCGCGAATACAGCATGCGTTGCGGCGGCCAATAACCGCCAGGCAGGCTCAGCGCTCCGACATCACCACCATCACTTCGGCATCCGCCCCGTCGTCGCTTTGCGCCAGGTAGATATGACCAATGGCGCTGTTGAAATAGGCGGTTTCGCGGCAGCCGATGCTGATGGACTCGCCGGTTTCGAACTGGATGCGCACCCGCCCGCTGAGCACCAGGGCAAACTCTTGCCCGGGGTGGCGGATGTAGTCGTCGAACTGGGTCAGTTCCCGGGCAAAGATCCGCGCGTACATCGGCGTCATGCTGCGCCCGGGGAAATCGCCGGCCATCGGGTGGTAGTCGTAGTTGCCGGTGCTGTAGCCCGCGGCACTGTCGATGGCCGTGCTGACCACTGTCGGTTGCACCAGGTCCGTACGGTCCTTGGCCGGGCTGAACAACTGGGCAATGTCGACGCTCAGGGCACGCGCCGCCGCCGCAAGTTTTTCGTAGCTCACCGAGACTTGGGCCAACTCCATTTTCGACAGGGTCGACAAGGCCACGCCTGAACGTTCGGACAATTGCTTGAGGGTCAACTTCTGGAGTTTGCGGATCGCCCGCAGGCGTGCGCCAACCTGGGCTCGGTCAATCAGCGGATGGGCCTGGGTATTGGAGGCGAGCGGTGGGCGGCTGGAACTCATGCAGTCTCTCTGTCATACCAATTTTCAGGCCCTGGGGAGCCGGGCCGGATGCGTGGCGCGATATTACCTCAAGGCAATGGCTTGACTGGCAAATTCTCATATCTTACATTTCTCTTATGTGAGAATTTATCCAGCCGGTGCGGGCGTCGTCATTTCTCCCCCCACCCACCACGGAGGTCCTTGGGCATGCACGACAGCGATTGTTTCGATTTCGTTATCATCGGCGGCGGTATTGCAGGGGCCTCCCTGGCCTATCGCCTGGCGGGACAGGCCAGTGTGCTGGTCCTGGAACGCGAGTCGCAGCCCGGCTATCACGCCACCGGCCGCTCCGCCGCAATGTTCATGGAAGCCTACGGCACCCCGCAGATCCAGGCGCTGACCCGTGCCAGCCGGGCGTTCTACGAACAACCGCCGGCAGGGTTTACGGAACATCCGCTGCTGGAACCCCGGGGCTGCCTGTACATCGCCAGCCCGCAACAACAGCCCCTGCTCGAACAAACCTATGCCAGCCTGCGCAGCTGCGCGGCCAATGTGTCCTTGATCGACGCCGAGCAAGCCCTGGCCCTGGTGCCGTGCCTGCGGGCCGAGGCAATCGGCGGGGCGATCCTCGAAACCGATGCCCGAGACCTCGATGTGCACGCCTTGCACCAGGGTTTTCTGCGGGCCATGCGCCGCGCCGGCGGTGAACTGATGTGTGATGCCGAACTGTGTGCAGCCAATCGAGAAGGCGATGCCTGGGCCCTGACCCTGGCCGACGGCCGTCAAGTGCGTGGGCGAACCCTGGTCAACGCGGCCGGCGCCTGGGCTGACCAGGTGGCGCAGCAGTGCGGTGTGGCCCCGATTGGCCTGCAGCCGTGCCGGCGCAGCGCCTTTACCTTCGACGGCCCCACAGACACCGACTTCTCCCGCTGGCCCGCGGTGATCGGCATCGACGAGAGTTTCTACTTCAAGCCCGATGCCGGTCAGTTGCTGGGCTCGCCGGCCAACGCCGACCCCGTACACGCCCAGGACGTGATGCCCGAAGAGCTGGACATCGCCACCGGGATCTATCACATCGAAGCCGCCACCTCTTTGCAGATTCGTCGCCCGCGCCACAGCTGGGCCGGCTTGCGCTCCTTCGTCGCCGATGGCGACCTGGTGGTCGGCTGGGACGATCAATGCGCAGGCTTCTTCTGGCTGGCGGCCCAGGGCGGCTATGGCATCCAGTCCGCCGCCGCGGTCTCGCAACTGGCCTGCGCCCTGCTGCTGGATCAACCCTTGCCCGACCACCTGCACCAGCAAGGCGTCGATCCCCTGCGCCTGGCGCCGGCGCGCTTGCGTTAATCACTCACCCAACAACCGAGGTTCCGTGCCATGTCCAACACTCTCCAGCGCTACCCCAGCACCCTGCCCTACCCCTTCTCCAAGGCGATCCGGGTTGGCGATTTACTGTTCCTTTCCGGGCAGATCCCGATGACCGCCGAAGGGCAAGTGGTGCGCGGCGATATCGCCACGCAAACCGCCGCCGTGATGACCCGCATCGGCGAAACCCTGGCCGAATGCGGCGTGGGCTTCGACCAGGTGGTCAAGGCCACGGTCTGGCTGTCGGACATGCAGCATTTCGCCGGTTTCAACCAGGAGTACCAGCGTCACTTCAGCAACGGCTTCCCGGTGCGCTCCACCGTTAGCGCCGGCCTGGCGCTCGGCGTCGACGTGGAAATCGAAGTCCAGGCCTGGGTCGGCGCAACCGCCTGAACCACCCCGGCCAAGCAGCAGTGCAATACCCCGTAGAGGCTCAACGAAGCCCATAACAACAATAGATCGAGGGAATTGGTCATGAAAGAAAGTCTGAAAATCGCCGGTGCATTTGTCGGTGTCATCGTCGGCGCGGGGTTTGCCTCGGGCCGGGAGCTGTTGTTGATGTTCGTCGACTTCGGCCTCTGGGGCCTGCTCGGCGCGGTGGTCAGCGCCGCGCTGTTCACCTTCCTCGGCATGGCGCTGGCCGGCATGGGCAGTCGTTTGCAGGCGACCTCCCACAAAGACATGGTGTACGCCTTGTGCGGCCGCTACCTGGGGACCTTTGTCGACCTGATGATCACCTTCTTCATGTTCGCCGTGACCGTGGTCATGCTGGCAGGCGGGGGGGCGTTGCTGGAGCAGCAGTTCGGCATTCCGGCGGTGCTCGGCAGTGTCCTGGTGACCCTGATCGTGGTCGCGGTGGTGTGCCTGGACGTGCACAAGGTGATCGGCATGATCGGTGCTGCGACGCCCTTTCTGATTCTCACCGCAGTGGCAGTGGCACTGTATGGCGTGGCCAGCCGCGACCTGGAATTCGCCCAGCTCGATCAGTTGGCCAGCCAGCAACAGGCCGGTGCCAGCCATTGGTTGCTGGGGGCATTGCTCTATGTGTCGTACAACATTGTGGCGGGGGTGCCGATCCTGGCGATCATGGGCGGCGCGGCGAAAACCGAAAAGCAGGCGGTCTGGGGCGGCATCCTTGGTGGTGCGGCGCTGGGTCTGCTAATGCTGGTGATGAGCCTGGGCCTGCTGTCGCGCCTGGACAGCGTGGCGGACCTGCCGATGCCGATGCTGTCGATCGCCACCGAGATCTCTCCGGCGCTGGGGTTGCTGATGGCGTTGATCATTTTTTGCATGATCCTCAACACCGCTGTCGGCACGCTCTACTCCTTCTCGGCCCGCCTGCTGCCTGCCGGCACTCGCAAGTTCCGCATCGGCTCGGCCGCGGCCGGCGCCCTGGCCTTCGTGGGCAGCCTGGTGGGTTTCATCAGCCTGGTGGGCCAGGTGTATCCGCTGTTCGGCTACCTGGGCTTCCTGCTGATCGCCGCCGTCCTGATCGGCTGGCTACGCCGAGACCGCCTCGCAGCGGCCACGGTGTAAGGGCTTTTGTAGGAGCGGGTGCCCGCTTGCGGCCTGCTCGCGATGGCCTGGAAAACACCGCGTACACCCTGAATGCACGCGATATCGTTAACGACCATCGCCGGCAAGCCGGCTCCCACAGGGTTTGCGGCGTATCCGAGGTTGGTGTTGGCCTGCGATGGCCTGAAGAGCACCGCGTGCACCCTGAATGCATGCGATATCGTTAACGACCATCGCCGGCAGGCTCCCACAACGCGGCCCTAGCGCTTGACCTTCACCCAGGCCATCAACAGGGCCGACGACAGCACCCCGGCCGTCATGAAGATGTAGGCCGCGCCGGGGTTGCCGGTCAGGCCGATCAGGTAGCCGACGATCCATGAGCCGATAAAGGCCCCCAGGGCGCCGCACGCATTGATCAGGCCGATGGCCCCGCCGAACACGTTGGCCGGCAGGATCTCCGGGATCAGCGCGAAGAACGGACCGTATGGGGCATACAGCGCGGCACCGGCAAGGGTCAGCAAGGCAAACGACCACCAGAAATGACTGGAGCCCAGCAGGTAGGAGCAGAAGAAAGCCAGTGCCCCCAGGGCCAGCAGCGGCCAGACGAAATGCTTGCGCTGCTGGGATTTATCCGAGGCCCAGGACACCGCCAGCATGGTGCCAACCGCCGCGACATAGGGCACCGCACTCAACCAGCCAACCGTGACGATGTCCGCCGCAGCCGCCTGCTTGATGATGGTCGGCAGCCACATGATGAAGCCATAGACCCCGATGCTCCACAGCGCATGGACGCAGCACAGCTGAATCACGATCGGGCTGGTGAACGCCTGGCGGTAGTTGCGCACCACTGGCATGCCTTTCTGTTCTTCGGCCAGGGTCGCGGCCAACTGGTCTTTTTCCTGACGGCTGAGCCAGTCGACCTGCTCGGGTTTGTCCCGCGCCAGGCGCCACCAGACAAACGCCCACAGCACGGCAGGCGCGCCTTCGATGACGAACATTTCGCGCCAGCCCCAGGCGTGGATCAGGTAGCCCGAGACCACCGACATCCACAGCACCGTCACCGGATTGCCCAGCACCAGGAAGGTATTGGCCCGCGAGCGTTCCTTGCGGGTGAACCAGTTGCTGATGAAAATCAGCATCGCCGGCATAACCGCCGCTTCAACAATTCCCAGCGAAACCCGGATGATCATCAGCATCGGTATGTTGGTCACCAGCCCCGTGGCCATGGCGCAGAAGCCCCACAGGATCAGGCTCCAGAACACCAGTTTGCGCACGCTGTATTTCTGCGCGTAGATCGCCCCCGGCACCTGGAAGAAAAAGTAGCCAAGAAAGAACAAGGCACCGATCAACGACGAGGTGCTCTTGGTGATCCCCAGGTCCTGCTCGATCCCGGCGGCACTGGCAAAGCCATAGTTGGCGCGGTCCAGGTAGGCCAGGCTGTAGGTGATGAATATCAGCGGAATCAGGTACCACCAGCGTTTGCTGGCAAAGCCCTGGACCTTGGTCTGCTGAACGCTGTTATCGGTCAGCGGCAGTAACGACTCTTTGAGTGCACTCATGGGTGTCCCCTGTTGTTGTTTTTATAACGACGGGTGTTCGGTTCAGACCACGCTGGTCAAGCCACCATCGACGAATAGCGTCTGGCCATTGATGAAGTCAGAAGCCGGTGAAGCAAGGAAGACCGCCGCGCCACACAACTCCTCGACCCGCCCCCAACGTCCGGCCGGCGTGCGTTTGCACAGCCACTGGGAGAACTCCTGGTTGTCCACCAGCGCGCGGTTCATCTCGGTAGCGAAGTAACCAGGGGCCAGGCCATTGGCCTGGATGCCGTGGCGCGCCCATTCGGCGCACATGCCCTTGGTGAGCATTTTCACCGCGCCCTTGGCGGCGGCGTAGGGCGCAATGGTCGGCCGCGCCAGCTCGCTCTGCACCGAGCAGATGTTGATGATCTTGCCGCGACCGCGGGCAATCATGTGCCGGGCGACGGCCTGGGAGACATGGAACACCCCGTCCAGGTTGACCCGCATCAGCTCGTGCCAGTCGTTGGGGTCGAAATCCTCCAGCGGTGCACGGCGCTGGATCCCGGCGTTGTTGATCAGGATATCGATGGCCCCGCTGTTCGCTTCGAGGTGGTTGATCGCCTCCAGGAGCTGGACCCGATCGGTGACGTCGAACACGGCAAATTCGGCCTCGATCCCTTCCTCTCGCAGTTGGCTGGCAACCAAGCGTGCCTTGTCAGCATTGCGATCATTGATCACCACCCTGGCGCCCGCAGCACCCAGACCCCGGGCCAATTCCAGGCCAATACCCTTGCCTGAACCGGTGATCAGCGCCCTGCGCCCGTCCAGTCGAAAGCTGTCGCTGGTGAATCCCATACTGTTCTCCGTCAATGGCCCTTTGTTGTCGAACGGCCTTGGCAGCAGTTCACCGCAGCCCACCCACAGCGTCCAATGGTGATTGCTGATCTGGTGATCAAATTCTATGATCAACCTCTTTGGCGCCCTCCTTCCCGGAGTCCCTGCATGGAAATCAAGCTACTGCGCTCATTCGTGACCCTGGCCCAGGAGCTGCATTTCGGCCGCGCCGCGCAACGGCTGTCCATCGTGCAGCCAGCCTTGAGCATGCAGATCAAGTTGCTCGAGGATGAGCTCGGGGTGCGCCTGTTCGAGCGCAATCGCCACTCGGTGGCGCTGACCGAGGTCGGCGCGATGTTCCTCCCGGAAGCGCTGGCGACCCTGCATCAGGCGGCTCACGCCGTGGATGTGGCGAAGGCGTCGGGGCGCGGGGAAATCGGCCGAGTGCGCCTGGGTTTCGTCTCCTCGGTACTGCCGCAGCTGTTGCCCACCCTGGTGCGCTCGCTGCATGAGCAATTCCCGCGGATCGAACTGGAACTCAAGGACATGTCTGGACCTGAGCAAGCCACGGCCCTGAAAAGCGGCCAGTTGGACTTTGGCCTGATGCGCTTGCCGGCGGTGATTCCCGGGATCCAGACCCTCGAAGTGCTGCGCGAGACCGTGATGCTGGCCTTCCCCAGCGACCATCCCCTGGCCACACGCGCCAGCCTGGCGCCGGCATCTCTTGCCGGGGTGCCGGTGTATATCCTCGCCAGGCGCTACGCCCCCGGCTTTTACGATGGCCTGATGCAAGCGCTGGCCAGCCACGGCATCCAGCTGCAGATCAGTGCCGAACTGGGCGAGTTCACCACCATGCTGGCCCTGGTTTCCGCCGGACTCGGCGTCGGCCTGTTGCCCGCCAATGCCGGACGCGCACTGCCGGCGAATGTGCTGTCCCGTCCTCTGGAATTGGGCGACTACCGCGCCACCACTGGACTGGCCTGGGTCGACTTGAACAGCGCGGTAAAAAGCAACGTATTCGACCTGATAAACAAAGTGTTCAAAAACGTTACTTGAAAACATCCAATTTTAAATTTTGACGCCAATTAAAAGTCCAACTAACGAAAATCATCCGCAACTACAATCCGCATAATCGAACACCCTGAAAAATAATTAAAAACACAAAACCCAACAAATACGCATACTTCGACAACTTGGATCCATATATAACCAACCATTCGTCGCCAGTCGCTTCCGCGCCACAAATGACCACCAACAAAACAACTACATTCGTCATAAGAGCAATCCATAACGGACCTGCGGCGCGCTGCTGGAGTTCTTATGAAAACAATAAATATGCTTGCTGTTGCCTGCGCAGTTATCGCGGCAACTGCTGCGCCCAACTCCACTGCGGCCGTAAGTACCGAGCCAGTTTTTGCAGTGGGCTTGCTCGGGAGTTACAGCGAACTGGAGTTCAAAGGGCAAAGCAACGACATCGAGCGCATGCCCGAAGGCGGAGTGTTCCTCAACTACGGCAACAAGCTGACCGGCCATGCCGGCCTGGTGTTTCAGGCCGAAATCAGTGGCCAGTACTCGGAAAAACAGGGGCAGCGAGTCAAAGACCTGCAGGCCGACCTGGATCTGGGCTGGCGCCTGGCGCTGGATGCCAACAACTTTCTCGACCTGCTGGTTGGCGCTGGCTACAAATGGAATCGATTTGATCCGGGTTATAACAAATACGATATTGAACTGACCAATCGCAGCCCCTTCGCCAAAGTTGCGATTGGCTATAACCATCAGTTCGATACTGCTGTCCTGCGCCTTGAAGCCGGCGCGCGAAGATCCCTTCAGGGCGAAGCGCAACTGGATATCCAGGGCGTTTCCAATCAGACCCTGGACTTGCAGGACAGTACCGACCCTTATGTTGAATTAAGCCTGCTGTTCAACCAGCAAGGCAGCTTGCCGATTATCGCCAGCCTGTACTACAACCGTTTCAACTATGACCCTGAGGGTCAGTTTGACTTCACTCATTACGACAAGCAGATCAGGAATGAATACGGGGCAAAACTGGGCATCGTGTTTTAACTGCCGCTCACGACGTTCGCCTTACTTGACCAGGCGCTTCTCCTTGGACGGCCGATACCCAAAGTATGCGCTGTAGCACTTGCTGAAATGGCTCGGCGAAACAAACCCGCAGGCCACCAGGACGTCCACCTGGGACAGTTCGGTGTGCTGCAGCAAACGACGGGCTTCGGTTATGCGCAGTTCCAGGTAATAACGTTGCGGCGTGGTGCCCAATTGTTCCTTGAACAAGCGCTCGAGCTGGCGCCGCGAACGCCCGGCATAGACCGCCAGTTGCTCGAGTTCCAGCGGCTCTTCGAGGTTGGCATCCATGAGCTTCACCACTTCGCGCAAGGGCGCGCTGAGGCAGACGTTTTCCGTTGGCTTGATGCGTCGGTAGCGCGACTCCTCGAACGCCAGGATGTCCTCGACGCCCTCGACCAGGGCTTTGTCGTGCAGGCCCTTGATCCAGTCCAGCGCCATGTGGAAGGCCCCCGAAGGGCTGGACGCGGTGAGCCGGTCACGATCGATCACGTAGGGCTCACTGCTGACGTGGGTGGCCCGGGCGATTTCCGTGAGCGCGGGACGGTGTTCGGGGTGAATCGCGCAACGATAGCCGTCCAGCAAGCCCGCCCTGCCCAGGAACCAGGCACCATTCCACAGTCCGGCGAGGTGGGTGCCCCGTTCGGCTGCGGTCTTGAGCAAGCCGATGAACTCATCGCTGACCTTGAGTTCGGTGCGGTAACCGCCACAAATCACCAGCAGGTCGAGGTCGTTGAGCGCACCCGCATCAAGACGCGCATCCGGGCGAATGACCAGCCCCAAGTCACTGATCACCTCAGACTCACCCAGGCCGAACGTGCGGGTGGTGAACAACCCAGGGCGCAGCAGGTTGGCGGTGATCAGGGTATCCAGCGCCTGGGTGAATGCGGGCAAGGAGAAATGCTCGAGCAGCACAAACCCGGTACGAACCGTTGCCGGCATGGCGTTGGGGGTTTCCTTCAGGTACCGAAGATTCTTGCCCTTCATGCCACCGCTGAATTGCCGTCGCTCCATCACGTTCGATCCACTCGAATAGCTGCACCAGGCAGGTGTCTGCTGCGTTGCGAAAAAGCCAATGGTAACTGTAGATGCGGGCAAAGCCCTAGTGCTGTCACGGGGCGGTCTCGGCACTTGGTCGACCCGGACCTGGCCGGCGATGCAATCGACTACGCTCAAGGTACGGGGTGCCGGCTCCTCTTGCCTGGCCGCCAAGCGTCGGAGATAAGCATGTTCAAGTCCTTGAGCCCGATTGTCCTGCTCGCTGCCGCGATCTGTCTCAGCGGCGCGTCCTGCCACGACCAGAGCAGTACCGACCCCGCCACCCCACAGAACCCGGCCACCCTGGACGGGGGCAACAATCGATCCGGCTCGGCGATTGTGCCCCGCCAACAGATCCAGCCGCGCATGCACCGCATGTAGCCATTAACGGCAGCCAAGTGTTCAGCGCTGATCTTGCCCCGCGAGCGCCAGGTAGCTGTCGACGGCGTCGTCGATGGTTGCAAAGAACGCCGCTTCACCAAGCCGGTCGAACAGTCCGAAGCGCTTGAGCTTGTCCTTGACCGGGTCCTTCATCTCAGCCACGCACAATCTGATTCCTGCCGCATGCAGGGTGTCGTACAGTTCGGCCAGCATGTCGGCGGACGTCACGTCGACACTGGTCACTGGCTCCGCCGCAACCACCAGCCAGCGCACCGGCGTTGGCGAGGCTGTTACGGCTTGCAGCACGCGGTCGTTGAACAGCTCGCCATTGGCAAAAAACAACGGCGCATCCCAGCGAAACAGCACCAGCCCCGGGATCAGGCTCGCGTTGGGGTAACGCTGCAGGTCGTGGTAACCCTTGACCCCGGCAGCTTGCCCGAGCACCGCGGAATAAGGGCGCCAGGCATCCCACAGGAACTCGATGATGGCGATCACGATTGCCAGGCCGATGCCCTCGATCGCACCCAATACGGCGACACCGATGGTGCAGACGATCGACAACCAGAACTCCCAGCGCTGGATACGATAAATCCGGCGCAGGTCACTGACCTCGATCAGACCGATGGCGGACGCAATTACCACGGCGGCCAGGGCACTGCTGGGCAGGTCCTGCAACAGGTTCGGCGCGACCATCAACAACCCCGCCACCGCCAGCGCACCGACCACCCCGGTGAGTTGGGTCTTGGCCCCGGCGGCTTCGGCTACCGGGGTGCGCGAAGAGCTGCTGCTGATGGGAAACCCCTGGAAAAATCCGGCGGCCAGATTGGCAAAACCCAACCCCGCCATTTCCTGGTTCGGGTCGACATAAGTGCGGGTCCGCGCCGCATAGACCCGTGACAACACGCTGGTGTCGGCGAACGACACCAGGGCCACGGCACAACCGCCGATCAGCACCGGGACAATATCGGCACGGGTGATCCACGGCAGCGCAAATGCCGGCAACCCTTGCGGCAGCGAGCCCAGCACCGCCACCCCGGCCCGCGCGCCAAGGTCCAGCACCCCCACGGCGATTGTCGCGCCGGCTACGGCGATGAGGATGCCTGGCACACGTTTGCTGCCCTTGAGCAGCAGGATCACTGCCAGGGTGGCAGCGCCCACGGCAAAGGTGGTCCAGTTGCTCCTGCCGTCCAGCACCCCGGTGGCGATCGACCACAGGTTACGCAGCGGGCCATCGGAGTCGATCGAGAACCCGAACAGCTTGGGCAACTGGCTGATCAGTACGGTCACGGCGATCCCGTTCATGTAGCCATAACGAATCGGTTTGGACAGCAGTTCGGTGATGAATCCCAGGCGCGCGATACCCGCCAGGATGCACACGGTTCCGGAGACGAGCGCCATCATTCCTGCCAGGGCGATGGCCCGTTGCGGATCGCCACCGGACAGGGGCAGGACCACGGCGAGGATCACCGCGGCCAGGGAGGAGTCCGGCCCCAGCACCAGGATCCGGCTGGGGCCGAACAAGGCATAGGCCAGCAGCGGAACGATGGTCGCGTAGAGCCCATAGATACCGGGGACGCCCGACGCCACCGCATAGGCAATGCCCACGGGAACCAGCATGGTGGTCAGCACCAGCCCGGCGACAATGTCGTGACGCAACCAGGCGATCTGGTACTGCCGCAGCGTTTGCAGGCCGGGGAGCCAGCGGGCCCAGCCCGGCTGGCTGTCGCTGGACTGGCGATGGGCGATGCGCCCCGGTTCCGGGGCGGGAGGCAAGGGATCCGTCTGGCTCATGGGGTGGTGGCCTTCTACTGTAGAGCGAATGGAAAAATCAACGTGCAACAGGACTGGCTATCACCCAGATGCCCAGGTACGCAGCGCGGCGCTCAGCCGCCGAGGGCGATGATCGCGGCAATCAGCGCAGCACCGGTGGTGGCTGTGGTCAGGGCGCCTTGCCAGGGTTTGCCACCGGCATACTTGGCCAGTACCCAACCGGCAATGAACAGCACCAGCAGCCCGATCAGGTTAGACAGACGTACCGCCAGCGCCGTCTGGTCGAGCAGCAGGAACGGCACCACGAGGGGAAATGTCGACAACACCACCAGCAGGAAAACCCCGGCAGCCCCCTTGAAGTCATCCCAGCCCAGGCGCGGCTGCACCGCCGTCGTCGCGTGCTGGAGCAAGCGTTGGCGCAACGCCTCCAGCTCCTCAGTACCGGCCGCGGCCACCAGGCGCCCAGGCAATGCCTGCGCGATCAACGCTCGCCCGGCAGCCGGGTCCGCCCCGCCACGCAGGCTGTCGAGCAAGGAGCGCTTGCGGCTGTGTTCGATCAGGCTACGCAGCAGATACATCACCGCATCGGCCAGGCCCCAGGCCAGGTTGCATCCCAACGCGGCGATCATCATCGTGCGCTCTTCCTCCTGGCCGCCGGTAGCGACGCTGATAGTGCCGGTGAAGGTCATTGCCATGAGCAGGCCGAAGATAACTTCGGTGACTCGTTCGACGGGGTCCAGGACCCGGGCGCACTTTGCGTGGTCGGTGTTGGCCATGCACTGATCCTCATCACTGTTAATTCGATCTGCTGCGCGTTGTGCAAAATACCTAGGCCAGAACATGGATAACGCCAGCCTCTGGGGCCCGATCCAGATTCAGTGTAGTGTGAAAAATTGTTCGCGCTGCCTGTCAAAGGCCTGGAGGTCGAGATGCCCACTGCCGAATCCGCCCTGCTGCAAAGCTGGCACCATAACGCCTCATCCTGGATCGAGGCCGTGCGCAGCGGCAGCATTGAAAGCCGTCGGCAGGTCACCGACCAGGCGATCCTGCTGGCGGTGCTGGGGCGCCAGCCCGAACGCGTGCTCGACCTCGGTTGCGGCGAGGGCTGGCTGTTGCGTGAGCTGAGCAAACGCGGGATCGAGGCGGTCGGCGTGGATGGCGCGCCAACCCTGGTGGAGGCCGCACGGGCAGCAGGCTCGGCGCCCGTACACCTGGCCAGCTACGAGGCGCTGGTCGAGTCCCGGGTCGACATCGGGAACCAGTACCCGCTGATCTGCGCCAACTTCGCCCTGCTGCACCAGGACATCATCCCCCTGCTCGCCGCCCTGCACGCCCTGCTCGCTCCGGGCGGCGCCCTGCTGATCCAGACCCTGCACCCCTGGACAGCGGCGGCGGGCGAATATCAGGACGGCTGGCGCGAAGAAACCTTCGCCGGGTTCAAGGGCGACTGGCAACCGATGCCGTGGTACATGCGCACCTTGTCCAGTTGGCTCAACGCCCTGGACATGGCTGGTTTGCGCCTGAGCGCCCTGCAGGAACCGCAGCACCCACAGAGCCCGGTGCCGCAGTCACTGCTGTTGATTGCCCAGCGCCAGGACTAAAAGACCCGCAGGTACTCAATAGCTTTTCCAATCTCGCTGCTACGCTGATTTCACCTGCCGGGGGCAATGTGGATCAAGGAGTGGTTGATGGCCGACTCAAGCAAAAAAATGAGCCTCACCGGGCTCACCACGCTGGTGACGGTGAATATGATGGGGTCGGGCATCATCCTGCTGCCGACGAGCATGGCCCAACTGGGGGCCGTCTCGTTGCTGTCCTGGATCGTCACGGCCATCGGTTCCATGGCCATCGCCTATTGTTTTTCCCAGTGCGGCATCTATTGCATGCGTTCTGGCGGGTTGTCCGCCTACACCGAGGAGGCCCACGCCAAATCGGGCTTCTTTCTCTGTTCGTACCTGTACTTTCTCTCGCTGGGCATCGCCAATGTGGCCGTCGCCATCTCTGCGGTGGGCTACATGACCGCGTTCGTGCCCTGGCTGGGCAGTGGCGCCATTCCTCTGTTCGTCGGTACAGTCGGCCTGCTCTGGTTGACCACCGTGGCCAACTTCGGTGGCCCGCGAATCACCGGCAAGATCGGGGCGCTGACCGTCTGGGGGGTGATTGTCCCAGTGGCCGGCTTGAGTATCATCGGCTGGTTCTGGTTCAAGCCCGAGGTGCTGATTGCCGCCTGGAACCCCAATGAGCTGCCGATCTCCGAAGCCATCAGCAAGGCCATTCCCCTGACCCTGTGGGCGTTTCTTGGCATGGAGTCGGCGGCCCAGGCCAGCGATGCGGTGGAGAACCCCAAGCGCAACGTACCTCTGGCCTGCCTGTTCGGCACCCTCGGTGCGGCCGTGGTCTATGTGCTGTCGACGACGGTGATCCAAGGCATGATCCCCAACGCTGAACTGGCCAACTCGACCGCGCCCTTCGCGCTCGTCTATGCCCATATGTTCAACCCCATGGTGGGTAACATCGTCATGGCGCTGGCCGTGATGGCGTGTGTCGGTTCGCTGCTGGGCTGGCAGTTCACCCTGGCGCAAACCGCAAAGATGACCGCTGACCAAGGGATGTTCCCGAAATTCTTCAGCAAGGTCAGTGCGCAGGATGCCCCCATCATCGGCATGCTGGTGTGCGGCGTATTGCAGACCTTGATGGCGCTGTCGACCATTTCGCCCAATGCCAGCGCCCAGTTCGCCAAACTGGTGAGCCTGGCGGCGGTGACCAACCTGATTCCCTACGTGACAGCTGCCACCGGGCTGATGGTGATGATGTACAAAGCCCGGGTCAGCACGGCGATCTACACCCGCAACACCCTGCTGTTGCTGATCGCCGTGGCTTACTCGTTGTACGCCCTGTATGCCTGCGGCAAGGATGCGGTGTTCGGCGGCCTGATTGTCCTGGCATTCGGTTACTTGCTCTACGGTTTCCTCTCCAAGCGGTTTGTCGACATCCAGGCACCCGCCCCGAGCGGGACCGGGACCGGTAATCCCTAGCACTGATTTGCCGATCGCATAGACAGCCGACTGCGGGGCCAGACGATGAATCAACAACGCACCAGAACTACCCACCTGCTCTTTACCTGCCTGCTGGCAATGGCGCCGATGATCGCCAGCGCCAGTACCCTGGAGCGCGTGCGGGCGAGCCATACCTTGACCCTCGGTTACCTGGCGAATTTCGCCCCCTTTAGCGTCCAGACTGGCGACAACGCCAACGGCTATGCCATCGACCTGTGCCTGAAAGTCGCCGACAAGCTCAAGAACGAGCTGGGATTACCAACGTTGCAGGTGCGCTACCAACCGGTGGCCAACGACGACGAGATGCTGGCCGTCAGCTCAGGCAAGGTCGATATCCTCTGTACGCCGACGCCACCAACCCTGGCGCGGCGCCAGCGGGTGAGCTACTCGATCCCGATCTACACCGCGGGCCTGTCGGCCGTGGTGCGCCAGGATGCATCCGAATCGCTGCTCAATGTGCTGGAGGGCAAGGTCGCTCGGACCGGGCCGACCTGGCGCGCGACCGTCAATCATGGGCTGGCCAACCAGACCTACGCCACTACCGCCGGCGGCATCACCGAAGCCTGGATCCGCCAGCAAATGCAATTGCTGGGCGTGGTGTCCAGCCTGGTCACCGTGCCGGACACCGCAGCGGGCCTCAAGCTGGTCGCCGAAGGCCAGGCCGATGCCTTCTTCGCCGAACGCATGCTGCTGAGCAACCTGCTCGCTAATCAACCCGCCGCCAACCTGGTCCTGCTGGATCGCGTGTTCGAGTACTCGCCGACGGCCATGGCGCTGGCGCGCGAGGATGAAGATTGGCGCCTGCTGGTGGACACCGTCTTCAGTGAGATGTATCGCTCGGGCGAGATCGAACAGGCCTACGCCAAGCACCTGGGCGGTGTCGGCGAGACGGCGAAAAAGCTGTTCAAGGTCTATGCGATTCCTTGAGCGCGACCGGGCCGGGAGCCCGCACTGCGCGATCGGCGATCGTTGCACTGGACAGACTGCGCCCCAACTGCCGCGCCAGTTGCAGATGCGCTCGCGGGTCTTGGGTTTCCGACTCCAGCAGTAACTCAGACGTCATGACCTGGGCCCCGCAGTAATCGAAGATCCCGTGATCTATCTGGGTCTTCATCGCCAGCCCATAGCCGTGCCGTTCGTAGGTGCCGCGGTCCGCGCCACCGACCCCAATCAGGTGCACCTGCAGGTGCTGGAGTTTTTTCAGCAGTGGCGCATCGGCGGTGAAATCGAACGCCCAGCCATTGCTGAACACTCGATCGATCCAGCCCTTGAGCAGCGCCGGCATCGACCACCAGAACACCGGATACACCAGCACCAGGGCATCGGCGCGGTCGATCCGCGCCTGCTCGGCCGCCACCTCGGCAGGCGCCGGGGCTTGGCGGTGATGCACGGCAAAATCGGCAGCGCCAAACCTGGGGTCGAAACCTTCCGCCCACAGGTCAGCGACTTCCAATGTGTTGCCAGTATCGGCCAGGCCCTGGGCGATCTGCGCCGCGATACTCTGGCTCAGCGAGCGGGGATCATGATGAGCGACCACGATGAGTGCATGCATGGCAAAACTCCTGCTGACGGGTGAGGACGAGAGCTATATACTTTTAGTAAGTTAACGCCGCTAAGTTACGTTTGGTATATAAGCATGTCAAGTCGCCAACCGCCTCAGTCAGATCCCACCGCCCCAGCGCGGCGCCGCCTGTCTCGCGAAGACCGTCTGCGTCAGTTATTGGATGTCGCCTGGCAACTGGTCCGGGAGGAAGGCACCGAGGCCTTGACCCTGGGACGCCTGGCCGAAGCAGCCGGAGTCACCAAACCCGTGGTCTATGACCATTTCATCACCCGGCCGGGGCTGCTGGCGGCGCTCTATCAGGATTTCGACGGACGCCAGACGTCACTGATGGACGCGGCGCTCGAGGCTAGCGAACCGACCCTGGCCAGTCGGGCGAGTGTAATCGCCAGCTCCTATGTCGAGTGCGTCTTGCTACAGGGCAACGAGATACCAGGGGTGATCGCAGCGCTGGCGAGCTCGCCGGAGCTGGAAAAAATCAAGGCTGAGTACCAGGCGATCTTCATCGAAAAATGCCGCAGCGTCCTCGCCCCTTTCGCCAAGGGTGGGCAGATTGCAGCCGCCGGCCTGCGAGCGATGCTCGGCGCCGCCGAGGCGCTCTCCCACGCCGCCACGACGGCTGAAATCACCCCTGCCGAGGCGCAAGACGAACTGTTTGCAACCATCGTCGCGATGGTCGAACGCAGTGGCAGCTCGGCGGGCCTTGAGTAAACGTTGCAACAGGCCGAGCGTTAGCTCGCCTGCGGCAATTTATTGTGCCCTCCCTAGGCGAGGACTGTGTCCTCGAACGCAGCCTTCGGCAGCTGCTACGGGGTGTTCCCAGCCAGACCGCCTCACACGCCGTTGCCACTGGACGGCTTCAGGCCTGTGGCGAGGACCTCCAGCAAGGCACTGATGCGGGGAAGTGCCTGGCGGCTTTTTTGCCAGACCAGGTTGATCGCCTGGCCGTCGGTTGCCAACCGAGGGAGCACTTCGACCAGGGTCCCCGCTTCCAGGTGCTGCTGGATCAACCACGTCGGTAGTTGCGCAATTCCACCCCCCGCCAGTACCGCGACCAACAATCCTTCGCCATCCCCCACCACCAGCGTGGCAGGCACCTGCCGGCGCTCGGTTTCCCCGGCGCGGGTGCCGGCAAAGCTCCACGGGCTGACGTTGCCATCGACCCAGCCGTAGGCGATGCACTGGTGATGCTGCAGATCGTCCTCGGACACGGGCGTGCCATGCTGGCTCAAGTACGCGGGTGACGCGCAGAAGACATGCCACTCACGGCCCAGGTAGCGATGCCCCAGGGTATCGGGCCAGATGTCCGCGCCCCCAATGCGCACCACAATGTCGACACCTTCGGCAATCGGGTCGCTGTAACGGTCGGAAAAGGAAATATGCGGCAGCAGCCGCGGATGCTCCTGGGCAAACTGCAGTATCAGTGGCAGTGCCTGGGCCCGGCCGAAGGCACCGGGAAGGTCCAGCCGAACCCGCCCCTGAAGCTCAGTGGTTTCGCTATGCAGCGCCAGCTCTGCCTCTTCCAGATTGGCCAGCACCCCGCTACAGGTGCGATAGAACGTCATCCCCGCATCGGTCAATGCCAGGCGTCGCGTCGTGCGCTGGAACAACCGCGCGCCCAGCCGCGCCTCAAGGCGGGCGATGCTTTTACTGATGGCCGAGGCCGTCAGGTGCATCCGCTCCGCGGCAACCCGGAAACTGCCAGCGTCCGCGACACAGACAAACACATCGATGCCCTTCAAGCGTTCCGAAGAAAACATATACGTCCCACATTAATGAATCAGGTTCCGGTAGCAGTGGAAAAACCATCACCAATCCGAACAGCATTCCCCAGTAAGCTGGATTCCAGCGTATCTATCAATGCCCCGCGCCTGACAACGCTGCTGAATCCACCCCGTTGAACGATGAGGAACGGATGCTTGCCACCCTGAAAAATTATCCACGCACAGTACAACTACTGCTCAGTGCCTCCCTGGTCTTGACCCTGGCGCGGGCAGTCACCCTGCCCTATCTAGTGATCTACTTGAGCGCCAACTTCGGCTTGAGTGTGGCGAATGTCGGACTGGTGATTGGCAGCAGCCTGATCGTCGGGTCGCTGTTGAGCCTCTACGGCGGCTTCCTGGTGGACAGAGTGTGCAGCCACCGCCTGATCCTGGTTTGCAGCGCGGTGTTTGCCCTGGGTTTTCTCGGCACGTTCCTGGCGCGCAACCTGTGGCTGTTCTACCTCTGCCTGGTGGTGATCAACCTGGCATTTGCGGTAATCGATATCGCGGTCAAATCCGGGTTCGGCCGCCTGCTCGCACCAGGCGAGCGCAGCCGGGTGTTTTCGATCAAGTACACCCTGAGCAATATCGGTTACGCCGTCGGCCCATTGCTGGGCGCCGGGATGGCCCGGCTGGATATCAGCTTGCCTTTCCTGTTGTCCGCGGGGCTCGGCGCAGGCTTCTTCGGGGTCTATTGGCGGTGGGGCGACAGAGCGCTGCAGGTGCTTGATACGACCCGTGCGCCCGGCGCATTTCTGGCGACGGGCAAACTGCTGCTCAAGGATCGGCGACTGGTCTGCTTCACCCTGGGCGGGCTGCTCAGTGCCGTGGTCTTTGGTCAGTTCACGGCCTACCTCTCGCAGTACCTGGTGGTCACGACCACGCCCGAGTTCGCTTATCAGGTCATCAGCGCCCTGGTCACGACCAATGCCGTCATGGTGATCAGCCTGCAATACCTGATCGGCCGGAGGATCTCCCAGCGCCAGCTGAACCTCTGGCTGGCGGCGGGCTTGAGCATGTTCCTGCTGGGGCTGGGCGGGTTTGCCCTCTCGACCAGCGTCATGCTCTGGGTGCTGTCCATGGCCATTTTCACCCTCGGCGAAATCATCGTGTTCCCCGCCGAATACATGTTCATCGACTACATTGCCCCAGCCCCTCTTCGGGGCCTGTACTACGGCGCACAAAACCTCAGCAACCTCGGCGCGGCACTGGGGCCGGTGCTGTGCGGTATGGTCCTGGCGAGCCAGCCTGCGCACCTTATCTTCTACATGCTTGGGGGGTTTGTGGTTGCCGGTGGGGTGTTTTACTTTCTCGGGGCTTCTGGCCTGGTGACAGGTAGAAAAACCTGACCAGCAATCCGCTATCGAAGCAATGTCTTCACCTTGACTTTCAGCCAAAGCTTAAAGTTATAAAATGTGCGTTTTAGATTATTTCTTAACAGGCGCACACCGCGCTCTTTCCACTGTTCCTTGGTAGGGAGCATCAAGTGATGGGGCTTTTTGACTGGAGCCGAGACTTTTTCAATGATAATGAACTGGTCATCGCCGCGCCCGGAAAGATCATAACCTGAGCTAGCGAGAAAATTTTCGAGTGGGGTGAAATCCCAGAGATGCCAGACGAATTCAGTATTGTGAGCAACTATTTTAAAACCTGCATGCTCTACGATTTGCTGCATCTCGCTGAGGGTAAATTCGCGGAAATGCCAGTCATACATCAGCGGGGCATTTTTCACCAGCGCTTGTTGGAGCGCCCACAAACTGCTGGCGTTGGGAGTAGAAATCAGCGCCCTGCCACCCACTCTCAGTACTCGATGCACTTCACCAAGGAAAAAAAATACGCCATCCAAGGTGGTTGCCTGCTCGTAATTTATATCTGAAATATGTTCGATAACTTCTGTGCAGATCACATGATCAATAGAATTATCGGCATAGGGGATTGGATCTTTGCGCAGGTCATGGGAAGTGCCTCGTACAGTGGCTTCTGGAAAAAAAGACCAGATCACACGAGAGCTAAGGTATTCAAGACTACCGATTTCAAGGCAATACCCTTGATGTAATCCATAGGTCTTCATGTACTCGACAGTTACCGCAAAACGACGACTATCGAAATGTAACCCTCCGTCCCCAACCCCCAGACTCTGGCCTTGCGCGGCGACACGTTGCGCGACCTCATCGAGGGTATTTTCAATGACAAATGGAGAGTCAAAATCAGTTCCGACCGAGCGTACTTTCGTTGCGAGCGTGGGTTTCATAGACGTGAGTGGCTCCTAGCGCATAGCGCGGATCTGCATGCAAATGGGCTCCCGTCTAACCGTGGATCCAGAAGCCTTCCCGTCGCAACCTGTCTGTACGTGCTTTTTAACCAGAAAAAAGCATAGACCTGATTCGGCGATCCCTCAACGTGATCCCCATGCATCGCTGAAATCGCCTGTCTGCAGGCTTGATACCCTCGGCACTGATGACGCGCACGGACGACCGTTCGCCCACAGGGCCGGGCATCGGTTAGACTCGGCGGCTATGCACCGAGCCAATGAAAACATCAAGCGTGGACTTGTTAGATGAGCACAAAAATCAACGAGACGCGAAACAGAGGCTTCGTTTCAGAGTTCGAAGGCCTTCGAGGGATCCTAGCGCTGTGGGTTGTGGTTGGGCATATGATGTCCGGGCTTTCAGAAAGCCACGCTCTACCCAGTGCCAGTCTCTGGAACACAGTACCGGTACAAGTGTTCATCATATTAAGCGGGTTTGTCATATTCAGCCTGCTAGACAGGGAACAACCCAGCTATCGAACATTTCTCATACACAGAGCTTTTCGACTGTTTCCCGCGTACTTGCTAGCACTGGCAATATCCGTGTTTATGCTGCCCTTTGCTCGCGAAGTGTTGTTAACCTCCCCCGTTGCGCCAATGACCGCCGCCAGAATCGCACTGATTGATAGTGCAACAAGTAACTTGAGTGAACATTTAGCGGCCCACCTATTACTTATCCAGGGGCTGATTCCCGACAGTCTCCTGGCTAACTCGGCGTACACCTTGGTGGGGCAAGCATGGAGCGTATCGGTAGAGTGGCAATTTTACGTGTTGGCTCCCGCCGTCTATTTGCTCATGGGAGCACCCAAAAGATTGCTCAAACTGCCAGCGCTTTGTGCACTGATCATGTTGATGATTTCACTCAACAGCAGCATGGGTGGCGGATACATCGGACAATATCTATCGCTTTTTGCCGTGGGGATTGCGACAGCCTACCTGAGCAAATACAGCGAAAAATCAAAGATCCTATCAGTGCTTCCACCGCTGCTGGCACTGCCCTTCATGCAGGAATATACAGCTGCGCTGTTAATCTGGGCTGCCTCATCTTACTGCGCGCTGCCTCCTGAAAAGAACAGCATGCAAGGAGTCTTATCAGCCGTTCTCAACAGCACAGCAGCCTCCTACCTTGGAAAAATCTCCTATTCGATCTACGTAAATCACATGATTTTTGTATTTTTAACCCTCGCCATAATCAATACGCTCAGCATGAGTTCAACCAGCACAGTGGTTTTAGCCATCGCCGCATCGACCGTGTTAACGGTTGTCTTTTCACACGTCACGCATTCATACATTGAACGGCCGATGATGCGAGTCGGAAAACACTTAACGAGAACAAAATCGAACTTAGCCACAGCCTAGCGACACTCAGCCATGCAGCGCCCGCTCATAGGCTGCCAGCACCGCTTCATGCATGGCTTCAGACATCGTCGGGTGCGGCAGGATGCTGTCGATCAGTTCGGCCTCGGTCGTCTCCAGGCCCCGCGCAATGGTATAGCCCTGGATCATCTCGGTAACCTCCTCGCCGACCATGTGCGCGCCCAGCAACTCGCCGCTGTGCGCGTCGAACACCACCTTGACGAAACCCTCGGTGGCGCCCATGGCGATCGCCTTGCCGTTGGCGGCGAAGGGAAATTTGCCGACCTTGAGCGTCTTACCGGCACTGCGCGCCTGGGCTTCGGTGTAGCCAACGCTGGCGACTTGCGGGTGGCTGTAGGTGCAGGCTGGCACGCTGCGCGGATCCAATGGATGGGGGTTGAGGCCGGCGATCTTTTCGACACAGATAACGGCTTCGTGGCTGGCCTTGTGCGCCAGCCATGGAGCCCCCGCCAGATCACCAATGGCGTAGACTCCGGGCTCGCCCGTGCGGCAGAACTCATCCACCAGCACATGGGTGTGCTGCACCTTGACTGCGGTGCCCTCTAACCCGAGGTCCTCGACATTACCGACAATGCCCGCGGCCACCAGCACCACATCGGCCTGTAGCCTCTCGTTGCTGTTGCCTTCCAGGCGCAACTGCACCACGCCCTCCTCCACCTGGCTGCCTTGCAGCGCACAGCCGGTGTACAGGCGGATTCCGTCGCGCGTGAGGGACTGTGCCACATAGGCGCTGATGTCCTGGTCCTCGATCGGCAGGATTCGATCAGCCATTTCCACCACGCTGACCTGAGCGCCAAGTGCGTGATAGAAGCTGGCGAACTCGATGCCGATCGCACCGCCACCAACGATCACCAATCGCTTGGGTACGCTGTCCGGCACCAGTGCCTGGCGGTAGGTCCAGAAATGCTTGCCGTCCGGCTCCATGCCCGGCAGCACCCGGGCGCGGGCACCGGTTGCCAGGATAATGTGCGGCGCAGTCAGGTTCAGATCGCCCTGTTCCCCGCTCACTTTCAGCCGCTGCGGACCCTCCAGCCGTGCATGCCCATTGAACACCTGGACGCGGTGTTTTTTCATCAACCCGCTGACGCCGCGATGCAACTGGGCAGCCACATCGCGCGAGCGCTTGACGATGGCCTGCAGGTCCGGCCTGGCCGGCCCGACCTCAATACCAAAACTGCCCGCGCGACCGATCAGGCGCAGCACGTCGGCGCTGCGCAACAGGGCCTTGGTTGGAATACAGCCCCAGTTCAGGCAAACCCCACCCAGTTGCGCCTTTTCTACCAACGCCGTGCGCAGGCCGAGCTGGCTGGCGCGGATGGCCGCCACGTAGCCGCCTGGGCCGCCACCCACGACGATCAGATCAAATTTCATTTCGCTCATGGCAACTCCCTCAGATCAGCATACCCAGCGGGTTTTCCAGCAGGCCCTTGAACACGGCGAGCCACTGCGCCGCCAACGCGCCATCGACGGCGCGATGGTCTACCGAAAGGGTGCAGCGCAGGACCGCACCGACCTTCAGCTCACCGTTTTCAACCACCGGCTTTTGCTGCGCCGCACCCACCGCCAGAATTGCCGCCTGGGGTGGATTGATGATGGCGCTGAACTGCTCGACGCCGAACATCCCCAGGTTACTGATGGTGAAACTGCCGCCCTGGTATTCTTCGGGGCGCAGGCGTCCGTCGCGGGCGCGCCCAGCCAACTGCGCGACATCCGCGCTGATCTGCGAAAGGGCCTTGCTGTCGGCATTACGCACCACCGGCGTGATCAGGCCGCTGTCGGTGGATACCGCCACGCAGACATCCGCATGGTGGTAGCGGCGCAGCGCCGAATCGGTCCAGGTCACGTTCATCGCCGGGACTTGCTTGAGCGCGACAGCCACCGCCTTGACGATGAAGTCGTTGATCGAAATCTTCCTCGGGGCGCTCTGGTTGATTTGCTCACGCAAGGCCAGCAAGGACTCCATCCGGCATTCCAGCTCAAGATAGAAGTGCGGGACCGTGGCCTTGCTCTCCACCAGACGGCGGGCAATAGTCTTGCGCATGCTGCTGTGGGGGATTTCATCGAAATCGCTGGTCGATACCGGCGTTGGCGCAGGTATCGGCGCTGCAGCGACAACGGTCGCCGCTTCAACGTCGCGCTTGACGATACGCCCGTTCGGTCCGCTGCCCTCGAGGCGCGTCAGGTCAAGGCCCTTGGCCGCTGCGAGGCGGCGAGCCAGAGGGCTGGCGAAGACTCGCCCGGGGGTGGGCGCATCAATCAGCGGCGACACCTCAGCGCGGACCTGGCGCACAGGCGCCTCCTCCACCACCGGCTCATTGGCCGCCGCCAGCGCACCGGCCTTGGCCAACAGCGCAGCGATATCGACATCGGTTTCGCCGCGGGCAAACAGCACCCCGATCGGCGCACCTACTGCCACTTCGCGCCCCGGTTCGACCAGGATCTTGCCCAGCACCGCATCTTCTTCGGCCGCCAGTTCGACCAGGGCCTTTTCGGTTTCGATCTCGGCGATGCAATCACCGGCGTTAATCGCGTCGCCTTCCTTGAGGGTCCAGTTCTGGATCGCGGCGTGAGTCGTGTTGGCCGACACCTCGGGCATATGTAAGAGCTTGGCCATCAGACACTCCGCAGGCTTGACAGGTCGGGACGGTAGGCGGCGATGTCTGCGTATTCCACCAGCTCCAGCACGTTGCCTTCCGGGTCGCGGCAGAACAGCGCCTTGACGTCAGGACGCAACTGGATCGGCGCGTCGCCGGCAAAAAAACTCGCGCCGGCACTTTTCAGGCCGGCCACCAGGCTGGCGATGTCTTCGACAATGAACGTCAGGTAACTGGCATTCTGGCGGTCGAGGATCAAGCCGGGCTCCTGCCGGGTCGGTGCGCGCTCCGGCGCCAGCAGCTTGATCCGTTCGCCGTAGGGAGTCTGTAGCCGCACCACGCTGTAGCCGCCTTCGCTCAGGCCGACCTGTTGCGCGGCCGCCGCCGGCACTTGCACCTGGGCGACAAATGTAAAACCCAGCACGTCCTGGTAGAAACGACTGAGGGCCGGGAGATCGACGCAGCAAATCCCCACTTCCATTGGAACCAGCATCTGCATACTCATTGGTGTGCCCCTTTTTCACGGATGACCTGTTGCAGGCCTTCAATCACTTCCTCGGTGCGGGCACAAGCGGCGCGCTCCAGGACTTTGGAAATACTCGGCGAGCCTTCGCCGCCGGTCACGCGCTGGATCGGCTGGTCGAGCCAGTCGAAACAACGGCGCTGCAGTTCGTCTGCCAGCCAACCACCATAGGAAGTTCCCCGGGCGCCCTGCTCGACGATCAGCACATTGTTGGTCTTGCGAATACTGGCCTCGACGGTGGCCCAGTCGAAGCTGGCACGATCGAGGAAACGCAGGTCAATCACTTCGGCATCGATACCGGTCTGCTCCACCGCTTCCAGGGAGTGCCCGACCATGCTCAGGTAGGTGAGGATGGTCAGGTCGCGGCCTTCACGGCGCACGGCAGCGGTGCCGAATGGAATCTGATAGTCCAGGTCATCCACCGGCACTTCTCCGCTATGGCTGTACAGGTCGACGTGCTCGATCACCAGCACTGGGTCCTTGCAGGCCAACGCGGCATTCATCAGGCCGATGTAGTCGAACGGCGTGGAAGCCGCAACGATGCGCCAGCCCGGATTGGTCACGTAGATCCCGGCCGGGTCCATGGAGTGCTGCGAGCCGTAGCCGGTGCCCATAGCGATCTTGGTACGCAGCACCAGCGGCACGTCACTCTGTCCACCGAACATGTGCCGGGCCTTGCCGATCTGATTGAACACCTGGTCGGCGGCAACCCACATGAAGTCGGGGTACATGAACTCCACTACCGGTTTGAATCGGCCGTCCAGGGCCATGCCGCCACCGAGCCCGCAGAAGGCGTTCTCGCTGATCGGGGTGCCGAGGACGCGCTGCGCAAAACGCTCTTTCAGGCCACGGGTGGCGCCGTTGGTACCGCCCTTGAGACGGTGCACGTCCTCACCCATGACCACAATGCTGTCATCGGTTTCCATGCGTCGGTTCATCACATCGGCGATCGCGTCGATGAACTTGCGTTGCTCAAGACTTCCGCGATAGCTCGACTGCTCACAGGTGCGGGCGTCGGCCAGCTCACTGAGGTCGCCGCGAATACCGACGTCGCGAAAGTCTGGAGAAGGCCATAATTCGGGACGAATCCGCCGCTTGCCCGGTTTCCCGGCAGGGTCGGCCTCCAGCAGTGCAGCCGCCGCCTGGGCCATTGCCAGCTTGATGGTTTCGCGCAGGTTGGCGAGGCCGGCATCGTCAATCAACTGGCGCTTTTTCATCTCCCGGGCCAGGCGCTCCAGCGGATCGCGGGCGCGCCAGCTCTGCTCTTCTTCCTTGCTGCGATAGCCGAAGGCGCTGCCGGGGAACGGACCATTTTGATGGAAGAACCGGTACACATCGGCCTCGATGACCGTCGGACCATTGCCAGCACGCATGTGCGCCAGCGCCTGCTGCATGGCCAGGTAAACCGCCAGCGGGTCCATGCCATCGACCTTCCAGCTGGGGATATTGAAGCCCAGCCCACGTGCTGACAGGCGCGGTTCGGCCGTCGCTTCGTCAACCGTGGTGGAGACTGCGTACAGGTTGTTCTCGATAAAGAAACACAGCGGCAGTTTCCAGGCCGCCGCCAGGTTCATGGTCTCCAGCACCGAGCCGATATTGACCGCGCCGTCACCGAAATAGGTGACCGCCACGGTGTCGGTCTTGGCATGTCGATGGGCCCAGGCGGCACCGGCAGCCAGCGGTACGCCGCCGCCGACAATGGCGTTGGTACCCAAGGCACCCGCCTCGGCCCACTGCAGGTGCATCGAACCGCCACGGCCTTTGCAGAAGCCCTGGGCCAGGCCAAGGATTTCCGCCAGGGTGCGTTGCAGCAGGTCCTGGATCGGTGCGCTGACCGGCGCTTGCGGATCGATCCCCTCGGGCATCAGGTACACCAGCGCCTTGGCCAGGAACTGATGATGACCACGGTGCGAACCGTTGACTTCATCCGCAGCGCCCAGCGCCACGATCGAACCTACCGCCCCCCCTTCCTGACCGATGCTGGAGTGCGCGGGACCATGCACCAGGCCTTCGCCGGCCAACTCCAGCACGGTTTCTTCAAAGGCACGGATCAGGTGCAACTGACTGAGCATGGTGCCCAGCAACGCAGGGTCGGCCTGCTTCCAGTCGGCGTCGGTGGAACTGAGCTCGACCCATGGCGAGGCCGGTGACAAGGCAACACTTTTCGGCATTTCAATTCTCCACAAATAACGTCAATCGACCGGCCACGATGGGCCGGCACAACGAGGCCGAACTAGAAGCCGTTGGCGGTCCAACCGCCGTCCGACACGTAGATTTGCCCGGTGATGAAGGTTGCACTGCCAGACGCCAGGAACAGCGCCAGCTCAGCCATCTCGCCCGGCTCGCCGAGGCGTTGCAAAGGCGTGCGCTGGCGCAGCGCCTCGACGTCCAGGCGCCCGGCACGCTGCAGCTCTTCGACCAGCGGAGTGCGGGTATAGCCAGGACCAATGGCGTTCACGCGGATGCCATGCCGGGCCCACTCCACAGCCAGGCACTTGGTCATGGACACCACGGCGGCCTTGGTCGCGCAGTACGCGGTGCGATCCGCGGAATGGGACACGCCCCACATCGACGAGGTGTTGATGATCACCCCGCCCTGTTGGTCGATCATGTGCCGGGCCGCCGCCTGGGCGCAGAAGAACACGCTGTTGAAATTGATTTCGATCGCCCGCCGCCATTCGGTGGACGTGATTTCCAGGGACGGTTTGTTGATCGATACGCCCGCGTTGTTGAGCAACACATCGATACGCCCGAAACACCCCTTGGCGTGAGCGAAGGCAGCCTCGACCGCGACTTCGTCGGTGACCGAGGCCTGGAAACATTCCACCCGTGTCGCCGGGAAAGCTTGCTGCAACGCGCTCTTGGCGTCTGCCATGGCCTGGGCGTTGATGTCGATCAACAGCAGATGTGCGCCGTTGCGGGCAAAACCTTCGGCCAGTGCCAGGCCGATGCCACTACCGCCACCGGTCACTACCACGACTTTGCCGGCAATACCGGCGTAGGCGCTGTGTTGGAAAACGGCTGCAGCGGACTGTTGCTGTTCGGTAGTTATGGGAGAGTGATCTGGATGGGACATGAGGTTCTCACTTGTATTTTTTGTCTGGTCATACATCTAGATTAACTTGTCAGACCAGTAGCCAGAAACTAACGTGCGGCCCTGGGTCTGTCAAAGGAATTTATTCAAAATTACCTCGCCGCAGCGATCAGAACAGCGCCAGGCTATAGCTGACAATCAGCCGGTTATCGTCCACTGACGGACCAAAATTGGAGCGCACCATGGCATTCCTCCAGCGCAACCCGAGGTTCTTCAAGGGCCCGCTCTGGATCACGTAGGACAGATCAAAATCGCGCTCCCACTCCTTGCCACCATTGCCCCCGGCCACCGCCACATTGTCGCCATTGACGTAGCGCACGAAAGCGCTCATGCCGGGCACACCCAGGGCCGCGAAGTTGTAGTCGTAGCGCAGTTGCCAGGCTTTCTCCTCGGCGGCGGCAAAATTGCGCACCTGGATATCGCTGGGCAGCACGGTGGTAGTAGGACTCAACCAGATGGTGCCATCCTCGCCATACATGCGTTGCCAAGCGGCCATCAGCGTATGCCCACCGACGCCGGCACTCAGGGCCGTGTAGAACGAACGGTTGTCGATCTGCCCCGCCTTGGCCTGGCCTTCCTCCTCGGAATCCAGCAAGCCGATGTTGGCGCCCAGCGTCCAGGCACCGACCGGTTGTTTGTGGGTGAACTGGATGTACCGCTGGCGGTAAATGTCCTCCAGTTGCGCACCCCACAGGCCGACCATCGTCCGCTCCTGATTAAAACGGTATTCGCCGCCCAGGTAGTTGTAGCGATCGGAGGTGGCGAATGCGCGACCATCGATGAACAGGTCTTCACGGTCACTGGAGTTACGCTGGGTGAACGAACGCATCTGCCCGGCGTTGAGGGTCAGGCCGGTGATTTCCCTGGAAGTCAGCATGGCGCCCTGGAAGGTCTGCGGCAGCAGGCGCGCATCGTTGTACTGGAGGATCGGCAGAGTCGGCAGCAGTTCGCCGACTTTCAGTTCGGTCTTCGACACCTTCAATTTTACCGCCGCTCCCAGGCTGGAGAAGTCATCGGCCGAACCATTGCCGTCGGCGGGCAGCAACAGGCTGCCACCGCGCCCGCCACCACTGTCGAGCTTGACGCCGAGGCGACCGATCAGATCGGCACCGACACCGACCGTGCCCTGGGTGTAGCCGGACTTGGCGTTGAGCAAGAAGCCCTGGGCCCACTCCTCGCTCTTGGCCTTGGCAGCGCCGCTGTCACGGAAGTCGCGGTTGAAGTAGAAGTTGCGCATTTGCACGGTGGCCGTAGCGTCTTCGATGAAACCTTGCTCCTGGGCCAAGGCCAAGCCCGGCAAAGTACTGAGCAATAGCAACGGTCGAACAGTGAAGTGTCTGGATAGGCTCATTGTTATTGTTATTCCTGGTGGATTGCAGATGCAGCGATCCCTGGCAGGCACAAGGGCCGCCACGGGATCAGCGTGAAAATGGCAGTCGGACCTGCCGGTTGAACGCGGTGGCGGCCTCAGACCGCCAGCCACTCCTTCATCAGGTTCGGGTCGGCGGTCAGTGCCTGGGGCGTGCCCTCGAAGACGATCCGCCCATGGCCCATCACGCACACGCGGCTGGAGACCTTGAGGGCGATGGTCAGCTTCTGCTCCACCAACAGGATCGATACCCCGCGCCGGTGAATGTCGCGAATGGCCTCGGCAACCACCGCGACAATCTTCGGCGCCAGGCCCTCGGTGGGTTCATCGATCAGCAGCACCTTGGGACAACCCAGCAGCGAACGGCACAGGGTGAGCATCTGCTGTTCGCCCCCTGACAGGTTGCCGGCGCCCGTGTTGCGCCGCTCGCGCAGCCGCGGGAAGTAGTCGAACATCTGCTCGACGGTCCACGCCGTGGCGCCGTCAGTAGGCGCCTGTTGGCCCATGCGCAGGTTTTCCTCAACGCTCAGATTGGCGAACACCTCGCGCTCTTCCGGGACAAAACCGATGCCGGCGCGACTGATCCGGTACGGGCGCAGCCCCGTCAGTTCCCGTCCCGCCAACTGGATGCTGCCGGCACTGGGCGGCACCAGGCCCATGACCGCTTTCATGGTGGTCGAACGCCCGGCGCCATTGCGTCCTAGCAGGCTAACTACTTCGTTGTGCGCGATGTTCAAGTCGACGCCATGCAACACATGGCTCTTGCCGTAGTGCACATGCAGGTCGCTGATCGACAGCAGGTTTTGCGAGGTCGGGTTCATGCGCATTGCTCCTCACCCAGATAGGCTTCCTGTACACGGCGGTCGGCGCGGATCTGGTCCGGTGTGCCAGTGGCGATGACTTCGCCGTAGACCAGCACGCTGATGCGGTCACACAGGGAGAACACCACGTCCATGTCATGTTCGACGATCAGCAGTGAACGTCCCTGGGTCACCTCGCGAATCAGGTTCAGGGCGTAGTCAGTTTCTTCATGGGACATGCCCGCCATCGGCTCGTCGAGCAGGATCACCCGGGGGTCACAGGCCAGGGTCATGCCTATCTCCAGGGCGCGCTGTTCGGAGTAGGACAGTTCGGCCGCGCACACCGCCTGCTTATCCTGCAGCCGCACCTGTTCAAGCAGTTGCTCGGTCTGGGCGCGCACCTCGGGGTAACGCTGGATCGAACGCCAGAAGTGGTACTGCATCTGGTGTTTGCGCATCACCGCGATGCGCAGGTTTTCGAACACCGAAAGCCCGGGAAAAATGTTGGTGATCTGGAACGAGCGCGACAAGCCCAGATGATTGATCTGCTCTGGCGAATACCCCTGGATCGGCTCATCACCGAGCAGGATCTGTCCGCTGCTGGGCTGCAGTTGCCCGGAGATCAAATGGAACAGGGTCGATTTGCCCGCCCCGTTGGGCCCGATCACCGCGTGGCGTTCGCCGGCGCGCAGCTCAAGCTGCGCACCACGAATGATGTGGGCCTCGCCGAACGACTTGTGTACATCACGTAATTGCAGGATCGCACCGCTCATGGCTGTTCTCCTTCGACCCGAGGGCTGAGGGCGGCGCACGCGGCCGCCGGTTCATCGTCCAGCAGGCGCAGCCATTGCCGGCGGGCCAGCTTCAGCACCAGCAGCCCCACGCCACCCAACAGCAGCGGCATGCTCCAGGTCAGCGGCGCACCCGGCAGCCATTCGCGGCCGAACAGGCTGATTGCAGGCCAGGCCTGATCCGCCATCAGCAATGCCTGATAGTCCTGGCTGAACACCCGTTGCAACGTCTCGATCGCAAACACCACCGCCAGGCTCAACAACCCCGCGCTCAGCAACGACGCGAGTGCCGCCGGGATCATTGCCAGCCAGCCGCGTCGACGAATCTGCGCCGTCCAGCACAGCACCAGCCCGGCCAGGCCGCTGGGCATGAACATCATCACCAGGACGAACAGCAGCCCCTGATACAGCAACCAGGATTGCGTGAGGTCGGAGGCGGCATTGCCAAAGAAGGTCATCAACGCTGCGCCGAGTACCGGGCCGAGGAACACGTTGACGCCACCGATGTAGGTGTTGAGTACCACCTCGGCAGAAAACCGCATGTCGAACAGCACGTAGTTGGCCGACTCCAGGTTCAGTGCCTGCAAGCCCCCGGCAATCCCGGCGAACATCGCCGACAAGGCGAACACCAACACCCGCAGCCGATGCACGTTGTAGCCCAGGAACTGCAACCGATGGCCGTTCTCGCGCAGGGCAAAGGTCAAGCGTCCCATAGGGGTCAGCGTGAAGGCGTAGAGCAAGGCGATCGACAGCACTACCCAGCCCAGCGTCAGGTAGTACACCTGGCTGGCATCAGCGAAATCCAGTCCCCAGGCCGCCGTGCGCATCGACGAAATACCGGCCTCGCCGCCGAACAGCGTACTCAGGTGCGGGGCCAGGGAATGCAGCAACTCGGCCAGTGCCAGGGTGATCATGGAGAAATACACCCCGGCCCGCTTCGTCGCGAACCAGCCGGCGCACAGGCCACAGACAAAGCCGCCCATGGCCCCGATCAACGGCAGCAACGGCGTTGGCAGCAGGCCTTCGCCATTGAGCGCGTTCATCGCGTGCAACGTGGCGAACGAACCCACGCCGAAATAGGCCGCGTGGCCAAAAGAGAGCATGCCGCCCTGCCCGCACAACAGGTTAAAGGCGCAGGCAAACAAGGCTGCGATGAGCATCTGGATGGCCGCATTGACCATCGCCGCCGGCAGGATGGCGGGCAGCACCAGCAAAGCCAGCAGCAACACCGCCAGGAGGATTTTCGTCAGTTTCATGGTTTATCCCTTCTCGCCCATCAACCCGGACGGCCGGATCAGCAAAATCAGCAGCATCAGCGCAAACGGAATGGTTGCAGCCACGCTGGACACCTTGAGGGTCATCAGCCCGCCCATCTGCAGCGCCCAGTCGCCCGCCCCGAACAAGCCCAAGAGCGACGCGAGGCTTAGATCCACACCGACTGCAAAAGAAGAAATCAGCCCGATTAGCAACGACGCGATCATTGCCCCGGCCATCGAACCCAGGCCACCAACCACCACCACGACAAAGACAATCACCCCCAGCTCCAGGGCCATGTTCGGATTGGTGGTGTAGAACGCTCCCGCCAGTGCTCCGGCCAGGCCGGCCAGCGCCGCGCCAATGCCGAACACCGCCATGAACACCAGCGGCACGTTGTGCCCCAGCGCCTCGGCCATTTGCGGGCGATGGATTGCCGCCCGCACGACGATGCCGACGCGCGTGCGGGTCAACAGCAGATAGATCAGGCCAAACACCAACAGCGACACTCCCCCCATCAACAAGCGATAGAACGGGTAGTCCGTACTGAATACCTGGAAGGCAGCAAAGTTGAGGAACTCCGGCACCCGGTACTCGACGGAAAAGTTGCCGTAGAACAACTTGATCAGCTCGGCAATGATGAACGTCAGGCCAAAGGTCAGCAGCAGCTCGTGAGCGTGACCGTGCTTGTGCACCCGGCGCAGGAAAAACCGCTCGACGATCACCCCGAGCAGGCCCACCAGCACCGTCGAGAGCAGCACCGCAGCAGTGAAGCCGACAAACTTCTGCAGGGTGTAGGCCAGGTAGGCGCCCACCATATAAAAGGAGGCATGGGCGAAGTTGAGCACGCCCATCATGCCGAAGATCAAGGTCAGGCCGGCCGAGACCATGAACAGCAGCAGGCCGTAGATCACGCCGTTAAGCAGTGAGACTGTGAGGAATTCCATAGGCGACTCCAGCGCTCGCGATGGACAGGAAGACGTGCCGAGCTGGCACGCCACGCAGGTCATTCGGGTCGTTGCATCCGGCAGGCATCCTGGACAGGCGCGGCGGCCTGATCGGCGCTGAACGACTTGATCGGCACAAAGCCCATGTCGGTGCCGTCCACTTTGTAGGGAGCCTCCTTCGACACCACCGACACCACGAACGGCATCAGCAGTTGGTGATCCTCGGCGCGCATGCGCACATCACCCAGCGGATTGCTGTCGCTGGCTTTTTCCAGGGCCAGGGCGAAGCTGCGGGTATTGAGACGCCCGTCTTCGGCCGGCAGTTTTTTCAGCACGTTGCCGACCATCTGCAAGGCGAATACGGTTTGCGGTTCGATATAGGCAGGCAGGTGACCGGTCTTGGCCTGGTACTCGCTGGCAAAGGTCTTGCCCGCTTCGCCCGCGGCCTCGATGTTGAAGGGATGGGAAACATAGTGACCCAGCGCGACGTCGCCGGCATTGGCCAGGTTGCCCGGCTGATCGAGAAAGGCGGTGCCGAAGCGTAGTTTCAGGCCAGCGGCGCGACTGGCTTTCATCAGCAGCAACAGGTCGTTGCCCCAGTTGCCCGTCAGCACGGTTTCAGCGCCAGAGGCCTGGATGCGAGCGATGTAGGGAGAGAAATCCTGGACTTTCTGGGTGTCGTGCAGGCTCTTGCCCACCAACTGATAACCGCCAGCCGCGGCGTTTTCAGTGATGGCTTGCTCCATGTCCAGGCCCCAGCTGTAGTTCTGGTTCATGGAATAGACTTTGCTGCCCAGGGTGCCCGCCTCTTTCATCGCCGCGACCAGGGTCTTGACCCGGATCGGCGCATTGCCGTTGAAGCGGAAGTGATAGAAGTGGCATTTGCTGCCGGTCAGCTCGAGCGCTTCTCCGCCGACGTTGAGGAACACCACTTCCTTGCCCTTGTTACGCAGGTTGTATTTGCGCACGTCTTCGGTGATCTGCCCGGCGGCCACCGACGAGGCACCTTGAACGATCATTTGGGCGCCACTGCCGATGGCGGCCTTGAGTTTCTCGGAAGCGCCCGCCGGGGTACCCTGGCTGTCGAACTCCAGGAGCTGGATCGGTTCGCCGTTCCAGCCACCTTCGGCATTCAAGCGTTCGATCTGAAAACGCGTGGCAGCGCGGAACATTTGCCCAGTGGCAGCCGACGGCCCCGACAGGGTCTCCACCAACGCCACTTTCAGAGGATCGGCGCAGGCGATACCGGCGAACAGGGTCGTGCCGAGGGTGAGCAGACGCAGCGTGGTCTTGGTGTGCATGGAAACCTCGTTTTTTATTGTTATTTACAGTCTGGTAGAACATTAGCCACATCTTGTCTGACCAGTTGGCGAAAACTACGTCAACCATGCCCCGAAGTCAAAGCACCCAAGCCAAAAATTACCCATTTATTTTTTATCGATTTACTTGAAGGCCTTGAAAACAGCCGGCCTAACCCGAGATTATTTTTTTCAAACACTTGTAAGACCACAACTCAATCCTTCACTATCGCAGCTCATCACTTCGATACCTGTACCCGTGCTGCCTCTCGGCAGAGGACTGAACAATGAAAAGCGACAACGTGCCCCCCTACCAGCCCCTGCCCATGGAGATCGTTCACTGGCTCAGTGGCGAAATCCAGTCCGGACGGCTGGCTACCGGTGATCAACTGCCCAGCGAACGGCAACTGTGCGAACAGTTTTCGGTCAGCCGAGCGGTGGTGCGTGAGGCCTTGTCGCAACTCAAGTTCGAGGAGTTGATCACTACCCAGCAGGGCAAGGGCGCCTTCGTCGCCAAGCGCGGCGAGCGCCATGCGTTTCGCTTGAAAGAGGTCTCGCTCGGTGAAGAAGACGCACTGCTGCACATCCTCGAATTCCTGATCACCATTGAAGTCGGCGCCACGCGCCTGGCGGCCTTGCGTCATACCCCTGAAGACTTGAAAAAGATCCGCCAGGCCCTGGTCGGCATGGAATACGCCATGGTCAACGACCAACTCGGCGACGAAGAGGACTATGCGTTCCACCAGGCGATTGTCGCGGCCACGCACAACCCGCATTTCAAGTCGCTCAACGAGTACCTCGACCACAGTGTCCGCAGGCTGATTCGCGAGGCCCGCAGCAACACCGCGGAAATCTACAACGAGCTGATCCAGGACGTGCAGGACGAACACCAGGCCATATTCCAGGCCATCCAGGCGCGCGATCCAGTGCTGGCCGGTGAAGCTGCCGAGCGTCATCTGCGCAATGCCGCCAAGCGCATGAACATGTACCTGCAGGCCTGATCCCCCTGCAGCACCTTGACACCGAAAAGCCAAGCCTTCTACCATCCTGTCAGACAACAATAAAATATGTCAGACAGGTTAATACTCATGACTCCCATCAGAGCGCTGTTGCAAGGACTGGCTTCACTGGCCCATCTGCCTTCCAACAGACCCGCTGCACCTGCCCAGCCTCCTCCATTGCTGTTTGCGCTTGATGCCTTTTTCGGCCCTGCCCCGCTTGAAAGCGACGCCAGCGCCCGTCCCCAACCCTACCGTTGAGATTTCCCATGCACATCAGTGGCCAGACACAACTGATCGGCATCGTTGCCGATCCGATCGCCCACGTAAAAACCCCGCAAGTGATCAACCACAGCGCCGCCAACCAGGGCCTGGACCTGGCCTGCGTGCCCCTGCATGTACGTGGCACGAATTTGCAAAAAGTGCTGCTCGGGGTATCCGGCATCGCCAATCTGCGCGGCCTGGTCGTGACCATCCCGTACAAGGAAAGCATCGTTGAGTACTGCGACGAATTGACCGACACCGCGCGCCAGGTCGGCTCGGTCAATGCCGTACGGATCGACTCCGAGAGCGGTCGCCTGATCGGCGGCAACTTCGATGGCGAGGGCATGCTCGCCGGGCTGCATCAGCAGGGTCACCGACTGGAAGGCAAGCGGGTGCTGCTGGTGGGCGCCGGAGGTGCCGGCAAATCGATTGCCTGGGCGATTGCCCAACAACAACCGGCCCGACTGGCAATTTACAACCGCTCCCCGGCACGTGCCGAAGCCTTGCTCGAACGCCTCAGAGCGCAGTTCCCCCAGGTCGACCTGAGCAGCAGCGACGGCAATGCGCAGGACTTCGACGTGATCATCAACGCGACCGCCCTGGGCCTCAAGGACGACGACGCCCTGCCCCTGGATCCCGCCACCCTACGAGCCGATGCCCTGGTCTGCGAAGCCGTGATGCGCACCGGCGATACCGCCCTGCTGGCAGCGGCACGCGAGCGCGGCTGCCGCGTGCACCACGGGCAACACATGATTTACGGCCAGATCGTGCAGATCTGCCGCTTTCTCGGTGTTGACCTGCAACATGAACACCTGGCCCGCATTCTCGGCCCATGAGCCCTGGCATTCTTCCGGAGACCCCGACCATGTACGACTTCAACAACCGCGTCCTCCTGCTGACAGGCGCCAACGGTGGCATTGGCCGTGAAGTGGCGAAACTGTTCTATCAATACGGCGCCTCGATGGTTCTCACCGACCTGGACGGCGACGGCCTCGCAGCATTCGCCCAGCAACTTGACCCCAGCGGCGAGCGCGTCGCCACTCTGCGGATGAATGCCGCCGACCCTGAAGACTCGAGCAAGGCCGTGCAACTGGCCGTCGAGCGCTTCGCCGGCATCGACTTCCTGGTGCCATCGGCCGGCCTGTACCAGTCGCAGCCGATTCGCGAAATGACCGATGAGCAATGGCGCCAGACCCTGGGCATCAACCTCGACGGCGTATTTTACCTGTGCCGCCGGGCGATCCCGGCACTGCGCAGCAACAGCGCAATCGTCAACCTGACCTCCGTGGCCGCACACCGTGGCGCGTTTTCCAACGCCCACTACGGCACTTCCAAGGGCGGCCTGCTGAGCCTGACCCGTGCCCTGGCCCGCGAGCTGGGCCCGGACACCCGGGTCAACGCCGTATCCCCCGGCATCATCGAAACCCCAATGACCCAGGACCTGATCGCTAACCGTGGCAGCGACTCGGTAGAACAAACCCCGCTCAGACGCCTGGGTCAACCCAGCGAGATCGCCTCGGTGATCGCATTTTTGTGCAGCAACGGGTCAAGCTTCATGACGGGTGAGGTGCTGCATGTGAATGGCGGGTTGTATATTGCGGGATGAGGTACACCGTAATAGTCCAGGTTTACTGCCAGTCAGTAAGCCTGGAGTTTCACAGCGACTCCACGCCCACTTCGTCCCAGATGGACTCGGCCAGATGGAAGCTCGCATTGGCAGCAGGAATGCCGCAGTAGATAGCACTCTGCATCAGGACTTCCTTGATCTCATCACGGGTCACGCCATTGTTCTTCGCCGCACGTAGATGCAGGCGCAACTCACCTTCGCGGTTCATCCCGATCAGCATGGCAATGGTGATCAGGCTGCGGGTATGGCGCGGCAGGCCGGGACGGGTCCAGATGTCGCCCCAGGCATGTCGAGTGATCATTTCCTGGAACTGCGCATTGAAGGGCGTCAGCTGTTCCAGGCTGCGATCAACATGGGCATCGCCCAGCACCTCGCGGCGCACTTGCATGCCGGCTTCGTAACGTTGCTTTTCGTCCATTTCACAATCCTCTTGCCAAGCGTTCAAAGGGTAAAAGCCTGATGATCGGCAACCGCGCGCTCGACCCAGCACTGCGCTTGCCCCAGGTAATGGGAGGGGTCGAGCAGCCGCTCCAGTTCATCCGCGGACAGCTGCGCGCTGACTTGCGGTTCGCTGTCGAGTACTTCACGTAAATGCACGCCGTGCTCTACGGCGCGGCGACAGCATTGCTCTATCAGGTGGTGGGCAGCATCGCGACCGATGCGCTGGGCAAGAGCGATACTGACGGCCTCTGCCAGCACCAGCCCCTGGCTCAGCTGCAAGTTGTGCAGCATGCGCTCGGCATCGACTTCCAGCCAGGGAACCACCTGCAACGCCTGTTGCAATGAGCCGGATACCAGGCAGCACAATTGCGGCAAGGTTTCCCATTCGGCATGCCAGAGCCCGAGGCTACGTTCATGTTCTTGTGGCATGGCGGCAAACATGGTCGACACCAGTCCCGGTGCACGGGTCGCCGCACCGATCATCACCGCTGCGCCAACCGGATTGCGCTTATGCGGCATGGTCGAAGAACCACCCTTGCCCGGCGCAGTGGGTTCGAACACTTCCCCCACTTCGGTCTGCATCAGCAGGCTCAGATCCCGGCCGACCTTGCCCAGACTGCCGGCGATCATTCCCAGCAGGCTGGCAAATTCCACCAGGCGATCACGCTGGGTGTGCCAGGGCTGCTCGGGCAGGTTCAATTTCAGTTCAGTGGCCAGGGCTTGCGCCACAACAAAGGCTTGATCACCTAGCGCCGCCAAGCTGCCGGAGGCACCGCCAAACTGCAGGCAGAGCAAACGCGGCTTGATTTCAACCAGGCGTTGGCGATGACGGGTGATGGCGCCCAGCCAGCCAGCGATCTTCATACCGAGGGTCACCGGCGTTGCCTGTTGCAACCACGTACGTCCGACCATCGGCGTGCCCGCATAACGCAGCGCCTGCTGCGCAAGCACGTCGGCCAGTTGCGCCATATCGCCTTCCAACAACTCGATGGCTGCACGCAATTGCAACACCAGGCCGCTGTCCATCGCGTCCTGGCTGGTCGCGCCCAGGTGTACGTAACGTTCAGCCGCCGGATTTTGCCCCGCCACCTCCTTGCCCAGCGCCTTGACCAAGGGAATCGCCGAGTTGCCCGCGCTGCCAATGGCAATGGCCAACGCATCGAAATCGTAGCGTTCGGCGCGACAGGCCGCGACGATATCCGCCACCACTTCGGGGGGAATGAGCTTGATGCCGGCTTCGGCGCAGGCCAGGGCGGCTTCGAAATCCAGCATGCCCTGCACCCGGCCCCGGTCGGAAAAAATCTCGCGCATGGCCGACTGTGTGAAATAGCTATCGAAGAGTTGATTGGTGGGTCTATTCACGCCATTACTCCAGAATTCAGAAATCAGTCAGGTCATCTCAGGTGGCGTCCGCATGGCTCACCAGCCCCTTGATCACGACCGCAACGGTGGCCAGTGCCGCGGGCACCACCAAGGCGCTCAACACCTGCTCGAAGTTCCACCCCAGCCCCAGTAATGTCGCCCCAGTCCAAGCACCGAGGATTGCCCCAAAACGGCCAACACCGAGCATCCACGACACACCCGTGGCGCGCCCCTGGGTCGGATAAAAACGCGCCGCCAGCGATGGCATCGCCGATTGTGCGCCGTTGATGCACATACCCGCCAACAGCACCAGGGTCGCAAGCAAGGTGACATTGCCCAGGCTCTGCCCGACCAGCCAGACAAAGACGCCAGCCAACAGGTAGGTGATGCCGATGACCTTGTGCGGATTGAACTTGTCCATCGCCCAGCCCACACCCACTGCACTGAGCACGCCACCGAACTGGAACAATGCACCGATGAACGCCGACTGCTCCATGCTCGCGCCGCTGTCACGCATCAGGGTTGGCAGCCAACTGGTCAACAGGTAAACGATCACCAACCCCATGAAGTAGGTGAGCCAGAGCAACAAGGTGCCGAGGCTGTAAGTGCCGGAGAAAATCACTTTCAGCACATTGCGGCTTTGCACCACGCCCTGCTCCGGCACGCTGAAGCCCGCCGCCGAGGCGACCTCCTGCGGGGCGATCGGTGCCAGAACCTGGCGAATCCGCTTTACGCTGTGATTACGCACCACCAGAAAGCGCGCCGACTCCGGTAGCCAGAGCAACAGCACCACGGACAACACCAATGGCAAGATCCCGCCGAGCATCAACAGGCTGTGCCAGCCCAGCAACGGAATCATCTTCGCCGAGACGAATCCGCCACACGCCATTCCCAGGTTGAAACCGCAGAACATGCTGGTCACCAGCAGTGACTTGAGTCGATCCGGGGTGTATTCGGACAGCAATGTGGTGGCGTTGGGCATCGCTGCGCCCAACCCCAGGCCGGTCAGCAGACGCAAAGCCAGCAACTGCTCGACGTTGTTGCTGTAGGCCGAGAGCAAGCTGAACAAGCCGAACAGAAACACCGAGACCACCAGCACCACTTTGCGCCCGAAACGGTCCGCCAGTGGCCCGGAACCCAGGGCGCCGAAGACCATGCCAATCAATGCCGCACTCATCACCGGCCCCAGGCTGGCGCGATCAATGCCCCAGTCCTGGCTCAGCGCCGGTGCGATAAAGCCCATGGCGGCCGTGTCCAGACCATCCAGGAACACGATCAGAAAGCACAGCAAGACGATCCGCCATTGGTAGGTGGAGAGTGCCTTGGTGTTGATCAACGCCTCGACATCGAGCGTGCCGGCCACCGGCGCAGGTACGGAGACAGTCATGCAAAATTTCCTTTATTTTTATTAGACGCTTGGAAAACTACCGGTACAGCGCACGCAGGCTTGCAACCCTAGAAGTCGAAGAACACTGTTTCCGCCTCACCTTGGACACGAATGTCAAAGCGGTAGGCCAGCTTGCCGTCAACGGTGCAACGCTTGGCGATCAAGCTTTCCCGACGTTGCGGCTGCTCGATCAGGTTAAGTACCGGGTCGCGGGAATTGGCCTCGGCCTCATCGTCGAAGTACAGGCGGGTCTGCAAGTGAATGTTGATGCCACGGGCAAACAACGACAGATTAATATGCGCCGCCATGGGCACGCCGGCTGCGTTGCGAACGACGCCCGGCTTGATGGTATGCAACCGCCACTCGCCGACATCCGTGGTGGCGGTTCGGCCAAAACTATTGAAGGGGTTTTCAAGGTTGTATTCGACCTCGTACACACCCTCGTGGTTGGCCTGCCAAAACTCCAGGAACGAGTCACGGATCAGGTGGCCATTGCCGTCATAGACATTGCCCAGCAGCAGAATATGCTCGCCCGGGGCTCCGGGTTTGGCCATCTCGTTCCAGATTTCCTGCTCGCGGGGTGGATTGCCAGCCGCCTCCAGCGCCAGGCCGATATGCACGTAAGGGCCAGCCGTTTGCGAAGGGGTTTCTGGTAAAAGTTGAACGGGCATGCGCGAGCCTCCTCAGCAGTTTTCGAAATGGGTCTGGCGTTGACCGCGCAAAACGATATCAAAGCGATAAGCCAGGCAGTCCATCGGATTGGCCATGCTCATGTCGAGCTTGGCGATCAAGCTCTGCACCGCATCCGGATTGGCGATCGACTTGACGATCGGGCACATGGGGATCAGCGGGTCGCCTTCAAAGTACAGCTGAGTGATCAAGCGGGTCGCAATGGACGGGCCACTGATCGAGAAGTGAATATGCGCAGGCCGCCAGTCATTGGGGCCGTTGCGCCATGGGTACGGGCCAGGTTTGACCGTGCGGAAACTGTAGTTGCCGTCGCGGTCGGTCAAGGCCCGGCCAACGCCACCAAAATTCGGATCGATGGCTGCCAGGTAGCTGTCTTTCTTGTGCCGGTAGCGACCACCGGCATTGGCTTGCCACATCTCGACCAGGGTATGGGGGATCGGCTTGCCGTATTGGTCACAGACCCGTCCGGCGACGATGATGCGTTCGCCGACGGGAAGCCCACCGTGGTTGAAGTTGAGCAGCAGATCGTTATCGTGCTGGCCCATTTTCAGGTGGGAAAAGTCCGGCCCGGTGGTTTCCGAGAGAGACTGAGGAATGCTGACCAGGGCCTGCCGGGGGGAACGCAAGATCGAGGTTTTGTAATCCGGGGTCAGGGCCTTGGGATGCCAATTGCGGTCACGAATGACGAAGCGGGCATTGTCCGCATCAGACATATCAGTCTCCTTGATTGTTATGGGTAACGGCTGATAGGCAACAGCCTGTCGCCCAGTCTCTCCCGGCAAGAGCTGATCCAAAACTGAAAAAACAGACGCTATCCATATCCAAATGGTTATGGATAGCGTCCCTCGCGATACTCCTCCCCCACTTCGCGCAGTACCTCCACGCACCATTGGGTCGCCAGGGGCATGTGCAGCGCGGGGTTGCTGCACATGCCAACCGAGCCGCCCGGTTCACGAATGCCCAAATCCAATTCGACCAATGCACCGCGGCTCAGGTCTTGCCTGACGGCATCCAACGGCGCGACCCAGACCGCCTCACTGCACTCCACGTAACGCCGACTCAGGGTCAGCGACAAGGTTTCAAGACGCCGGCGCGGCGGGCTGATGTCGTGCTGCACAAACAGGCTGTCGGCGAACTTGCGGATCGTCGTCCCGGCCAATGGCAGTACCAGCGGATAGTCTTCAAGACTTTGGTGACCGTGGGGATCGCTCAGCAGCGGATGGCCGCTACGCACCACCAGGGTCATGGATTCGCTGTACAGGTGCTCGAATGCCAGGCCAAGAATCTGTGGGCTATCGGTCATCCGCCCGACCACCAGATCCAACTCACCGACGCGCAGTTGCGACAGCAGGTACGCGCTGGGTCCGGTCACCACGCTCACGACCAAGGCCGGATGGCGGGCGTGCAAGCGGCAGATGACTTCCGGTACCAGCAGGCTTTCCACTGTGGACAGCACCCCGAGCCTTGCGGTGATCGGCGCATGTTCACCAGAACGCAGGTTATTGACCCCTTCGCGCAGGGCTTGCACGCTCGGTCCGGCATAGCGCAGAAAAGCCACCCCAGCGTCGGTCAGCGCGGCGCCACTCTTGCTGCGTGTGAACAAGCGGGTGGCCAGCAAGGTTTCCAGTTCCTTGAGGGTTTTGGAAAGCGCTGGCTGGCTGATTGCCAATTTATCCGAGGCACGGGCCAGGCTTCCCTGGCGCGCTACTTCGAGAAAACACAGCAAATGACGAAATTTTATCCGGGTATCGATATTCACCGCAGTTGGCTGCCTTGCAGGTCTGGCATCCGCTAACGCGGGATGCGAAATTGTTTCGGTGACTGCCCGGTTCCGCGTTTGAAGAAGCGCGAGAAGTAGGCAGGCTCGGAAAAGCCCAGGCTGTCCGACACCTGATTGACGGTCATCGCCGTATACACCAGATTGCGCTTGGCTTCGAGCAGCAGTCGCTGGTTGATCATCGCCAATGCCGATTGCCCACACAAGCGCCGACACAGGGCATTGAGGTGAGCAGCGCTGATCCCCAGCGCCGTCGCATAGTGCTCGATGGGCAGGTGCTCGCGAAAGCGTAACTCCAAGGCTCGGGTAAACCCCTGCAGATGCTCTCGACCACGCTCACGGAGTTTGGTGTCGGGCGGTGAAAGCGCCAGGCTGCGACGACTGAGCCAGACAACCAGCAACGTGATCAACGAGTGCAACATAGGATCGCGGCCAGGTTGGTCCTGGCTATATTCCCGACTGATCGCGGCGAACAGCGTGTCCAGGTAAGCAGACTCAGGACCTGGCAAATAACAGCCCGGGGTATTCAGCGCCGTGCTGTCCAGCGCAGCGCCGAGCTGCTCGACCAAGGGCACGGCCAGAGTAATGACATGGCCCTGGATATCCTCGGAAAACCTGAAGGCGTGCACACTCAATGCGGGTACCACCTGTAACGCCGGGCCTTGAACTTGCGTGCTCAGGTCTTCGACTTCCAGTACCGCCTGTCCCGCCTGCACATACAACAGCTGGACCAGATCGCTGTGCCAGTGCGGTTTTATTTCCCAACTGTGCAGCTGACTGCGCTCTGGAATGGACTCGCAATGCAGCAGATCGGGAGTCGGCCAGACCGTGGTCTCACCATAGAGTTTGAACACTGGAACAGACATGGCAGAAGATTTCACGATTTCCCCCAATGATGGCGATCCACGAAAAGTCCATGGATCTTGCCGGATAGTGCCTTCTTATCGGTACTTTAGTCATCAAAAATACAGGAGACAAAAATAACAGCGTTCTGTAAGGCGTAACGCCTTCAGCCGCACAGACAGGACTACAACAATGAAAACTCAAGTCGCCATCATCGGCGCCGGCCCCTCCGGCTTGCTGCTCGGTCAATTGCTGCATCGCGCCGGCATCGACAACGTCATCATCGAACGCAAGAACCCGCCGTACATCCTTTCGCGTATCCGTGCGGGTGTGCTGGAGCAAGGCATGGTCGATCTGTTGCGCGAGGCTGGCGTCAGTGAACGCATGGATGCCAATGGCCTGGTACACGACGGTTTCGAACTGGCCTTCGATGGACGTTGTGAACACATTGACCTCAAACAGCTGACCGGCGGCAAGACCGTGATGATCTACGGTCAGACCGAAGTCACCCGTGACTTGATGGAGGCCCGCGTTGGCGCCGGTGCCACGACCGTCTACGACGCCGAGAACGTGCAACCTCACGGCATGAAGAGTGACAGCCCTTACGTCACCTTTGAGCGTAACGGCGAGATCGTCCGCCTGGACTGCGATTACATTGCCGGTTGCGACGGTTTCCATGGCGTCTCGCGACAGTCAATACCGGCAGACACCCTGAAGGTGTTCGAGCGCGTCTATCCCTTTGGCTGGCTCGGTATCCTCGCCGACACCCCACCCGTCCACGAGGAGCTGGTCTACGCCAACCATGAGCGCGGCTTCGCCCTGTGCAGCATGCGCTCGAAAACTCGCACCCGTTATTACGTGCAAGTGGGAACCGAGGAAAAACTCGAGGACTGGCCCGATGAGCGCTTCTGGGGCGAACTCAAACTGCGCCTGCCCGCGCACCTCGCCGACCAGTTGGTGACCGGCCCCTCCATTGAAAAAAGTATCGCGCCGCTGCGCAGTTTCGTCGTCGAACCCATGCAATATGGCCGCCTGTTCCTGCTCGGTGATGCGGCTCACATCGTCCCGCCGACCGGTGCCAAGGGCCTGAATCTCGCCGCCAGCGATGTCAGCACGCTGTATCGAATTTTGCTCAAGGTCTATGGCGAGGGTCGCACCGATCTGCTGGAGAAATACTCGCAGATCTGCCTGCGCCGAGTGTGGAAAGCCGAGCGTTTTTCCTGGTGGATGACCTCGCTGCTACACCGGTTCCCAGACACCGACGCCTTTGGCCTGCGCATGCAGCAAACCGAGCTCGACTACTTCGTTAGTTCGCCCGCCGGGCGCCAGAGCATTGCCGAGAATTACGTCGGCCTGCCCTACGAAGCCATAGAGTAATGGGCAAGTCGTGACCTGAGCCCGGTGCTCAGGTCAATGTGCAGGAAACACCACTGCGACCGGCACGATGATCGACCCGTTGAATCCAGTTAAATAAACGCCAACCTTGCTCGCGCCCCACGCACCGCAGCCATGTGCTGCTCGGCCTGGGGCAGCAGGTAGCTGAAAAAGAACCCGGCGGTTTCCAGTTTGACGGCGCGCAGCGGATCGTCTTCAGGCAATTGCCGCGAGACCCGAGCCGCCCGTGCCCAGGCCAGCGCTAGCAAGGTCAGGCCGCATAGCTGAAGAAAACTCCCTGCAGCTCGATAGGGGTACTCGACATCTTCGAGTGATCGCTCACGCACCTCGCCAACCAGCACGTGAAGCGCACTACACAGGTTCGCCAGTTGTGCAGCAAAGTCGGCGCACTGTGGCATTTCGGCGCCCAGCCTGGACTCCTCGCGCAATTGCGCCAACAACAGGTCGAAAGCCTGGCCCTGGTCGCCCAGTACTTTGCGTAGCAGCAGGTCGTTGGCCTGAATCTCGTTGCTACCTTCGTAGATCATGGCGATACGGCTGTCACGCAGGGTTTGCTCGATGGCAAATTCGGTGACGTAACCGTAACCGCCAAACACCTGCAAGGCGTTGCTGGCCTGGCGAAAACCCTGTTCGGTGAAAAACGCCTTAATGATCGGCGTTAGCAGTTGCGCCAGTTGCCCGGCGTGTTGCCGAGCCAGCAGCTGCGGGTCATGTTCGGCCTGGTCCAACAGGTGTGCGACCCAATAGCCAATAGCGCGCATGCCTTCGCTGGTGGCGCGTAACTCGAGCAGGACGCGGCGCATTGCCGGATGGTAGTGGATCGGGTCGGCTGCCTGCGCCACGACCCCGGCCGGTCTTGACGGTGCACGCATCTGCTGGCGTTGACTGGCGTAGCTACGGCAGTTCTGCCAGGCCGCTTCACAGTGCCCCAGGCCTTGCAGGCCTACGTGAAGACGTGCTGAGTTCATCATCACGAACATCGCCTTCAAGCCACGATTGACCTCGCCAATCAACCAGCCCTGGGCCGCCTCGAACACCAGGGAACAGGTGGCACTGCCCCTAATCCCCATCTTGTGCTCGATACCGTCGCAGGCCACGCCGTTGGCCTGCCCTTGATTCAACAACTTCGGCACCAGGAACAGCGAAACCCCTTGGCTGCCGGTTGGCGCTCCCGGCACGCGAGCCAGCACCAGATGCAGGATGTTGTTGGTGAGGTCGTGCTCGCCGCCCGAGATAAACAGCTTGCTGCCACTGAGCCGATAACTGCCGTCGTCCTGAGGTTCGGCGCGACAGCGTAGCAGGCCGACATCACTGCCAGCCTGGGGCTCAGTCAGGCACATGGTGGCCAAGGTTTCGCCACTGATTATCCCGGGAAGATAGCGCTCCTGCAGCCAAGCGGCTGCGTGGGTCTTCAAACACAGGTAGGCGCCGTGGGCGATGCCGGTGTACATGGCCCACGCGTGGTTACTGGCGTAAAGCATCTCTTGCAGCGCCGCGTCGAGCACTTGCGGCAAGCCTTGTCCGCCCAGCGCCTCGGCACAGGCCAGGGCCGGCCAACCGCCTTCGACATAGGCCCGATACGCGTCGGCAAAGCCATCCGCAGTGGTGACCCGCCCCTCGACCAAACGGCAACCCTGACGATCGCCAATGCTGTTTAACGGCGCCAGGATGCCACTGCTGAAACGCCCAGCTTGCTCCAGTACCTGCACGGCCAGCGGCAAATCCAGCGCCTCGAATACCAAACTCCGACGCCACGCTTCGGGCGCCTGCAGCCAGTGCTCAAGAACAAATTGCATATCGCGCAAGGGTGCCTGATAGCTCCACATGTGAAACCTCATAGGGTAGTGAACAGGTGACATCCGTCGCTACGGGCGGGCTACTGATGCCTCAGGCGCGCCAGGTCGGGTTCTCGATCAGCAGGGCCATGCCCTGCCCGCCGCCGACACAGGCCGCGGCAATCCCATAGCGCAGGTTGTGTTCGCGCAGTTGCCGGGACAGGGTCAATACCAGGCGCAGGCCACTGGCAGCCAACGGGTGACCGAGGGCCAGCGAGCCCCCCTGGACGTTGAGACGGCAGCGGTCCAGCTGCAACTCCTGAGCCACGGCGAGGACCTGGGCGGCTTGGGCTTCGTTGATTTCAAACCTGTCGATCTGATCCAGGCTCAAGCCGCTGCGCTGCACCAACAGACGAATCGCCGGTGCAGGTCCGATCCCCATGAACTCCGGCGCCACTCCCACCACCGCGCTGGCCCGCAGCAAGGCTAACGGTGTGCCGCAGCTAGCCGAAGCAGGTCCGACCAGCGCCGCTGCCGCACCATCGGCTACCGCACAGCTGTTTCCGGCGGTTTGTACGCCGCCCTCGTGCACGGCGCGCAGCCGGGCCAGGGCGGCGAGATTTGCGGGTCGTGGGTGGCTGTCTTTACTCACTGAGTCGACGCCCCGCGGCAAGCGAATACTGCGAGATTGATAGCCTTCAAGTTCGAAGATCTGTGGAGCCACAGCAACAATCTCCGGCGCCAGCCACCCTGTCTGCTGCGCTGCAAACGCCTGCTGATGACTGGCACAGGCATAGACGTCCACGGCTTCGCGACTCAGCCCATAGCGCCGTGCCAGCTTGTCGGCAGTGGCGATCATGTCCACCCCGGGCGCTGGGTCGTACAACGCTTCCCAGAGAAAGTCCTTGAACTGTACCTCGGCGCCAAGGCGGAAACCGCCACGATGGGTATAGGCGGCAATCGGATTGCGTGACATCGACTCGGTGGCCACGCACAGCGCCAGTTGCACACCGTCATCCAGTTGCCTGGCGGCCTGGCGCAGCAATTCGAATCCGGTGGCACAGATGCGCTGTACGCCCAGTGCCGGAACCGATTGCGCCACGCCGCTATACAGACCGATATGCCGTGGCAGCAGGTAGGCATCGAAACTGGCCTGGGCCATGGAGCCCGCCAGTACGCTGTCTACCGCCAGTGGATCGACGCCCGCACGAGCCAGTACTTCGCGCCCGACCTTGATGCCCAGGTCGATCGGCGAAACTTCGGCCAGTGCACCACCGAGGTCCACCCACGGCGTGCGCACTGCATCGAAAATCGCTGCATCGGCAAAGGCCGAGTACTGCCCGCCGGTGTTCAGCACTTCGCTCACGATTTCGCCCCGGCCCGCAGGATGGTCGGATCGAGCCCGCGATACAGGGCCTCGACCTGCTCCGCGCGCCACTGCAACACCGCACGCTGATTGATCGAGCCCTTGTCGGTGATTTCCCCCCGATCAATGGAGGCCGGCTCGTCGAGCAAGGCAATCCATTCCAGGCGACTGGCATTGCCGCCGGCTTCGCGATTGAGCCGCTGCAACCAATCGGCGAACCACTCGCGTACCGGCGCGCTTGCCAACACCTGGGCGTCGCTGGCACTGGCCGCCAGCCCCGCCAGGCGTCGGCATTCGTACAATCTCGGGAACACCAGCGCGCCGAGGCATTGACGATCCGGCGCGGTCACTACCAGGTCCTGGACATAGGGCGAACCCTCCAGTACTGCACGATTGCGCAGCGGGCCGACACTGACGAACACCCCTGAAGACAGCTTGAAGTCCTCGGCGATGCGCCCATCGAACATCAGCCCCAGTTGCGGGTCATGCGCGTTGGCCAGCTTGAGCGCATCCCCGGAGCAGTAAAAGCCTTGTTCGTCGAACACCTCGGCGGTCTGCTGCGGTGACCGCCAGTAACCGGGCATGATGTGCGGCCCACGGAAGCGCCCTTCCAGCTTGCCGTCCTTGGGTACCAACCGAACCTCGCAACCCGGCGCCGGCAAGCCGATATAACCGGCCATGGACAATGGCCCGGTGGTAAAGGTGCAGGAAGGCGCGGCCTCGGTCATGCCGAGCCCGGCCATCATCCGGATGCGTTCGCCACAGTGTTGTTCGGCGACCCGGTCCAGGCGGTCCCAGACGCTTTGCGACAGCCCGGCAGCGGCGAAGAAAAATAGGCTGACGCGCTTGAAAAAACACTCCCGGAGCTCCGCGTCCTGTTCCAGGGCCGAGACCAGTTCTTCCCAACCCTTGGGCACGGTCAGGTAGGCAGTGGGAGATACCTCCTTGAGGTTGCGCAGGGTCTGGGCAAAGCCCTGAGCAGTAGGTTTGCCGTCGTCCAGGTAAAAACTGCCGCCGTTGTAGAGCACGATGCCCAGGTTATGGCTGCCGCCGAACGTGTGGTTCCACGGCAGCCAATCCACTAGCACCGGAGGCTCTTGACCGAACACTGGAAAAGTCTGCAACAACATCTGTTGGTTGGCGCAGAGCATGCGCTGGGTGGTGATTACGGCCTTGGGCAGCCTGGTCGAGCCGGAAGTAAACAGAAACTTGGCGATGCTGTCCGGGCCGGTGGCGGCAAAAGCGGCTTCAGCCTCGGCGCCGCCCGGTTGCTCAAGCAGGCTGGAAAAGCTCACCTGGCGGCGGCCCGCGACCTGGCCACGGACGCTGATCAGTGGCGTATCGGCCGGCAGCACAGCCTCGATGGCGCGCTGGTACGCCGGGGCATCACTGACGAACACCAGGCCTGGTTGCAGCAGGTCGCACACATGGCGCAGCTTGGAGAAGTCCTGGGACAGCAGCGAATAGGCTGGCGATACCGGGCAGTAGGGAATGCCCGCATACATGGCACCGAAGGCGACTTGCAAATGCTCGATGTCATTACCCGAAAGCAGCACCAGGGGTTTGTCAGCCGAAAGGCCATAGCCCAGCAGGCATTGGGCGATAGCCCGGACACTGGCGAGCATTTGCGCGTAACTCACCCGACGCCATTCACCGTCGTCCTGGCGGGCGGCGATAAAGGTCTGCTCGGGACGCACCTGGGCCCAATGCACCAGACGGTCGAGCAACCGCCTGGGCATCTCGGCCAACGGTTCGAGGGAGCGCATGTGCAATACGCCCTGCTGCTCGGTAACCTCGACCGCCGCGCAACCGATGGACACGTGGCGATAGCGCGGTGCGCTGGCTTGGGCATGGGGTTGCAAACTGAATTCGGAACTCACCTGTTTCTTCTCCGTCGAGGCACGCTAAACCCAAGCCACACACAGGCGACTCAGCGATAGCATGGCAGCCGTTGGCTGCAGCCTTGTTATTGTTATTTCGGCCTTGCACACGGGCATTTGACTTGCGGGGGAAGCCAATGCCCGCCTGTTCAGATCGGGTAGTGCCGCGGTCCATTCTGCAAGGTGACCCAACGCAACTGGGTGAAGTGCTCGATGGATGCCTTGCCACCGAAACTTCCGTAGCCGCTGGACTTGACCCCGCCAAAGGGCATCTGCGCCTCGTCGTGCACGGTCGGGCCGTTGATATGACAGATGCCCGACTCGACCCGTTGGGCCAAGGCCAGGGCACGCCCGCTATCGCGGCTGAAAATCGCCGCCGACAAACCAAACTCGGAGTCGTTGGCCAAGTGCAGAAGCGCTTCATCCCCCTCACCGCGCAGCAACACGGCCACCGGTCCGAACGACTCCTCGCGGTACAGGCGCATGCTTGCGTTGACGCCGTCGAGCAGGGTCGGCTGCAAGATGCTGCCGTCCAGTTGCCCGCCGACCACCAGCCGCGCGCCCTTGGCCAGGGCATCGTCGATCAAGCCCTTGATGCGCGTTCCGGCGCTTGCGTCCACCAGCGAACCGAGCACCGACTCCGCAGCCGCAGGGTCTCCCGCGCGCAGGGTGGCGACCTTGGCCGCCAACTTGTCGACAAAGGCATCGGCAACCTTGGCATCGACGATCAGACGCTCGGTGGACATGCAGATCTGCCCCTGGTTGAAATAAGCGCCAAAGGCGGCCGCCTCTACCGCGGCGTCCAGGTCGGCATCGTCGAGCACCAGCAGCGGTGCCTTGCCGCCCAGTTCCAGCAACGCCGGCTTGAGGTGGCGCGCGGCGAGTTCACCGACGATACGTCCGACATGGGTCGATCCGGTGAAATTGACCCGGCGTACCGCCGGGTTGGCGATCAGCCGCTCGACAATCGCCGCGGCATCCTCAGGTGCGTTGCTGATCACATTGACCACGCCATCGCCCAGGCCGGCGTCTTGCAACACCTGACCGATCAGGCGATGCACCGCTGGACTGAGCTCGGAGGCCTTGAGCACCACGGTGTTGCCGCACGCCAATGGCATGGCGATCGCGCGGGTGGCGAGAATCACCGGGGCGTTCCAGGGGGCGATACCCAAGACGACGCCGCAGGGTTGGCGCAGGGCCATGGCGAAACTGCCAGGCACATCCGAGGGGATGACTTCGCCATTGATCTGCGTGGTCATCGACGCCGCTTCACGCAGCATGTTGGCCGCCAGCCGCACGTTGAACGCGTACCAGTTGGCCATGGCGCCGGTTTCGCCGGCCGCCTCGATGAACTCGGCACTGCGTGCCTGCAATTGCTCGGCCGCCTTGAGCAAACGGCTCCGGCGTTCATTGGGGGCCAGGGCAGCCCAGGCGGGAAACGCCTTCTGCGCAGCGGCCACCGCGGCGTCGGCATCTTCCAGGGTAGCGGCGGCGACCCGCGACACCAACTCGCCAGTCACCGGGTTACGGCGTTCGAAGGTTCGACCGTCGCGGGCGGGGCACGACTGGCCGCCAATCAGCAGGGGCACGTCCAGCATGGTGATTCCTCTTTATAGTCTTTGTCGGGAATACATAGGAACGAGGTAACCGCAGCTCCCGGCGCATCCGCCCGTAGCAGGATGCGCCCGGCTGCCTGGCGCGGCACCTCAGCGTTTGTACGCTTGCAGGCCCGGCTTGATGCTCTTGTCGTCGAGGAATTGCTTCATGCCCTGCTCACGGCCGCCTTCGGTGTCCAGCAGGCGTGACTGATCGAGCTTGGCGTACAGGTAATCCTCGTTCTGCTCCCACGTCAGTTCGCGGCAACGTTTGAAACCATGCTTGGCCGCACGCAGCACCACCGGGTTTTTCTCCAGCAGGTTACGCGCCAGCGCCACAGTGACTTCCCGCAGTTGTGCCAGGGGTACGCTTTCATTGACCAGGCCCATCTCGGCGGCCTTCTGCCCGCCAAAGGTCTTGCCGGTCATGATGTAGTACAGCGACTGGCGATGGCCCACGGTGTCGGCCATGGCCTTGCTGACCAGGTTGCCCGGCGGGATACCCCAGTTGATCTCCGAAAGGCCGAAGGTCGCTTCGTCGGCACAGATCGCCAGGTCGCAGGCCACCAAGGGGCTGAAGCCGCCGCCGAAGCACCAGCCGTTGACCATGGCAATGGTCGGCTTGGCGTACATGCGCAACAGCTTCCACTGCCATTGCGAGGCTTCGCGGCGGATTTTTTCCTGGAGGATCTCCGGGCCAGCGTCCACTTCGCGAAAGTATTCCTTGAGATCCATCCCCGCAGTCCAGGCTTCGCCCGCACCGGTCAGTACCAGCACACCGGCGTCCGGATCCTGCTCCAGGGTCTCCAGAACATCGATCATCTCGCGGTTCAGGGTCGGGCTCATGGCGTTGCGTTTTTCCGGGCGGTTGAGGATGACCCACGCGATGCCTTCCTCGATTTCCACTTTGACCGTTGTCCAGCGACCTTCGTAATTGCTCATGACGATGCTCTCTTGTTCTTGGTTTGAAGATGACTGGAAATTAAATCAGCCAATTAGTTATGTCAATTAACTATTAATAGAATTAACCAATTTCCTCGCACTGGAAGCTTCCATCCCCCAAACGCCAGGCAACATTGGTCATAGCAATCACCGGTCAACGCCGGCAAAATAGATAGTCTTGTTAACCTCCAACCTTCAGGACTCACCTGCAATGGCCAAGCCCTCCCCCCTCGCCGAGTCGATCGAGGCAGCGTCGACCAACGTCGAGATGCAGGCACCACTCGATTCGGCGTTGAACGACCTGATCGGCTACGCCATGCGCCGCGCACAACTCAAACTGTTCCAGAACCTGATTGGCCGCCTCTCGGCCCACGATCTGCGACCCGCCCAGTTCTCGGCCCTGGCGATCATCAATCAGAACCCCGGCCTGATGCAGGCCGACCTGGCCCGGGCACTGACCATCGAGCCGCCCCAGGTGGTACCTCTGCTCAATAAACTGGAGAGCCGTGCGCTGGCGGTTCGCGTGCGTTGCAAGCCGGACAAGCGTTCCTATGGGATCTTCCTGAGCAAGACCGGCGAGACCCTGCTCAAGGAACTCAACCAGATCGCCGCGCAAAGCGACCTGGATGCCACCGCGGCACTGGACGATCAGGAACGCGAAGAGCTGCTGCGACTGCTGAAGAAGATTTATCAGGAGTGACGCACGCCCCCAACGGGCGTGTCGGTGAGAAGCCTGCAGTCCCCGGGGTTACCAGATCGGCAAGGTGTAGGTCACCAGGAAGCGGGTCTGGTTTTCATCGCGAAATGCTGCGCCGGACGGGAAATCGTTGCGATAAATCGCCTTGCGCGCCACCAGTCCAACGTTTTTCAGCGGCCCGCTCTGCACCACATAGCCCAGCTCCATCTGGAACTCGCGCTCCTTGCGATCTTCGGCGTTGAAGGCTGCCAGCTCGATATTGTCACCGCGCAAATAACGCAACCGCCCCCTCAGCCCGGGCACTCCGGACGCTGCGAAATCATAGTCATAGATGGCCTGCCACGTGCGCTCCTTGGCGTTGAGAAAGTCCGAAGCCATGGTCAGCTCACTCATCCCCATCAACTCTGTCCCGGAGATGTAGGGCGTCGCCGAGTTGCCACTGGAATGCATGTAGCCGAGGCCCAGGCGATGCCCGCCATAGCGGTAGCTGAACAGCCCCGAGACGTTGCGGTTGTCCACTTCACCAGCCTTGGCACTGCCATCTTCGCGACTGAAAAAACTGCGCAGGTCGCTGGTCAATGTCCCACCGCCCAGCGGCAGGTCATGCAGCAAGGCAAAGGTATCCTGTTGGTACAGGTCGGCCACCTCGGCGTGGTAGGCACGCAGGCTCAGCGTCTTGCTGACCTGATAATCGCCCCCCACATAGGCCATGTGCGAGGTCGTGGCAGTCGCGTTGAAGCGCCGGTTGGGCGACGCGATGGTCATCGCCTCATAGTTGGTGGAATTGCGCTTGTCGATGCGATCGATGTACCCGGTGTTCAGCGTCAGGTCATCGATGTCCCTGGAGCTCAGGATGGTGCCGCGAAAGGTTTGCGGCAGCAGTCGCGAGGGGCTGGCAAACGCAAACGGCAGGAAGATCGACACGTCCCCGGACTTCACCGTGGTCTGGGCAAAACGCAGCTTGGCGGTCGGGGCCAGGCGCGAGTACTCATCCGCCGCCCGATTGTCGCTGGCCGACACCGGCAACAACTCGGTGCCGCTGCGATCCGGCGCGGAGTCGAGCTTGACCCCCAGCAGCCCGCGGACGTCCAGTCCAAAACCCAGCGGCCCCTGGGTAAACCCCGACTCCATGCTCATGATGAAACCCTGGGCCCACTCCTGGGCAGCGGTCTTGGCCCCATCGTCCTTGTACTGGCGGTCCAGGTAGTAATTACGCAGGGTCAAGGTGCCATGGCTGTCTTCGATAAAGCCCCCGGCGCGAAGCTGGGTGGGCAGAACGCTCAAGCCGAGCAGCGCCAGGACCCACCCGCGACCGATACCGGGTACACAGGTGGCTGACGCCGTCGCAACGTCGTACGTGGGGAGATTGGGCATGTTCGATTTCCATTTTTTATTATTGTTTGTGCTGCCAGGAGAGCGCAGCACAGCCGGCTTCGCGGACAGAGAATGGAAATTGCCCATGACTCCTGTCAATGGTAACTGACCGATAATCGAACATTAATATTGTTATCTATTTTTCATCAGATCTTGCGATAAGCTCTTTATCAATTGATTTATATAACTTTTATCCTGTTTTTATAGATTTTTATGGGTCAGTTCATTTTTTAGTTATCTTTGTTATCTTATTAATCAGCAGTCATCTTCAGCGTACCTCGTGCGATGGGACGGCTCGACTCCACAACAAAAACAACAATGAGGTTCCCCCCATGGACAGCCCATCGCGTCGTTCGACGCTGACAATCGCTTTGTGCTTTATCGTTGCGTTGATCGAGGGTTTCGATCTGCAGGCCGCCGGCACTGCTGCCGCCGGGCTGCGCCAGAGTTTTGCCCTGGACCCGAAAATGATGGGTTGGGTGTTCAGTGCCGGGATCATCGGCCTGCTGCCCGGGGCGTTTTTTGGCGGCTGGGTCGCCGATCGCATCGGCCGCAAGAAAATCCTCGTCGGTGCAGTGCTGCTGTTCGGCCTGTTTTCCCTTTGCACTGCCTATGTCGAGAGCTACTCCAGCCTGTTGCTGGTGCGCTTCATGACCGGGTTGGGCCTGGGTGCCGCCCTGCCCAACCTGATAGCCCTGTGCGCCGAGGCCGTAAGCGAACGCAACCGCGGCACCGCCATCAGTGTCATGTACTGCGGCGTGCCCCTGGGCGGTGCGCTCGCGGCAGTGGTGGCGATGTTTTCCAGTGAACACTGGCAAACCACCTTCATCATCGGCGGCCTGGTGCCCTTGCTGGTTGTACCGCTGATGGCCCTGCTGCTGCCCGAGTCCACTGCCTTCCGCCAGCAACGTTCAGCAACTGGCAGCCCACGGCAGTCCACCGCACAGGCGCTGTTCGGCGAAGGCCGGACACGCAACACCCTGGCCTTGTGGCTGAGCTATTTCTTCACCTTGACCGTGATGTACATGCTGCTCAACTGGCTCCCTTCATTGCTGCTGGAACAGGGCTTCAGCAAACCCCAAGCGGGCATGATCCAGATGCTGTTCAACATCGGTGGCGCCCTCGGCTCGCTGCTCGGTGGCCTGCTTCTGGACCGTTGCAACGGCCTCAAGGTCGTGCTGTTCGTGTATGCCGGGTTGCTGGCGGCGCTGGCCGGGGTCGGCCTGTCTAGCGGAATCGTGCCAATGTCGATCGCCGGGTTTGCCGCCGGGCTTTTCGTCATGGCTGCGCAACTGGTGCTCTACGCCCTGGCGCCACCGTCCTACCCGACCGCAGTGCGCGCCACCGGCGTCGGTGCGGCCGTGGCCATCGGTCGCCTGGGCTCAGTGGCAGGCCCCTTGGCCGCCGGGCAGATCCTTGCCGCCGGTGCCGGCACTACTGGCGTGCTGCTGGCGACTTCACCCGGGCTGGTGATCGCCGCCTTGTCGATCATCACCGTGATTGCCCGCTCCAGTTCGACCACTGAAGCACCGCTGAATACCGCCAACTGAGCATCACTGCGAAGTTTTCAACCTTGCAGCAAAATCCAATCGAGTAAGAGGTGGTTTCACCACCGCCGTCCTCTCCCAGTGCCAGCGTGCACTGGGACTGGGCGCGTGCAGTTACAACGTCCCGAATCGCAAAGCATGTCCCAGGCTCTACCCCATCAGCCCATTACACTCCTCTATTGGATCCTTTGCGATGAAATCCACGAAACGCTCGATAATCGAACACTTTAAAAAACTATAAGTATTTGTTTTTTAAGGGATTTTACAAACATGTATTAAAAAACAGAGCAAACCCCTCTAACGGCCACTTTTCAATGGATCCATAAATCGATTGACTGGCGCCACACGGTGTCAGGTAAACGCCTGCCCGCTCATAAAAATAACAAGGGTGTCGTGATGAGTGACTTCTCAATCGGGCTCAAGTCTTGGCTTGTACCCACCTTCGTGTGCCTTTCTCGTTTTACCTGTACGCAGCCTCGTCTCAAGGGGCAGCAGCTATGACTGTCGCGCTGAAGAACGTGGTAGATGAACGGCCGATGGCGTCGTTCCAGTGGTTGGCCGTGGGTATCTGTATTGTCCTGAACATGATCGATGGGTTCGACGTGCTGGTGATGGCCTTCACGGCCTCCTCGGTCTCTGCCGAATGGGGTCTGAACGGCGCTCAGATCGGGCTGTTGTTAAGTGCCGGGTTGTTTGGCATGGCGGCCGGCTCTCTGTTTATTGCACCGTGGGCGGATCGCTTTGGTCGTCGACCATTGATTCTGTTTTGCCTGCTGCTCTCGGGGGTCGGCATGCTGTTGTCGGCGCTGAGCCAGACGCCCGTGCAACTGGCGCTACTGCGTGGGCTGACCGGCCTGGGAATCGGCGGGATCCTGGCCAGCAGCAACGTGATCGCCAGTGAATACGCCAACAAACGCTGGCGTGGGTTAGCGGTGAGCCTGCAATCCACCGGTTATGCCCTGGGTGCGACCTTCGGTGGCCTGCTTTCAGTATGGCTGTTGACGCACTTTGGCTGGCGCTCGGTATTCATCTTCGGTGGTGCCGTAACCCTGGCGGTGATTCCTCTGGTGCTGGTGTATTTGCCCGAATCGCTGGACTTTCTGCTCGCCCGCCGCCCCGACAACGCCTTGGCACGTATCAATCGCCTGGCCGCCCGCCTCGGTCAGCCACCACTGCGCGAGCTGCCCGCCGCCCTCTCGGCGCCGACTTCAGGCCACGGGCGCTTGGCGCAGTTGCTCTCACCGGCGTCACGGCGCACGACCCTGCTGATCTGGCTGCTGTTCTTCCTGGTGATGTTCGGCTTCTATTTCGTGATGAGCTGGACACCCAAGCTGCTGGTATCGGCAGGGCTATCGGCACAGCAAGGGATCAGCGGCGGTGTGTTGCTGAGCGTCGGCGGTATTTTCGGCGCAGCCCTGATTGGTGCCCTGGCCTCGCGCTGGCGCCTGACCCGTGTGCTGTCGCTGTTCATGCTGGCTACGGCAGGTTTGCTGGTGCTGTTCGTTGACTCGGCCTCATCAGTATCCATGGCCCTCGGACTGGGTCTGTTGATCGGGCTGTTTGCCAATGGCTGCGTGGCGGGCTTGTACGCGCTGTCACCGATTGTCTATGACGCTTCGGTACGAGCAACTGGCGTCGGCTGGGGCATCGGTATCGGGCGGATCGGCGCGATTCTGTCGCCGACCGTGGCCGGCCTGTTGCTCGATAGCGGCTGGCAGCCACTGCATCTGTATGGGGTGTTTGCTGTGGTTTTCGTCATCGCCGCTGCCGTGCTGCTACTACTGCGACCTGAAGCCAAACAGCAACCTGACGCCCAATTCAGCCAGGCTTGAGCCTATGCCAAGAGTAGCGAGGGGCCGCCCTCGCTACTGACTACATCCTCCAGGAATACAATAATAATGACTCGCTCCCCCCTCCCTCCCCGGGCCTTGCTCGGCGGTGCAATCCTGATCGCCCTCCTACCTTCAGCGCATGCTGAGGACGGTGGCTTTTTCGAGGATTCCAAGACCAGCCTGGTGCTGCGAAATTACTACTTCAATCGTGATTTCAACGACCAGGGCGCCAGCAAGAGCAAGATAGAAGAATGGGCCCAAGGCGCTATCCTCAAGTTCAATTCTGGCTATACCCCTGGCGTGCTCGGTTTTGGCCTTGACGGTATCGCGATGCTTGGCCTCAAGCTCGACAGCGGCCCACAACGCAGCGGTTCGGAACTGCTTCCGGTGCACGACGACGGACGCTCCGCCGACGATTACGGGCGCATTGGCGTGGCCGCCAAAATGTGCCTATCCGCCACAGAACTGATGCTCGGCGAGCTCATGCCGGACATCCCGCTGCTGCGCTACGATGACGGCCGCCTGCTGCCACAGACCTTTCAGGGCACCATGCTGGTGTCCCGAGAGTTGCCGGGACTGAACCTGCAAGCAGGTCAATACACCGACGTGAGCTTGCGCAATTCCTCGAACATGCAAGACCTCTCGGCGTGGGCAGCCCCCACCGTGATGTCGGACGGTTTCAACTACATGGGCGCCGAATACCGCTTCAACCAACAACAAACCCTGATCGGCGCCTGGCACTCGCAACTCGAAGACATCTATCAGCAAAGCTATCTGAACCTGCTGCATAAACAGCAGTTCGCTGACTGGACCCTCGGCGCGAACCTGGGCTATTTCATCGACAAGGAGGACGGCAGCGCACGGATCGGCAATGTGCAAAGCCACACCGCCTACGGGTTGTTCTCGGCCAAACTTGGCGGCCACACCCTGTACCTGGGCCTGCAGAAGGTCAGCGGTGACACCGCCTGGATGTCGGTATATGGCAGTAGCGGGCGAACCCTGGGCAATGACATGTTCAACGGTAATTTCAGCAATGCCGACGAACGCTCCTGGCAGGCTCGATATGACTACGATTTCGCTGCCGCCGGGATCCCCGGCCTGTTGCTGATGACCCGCTACGGTCACGGCGAAAACGCCACCACCAAGGCCGGCACCGATGGCAAGGAATGGGAGCGCGACACTGAAGTCAGCTACACCCTGCAGAGCGGTCCACTGAAAAGCCTTAGCGTGCGCGTCAACAACGCCACCAACCGTCGCAGCTTCAACAGTGACTTCGATCAGACCCGCATCATCATCAACTACCCGCTGTCACTCTGATCCTCCCTGCAGGGGCGCTCGCCCCTGCAGCTCTCCCCCTCCTTGCGTTACTATGGCGAACCCCCTCTCTGGAAGTCGCCTGCATGAGTAAACCCGGTCAAATGGTGCTAGTGGCACTGCGCAAAATGATTGCCTCGGGCGAGCTGGCGGCGGGCGAACGGCTGATGGAGATTCCGACGGCGGATCGCTTCGGCGTCTCGCGCATGCCGGTACGCATGGCTTTCCTGACCCTCGAACAGGAAGGCTTGCTGGTACGCCACGGCGGGCGGGGTTATCAGGTGCGCTCGGTGAGTGCCGACGATATTGCCGGCGCCGTGGAAGTGCGTGGGGTGCTGGAGGGGCTGGCCGCCCGGCAGAGTGCCGAACGTGGCTTGAGCGAGCAAGCGCGGGCGGCACTGCATGAATGCCTGGTGCAAGGCGATGCACTGTTCGACAAAGGCTACGTGACAGAAGAAGACCTTGAGGCGTTTCATGACCTCAACATGCGCTTTCACCAGGTGATCGTCGAAAGCAGCGCCAACCCGGCTATCGCCGAAGCCCTGGCGCGCAATGACCATCGTCCCTTCGCTTCAGTGTCGGCGCTGGCTTTCGATCGCGAGGACATGGCACGCGAATACCGGCGCTTCAACTTCGCTCACATGCAACACCACTCGGTGGTCGACGCGCTGGTCAGTCGCCAGGGTGCTCGCGCCGAAGCCATCATGCGCGAACATGCCAATGCGACCCTGCGTTACGCCGAGGTGTTCGGTGCGAGCGGCACCAGTAGCGAAGGGATTAAAGTGATCGCGCGCGGCGAATGATCGTTTGGCTCAGAGGTCCAGCACCAGCAACGCCGATCTGGATCTCGAACAGCAGGGTGTGAACTGATCATTGGCAGCTTGCTCCTCTTCGGTGAGAAACAGGTCACGGTGCTCGGGCACCCCTTCCAGCACACGGGTCAGGCAGGTTCCACAAACACCCTGCTCACAGGAAATCGCGATCTCGACACCGTGACTTTCCAGCACCTGAACCACCGTCTTGTCGGCCGGAATGTCGAACACCCGGCCGCTACTGCCAAGCTTCACCTGGAACGACCCATCCGCACTGGTATCCACCGGCGCTGCGGCGAAATATTCACGGTGTAACTGCGCTTCACTCCAGCCCTGGAGCCTGGCGCTGTCGAGCACATGCTGCATAAAGCCTGAAGGACCACAGACATACAGGTGCAAGTCCGGTGCCGGACCGGCGAGAACGCTGGCCGCATCCAGGCGCGAATCGGGGTCTTGATCAAAATGCAGGTGCACGCGGTCGGCAAAGGGTGACCCCTTGAGTCGCTCGACAAAAGCCGCACGGTCGCCGGCGCGCGCACAGTAATGCAGTTCGAAATCGGCGCCGCTGTCGGCCAGTTGCTCGGCCATGCAGAGAATCGGGGTGATACCGATACCGCCGGCGAACAACAGGCTGCGCCGCGCTTCAGCCACCAGCGGAAAGAGATTGCGCGGCTCGCTGATGTACAGCCGATCGCCGCTGTTGACCTGCTCATGCATGCACTGGGAACCACCGCGCGAGGCTGCGTCCTTGAGTACGCTGATCTGGTAGCGATGGCGCTCTTGCGGGTGATTGCACAGTGAGTACTGACGGATCAGCCCGCCAGGCAAGTGCACATCGATGTGGGCGCCGGCAGTGAAGCCGGGCAGCTCCCCACCCTGGGCACAGGTCAGCTCGTAGCTACAAATATCCAGCGCTTCGTTGTTGCGGGATGTCACGACGACTTCAATCATGTCGCACCTTCAAGACCGGCCACCGCAGTGGCCGCGATATAGGGGAATGGGAGTGGACCGCGGTATGTTGGAGGGCGCTCGTCGTCGCTATTTGACCGAGGTGATCAGCTCGACCGCCGGGGTCCGCTCTCGGGCGATGATGCGCTCCAGCACTCGCCTGGACTGCACGCCACCGGCATCGATATTGAGCTTGAGCAAGTTGCGCTCAGGGTTGGCCAGCAGGTTTTTCTGCTGTTGCTCGAGCATGTCGAGGTCTTCGCTGAAGATCTTGCCCTGGCCCTCACGGATGCTTGCGGTCAGCGCTTCGTCATGCGGATTGAAGTTGCGTGCCATACCCCAGAAGTACCAGATCGAGGTGTCGGTTTCCGGTGTAATGAAGTCGACCACGATGCTCGCGGCTTTGTGTTGCGGCTCGGCGTCGTAACCGCCCTTGCCGGCATGGGCCACCCCCACCTCGATCAATACGTGACTGGGCGGGCTGAAGCGGCAGATCTGCCAACGGTCCACCAGCACGTCGTCGGCCAGGTTGTTACCCCGCAGGGCCATGCGCCAGAACGGCGGCGCCATGATGTTTTGCATGTGCCGCGCGGTGACCACTTCGTCACCCTGAACGGTGGTGACCGGTGCTGCTTCATCGATTTCCTTCTGGCCAATGCTGGAAGCGTGCACGTAGGTTTCGTGGGTCAGGTCCATCAGGTTATCGATCATCAGGCGATAGTCGCAGCCGATATGGAACAGCCCACCACCATAGGCCCACTCATCGCTGACAGCCCATTCCAGATGGTGGATCAGCGCAGGGTCGGCCTTGTCCTGCTCCCCAGGCCAGACCCAGATAAAACCGTAACGCTCTTCAACGGCGTAGGTCTTGTTGCACGGAAAGCCCCGTACGCGCTGCCCCGGCATTTCGACGGTCTTGCCGTCACAGCCCATCACCAGGCCGTGGTAGCCGCAGACCAGGTTGCCGTTCTCGACATAGCCAAGCGATAAGGGAGCGCCGCGATGCGGGCAAAAATTCTCGACGGCGGCAACACGCCCTTCATGGCCGCGATAGAAAACGATTTTCTCACCGCATATTTGCCGCCCCAGGGGCTTCTCGGCGATCTCGTCGGGGGTACAGGCGACATACCAGGTGTTTTTCGGATACATGGGGATCTCCAGGCCAGGTTTATTCTTATGGATCCATTTGATCGATTTTGCCTGAGACAAGTCAAGCTATTTTGCCTAATTAAGCACTTAATGGATCCATTAATGCGCTTGCAGTGTTTTAATCCTGAGCATTAACCCCATGCCTGGCGTGGTCGATGCGGTGATCTTCAGCTTGGGGGTCGATGGTTATTCCGTGGCACTCAGGACCGTTGACGACCTGCTGCGCCGTCAAGTGGGCAACCGCTAACCATGGGCTACTTCATTGGCAAGGAAGAGGGTGCCAGCTTGGCCGGCGACACGGACAACAAAACAGGGGAGCAGCACGTTACATGCTGGCTTGCAGAAGCCGCAGATACCGCCTGGGTTCGGGTTAACGGTGCCAGTGGCGGCACCTTGGTCAACGACCGCTTCAACTCTAGTTTCGATAACACGCAGGAACGCACTTGGCAGTGCTCGTCACGACTTCACGCTGCTTCAGGCCGATTACTACCTGAAGTGAAGGGCCGCTGCCGCCCCTTCGCTTCAGGCAGCCAGCCCCTCGGACAATCGCCTGCTCAGGCCTGCAACCCGAACGGGTCGTCCACGGAGTGGCTCGGCTGGGTAAACCAGCGCGGGCCAGTGGCGGTCATGTAGAAATGATCCTCCAGGCGAATGCCGAACTCGCCTGGCACACAAATCATCGGTTCATTGGAGAAGCACATGCCCTCGGCCAGCGGCGTCTGATCACCGCGCACCAGGTAGGGACCCTCGTGAATGTCCAGGCCGATGCCATGTCCGGTGCGGTGCGGCAGGCCGGGCAACTGGTAGTCCGGTCCGAGACCGGCGACTTCCAGGCTAAGCCGTGCGGCGGCATCCACCGCCTGGCAGGGTTCGCCCAGGCGTGCGGCGTCGAAGGCAGCCAGTTGGGCGGCCTTTTCCAGGTTCCACAGCGCGCGCTGGCGGTCGCTCGGGGTGCCGAACACGTAACTGCGAGTGATATCCGACTGGTAGCCGTGGAGCAGGCAGCCCGTGTCGATCAGCACCATGTCGCCGTCCTTGAGCACCTGCGCGTGCTTCACCCCATGGGGAAAGGCGCTGGCCTCGCCGAACAGCACGATGCAGAAGGTCGAACCCGGCGCGCCCACCTTGCGGTGCGCCTCGCGGATGAACTCGGCAACCTCGGTGGTGCTGATACCTGCGCGCAGGATGCTGGCGGCAGCCTTGTGCACTTGCAAGGTCATGTCTTTGGCGCGCTGCATCAGCGCCAATTCTGTAGCACTCTTGTGATAGCGACACTGGTTGATCACGCTAGAAGCATCTACAAACTCCAAGCGCGATTCGAGGCGGCGGATTGCCTCGAACATGCAGAACGCCAGGGACGGGCATAGGCCCACCACTGCGTCGTCGGCGATGCCCATTCCAGCGAGCATGTCGAGCAGCAGGCGGTAAGGACTCTCATGCTCCTGCCAACCATGGATAACCCCATCCACCTCGCGGAAGTCGCGGATGGTGCCCTCTTCAAAAGCCGGGGCGATATAGGCCAGCGGGCCGTTGGCGGGCAGCACGGCACCGACCATGCGCTCGCTCGGATTCCACTTCACTCCGGTGAAGTAGTACAGGTTGCTGCCGGCGTTCAGATAGAGGGCAGCAATGCCCTGCTCAAGCATCAGGCTCTGGGCCTTGGCAATGCGTGACAGGTATTCGTCGAGGCCGATGGGCTGCATGCCCGCAGTCATCTTCGTCAGGCCGGCCAGCGCCTGTTCCGCAGTTTTGCCACCAACACCGACTGTCATCTCGTTCTCCTGAATTATGTGTAATGCTCGAAATTTAAGCCTGACTTAAACTCCAGTCAACGCCTATTTTCAGTGCTACTTAATTTCAGTTAGGCGAAAAGCCTTCTCAGCGATGCGTCGCCCGCTATACTGGCGCCTTCCAGAATACGAGCCACGCCAATGACCGTAGAACAGATCGGGGAACGGTTGCGCCGCTACCGCCGTGCCGCCAACAAGACCCTGAACCAAGTCGCCACTGAAACAGGCCTCACCGCCAGCTTCCTGTCCCAAGCGGAGCGTAACCTCACTGGCGTGTCCATCTCCTCGCTGGCGAAAATCGCAAGTGCCTTGGGCATTCCGCTCAACTCCCTGTTCGAACAGCCTCCCCAGCCCCAGCCCGACTCCCACCAGGGCCAGCGCGTGCGGTACACGGTCGGCAGCCAGCCGTTGGTCTACGAGCGCCTGTCCAGCAGCTTTCCCGGCAACCTGATCAACGCGATGAAGATGACCATGGCGGTGGGCTACCAGTCCGAACTCATCTCCCACGAAGGCGCAGAGTTTACCTATGTGCTCTCCGGGCAGATTGTCTACACCATCGAAGGCCACACCTACCCGCTCGGCCCGGGGGGATCGGTGCATTTCGACTCCACCAAGCACCATTCCATCGCCAACTCTGGCGACGATGTTGCCGAAGTGCTGGTTGTCACCACCATGGGCGGCCTGCTCGACGACCACCCCGCGACTTGAGCGGTCACGCCGAATAAGTAAGTGTCACTGAATTTAAGTTGTATTTAATTTTAGAATAACTTAAGTTTTGCCTCGGCCGCTGACGGCGCGAGTTTCCCTCTCCCCTTCAGCGTCACCGCCCAAGCCAGCACGTCGGCCTTTGGCTCCCTGTCGCACATGACGGGCAGCCTACAGCCCGTAAAGCCGCAGGGTCAGGTGCCCCTCCCCTGGAATGAACGACCTGATCTGCCGCCCTCAAAAATAACAACAATGAGGTTCGCATGCGCAAAACAACCACGCTCAAGACCATGATTGCCGCCGGCCTGATCCTCGGCTCCGGCTTCACCCACGCCGCCAGCAACCTGGTGTTCTGTTCCGAAGGCAGCCCTGCTGGCTTCGACCCAGGCCAATACACCACGGGGACCGACTTCGACGCCTCAGCCGAAACCGTCTTCAACCGTCTTTCGCAATTTGAACGTGGCGGGACCAAGGTCATCCCGGGGCTGGCAACCCGCTGGGACGTTTCTCCCGACGGCCTGACCTACACCTTCCACCTGCGTGATGGGGTCAAGTTCCACACCACCGACTACTTCAAGCCGACTCGCGACTTCAACGCCGACGACGTGCTGTTCACCTTCAAGCGCATGCTCGACAAGGACATGCCGTTCCGCAAGGCCTACCCCACCGAGTTCCCCTACTTCACCGACATGGGGATGAACGAAAACATCACCCAGGTCGAAAAAATCGACGACCATACCGTCAAGTTCACCCTCAAGGGTGTCGACGCAGCCTTCATCCAGAACATGGCCATGAGCTTCGCCTCGATCCAATCGGCCGAATATGCCGACCAGTTGCTCAAGCAAGGCAAGGCCCAGGACATCAACCAGAAGCCGATCGGCACTGGCCCGTTCGTGTTCAGCAAATACCAGAAAGACGCCCAGATTCGCTACAAGGGCAACAAGGATTACTGGAAGCCTGAAGACGTGAAGATCGACAATCTGATCTTCGCCATCACCACCGACGCCTCGGTGCGCATGCAAAAGCTGAAAAAGAACGAATGCCAGATCACCTCCTTCCCGCGCCCGGCCGATATCAAGCCGCTGCAGGAAGACAAGAACCTCAAGATGCCTAGCCAACCAGGCTTCAACCTTGGCTATATCGCCTACAACTTCACCCGCAAGCCGTTCGACCAGCTCCAAGTACGCCAGGCGCTAGATATGGCGGTAAACAAGCAAGCCATCATCGACGCCGTTTACCAGGGCGCCGGCCAGTTGGCCGTCAACGGCTTGCCGCCGACCCAGTGGTCCTACGACGAGACCATCAAGGATGCCGACTACAACCCGCAAAAGGCCAAGGAGTTGCTCAAGGCTGCAGGCGTCAAAGAAGGCACGGCAATCAACCTCTGGGCCATGCCGGTGCAGCGCCCCTACAACCCCAACGCCAGGCTGATGGCCGAAATGCTCCAGGCCGACTGGGCCAAAATCGGCATCAAGGCCAACATCGTCAGCTACGAATGGGGCGAGTACATCAAGCGCGCCCACGCCGGCGAGCAGGACATCATGTTGATTGGCTTCACTGGCGACAACGGTGACCCAGACAACTGGCTGGGCACCCTCTACACCTGCAACGCGGTCAACGGCAACAACTTCTCCAAGTGGTGCAATGATGGCTACGACAAGTTGGTAGGGGCCGCCAAGGCCACCGCCGATGTGGAGCAGCGCACCGCGCTGTACAAACAAGCGCAGCATCTCCTGAAAGCGCAGGTGCCGATGACCCCGGTCGCCCACTCCACGGTCTACCAGCCGATGCGCGCCAGTGTGCAGAACTTCCAGATCAGCCCTTTCGGGCTCAGCAGCTTCTACGGCGTCTACAACCAGCAGTGAGCAACTGGGGCCGGCCAAACGGCCCCCTTCGCCTTCCTCGAGCCGGCGCCAGACCGGCGAGGACGGTCTCACCTGCTACAACCAAAAATATCCAGCGCCACACCGGGACACGTCGAGCCCAAGCCTTTACCCATGCAGCCTGAACTGCTGAGAACGGCCAGCACGATGACCGGCATTACAAAAAAGATAAGGAGTGAGTCGCCCAAATGCTGAGTTTTATTGCCCGCCGACTGGGGTTGTTGATCCCCACCTTTTTCGGCATCACCCTGCTGACTTTCGCGTTGATTCGCATGATTCCTGGCGACCCTGTGGAAGTCATGATGGGCGAACGCCGGGTCGACCCCGAAATGCACGCTCAGGCAATGGAACGCCTTGGCCTGAACAAGCCGCTGTATGCCCAGTACCTGGACTACATCGGCAAACTGGCCCAGGGCGACCTCGGTGAATCGCTGCGCACCCGTGAAAGTGTCTGGAGCGAGTTCACTTCGCTATTCCCCGCGACCCTCGAACTGTCCATGGCTGCCCTGCTGTTCGCCGGGATCCTCGGTTTGCTGGCCGGGGTGATCGCGGCCCTCAAGCGCGGATCGCTGTTCGACCATGGGGTGATGGGCATCTCCCTGGCCGGGTATTCGATGCCGATCTTCTGGTGGGGCCTGATCCTCATCATGTTCTTCTCGGTGTCCCTGGGCTGGACCCCGGTTTCCGGGCGGATCGACCTGCTCTACGACATCGAGCCGGTCACCGGTTTCATGCTGATCGACACCCTGCTGGCCGATGACACGGGCGCATTCCTCGACGCCCTGCACCACCTGATCCTACCAGCCATCGTGCTCGGCACCATCCCGCTGGCGGTGATTGCGCGGATGACCCGCTCCTCGATGCTCGAAGTGCTGCGCGAAGACTACATCCGCACCGCACGGGCCAAAGGCCTGTCGCCGTCGCGGGTGGTGTTCGTCCACGGCCTGCGCAACGCGCTGATTCCGGTACTGACCGTGGTCGGCCTGCAGGTCGGCACGCTGCTGGCCGGTGCAGTCCTGACCGAGACCATCTTCTCCTGGCCCGGCATCGGTAAATGGCTGATCGAAGCCATCGGCGCCCGGGACTACCCCGTCGTACAAAACGGCATCCTGTTAATCGCCTGCCTGGTGATCCTGGTCAACTTCGTGGTGGACATCCTCTACGGCTTTGCCAACCCACGCATCCGTCATCAGCGCTGAGATCATTACCCATGAGTACTCCAACACCCTCGGTAGCAGTCGATCAAAGCCTGCTGTATCCGTCCCCGTACAAAGAATTCTGGCAAGCGTTCTCCAAAAACAAAGGCGCCGTTGCCGGCCTGATGTTCATGTTGCTGGTGATCTTCTGCGCGATCTTCGCGCCCTGGGTTGCCCCGCATAACCCCAGCGAGCAGTACCGCGACTTCCTGCTGACCCCGCCGGCCTGGCTCGAAGGCGGGCAACTGCAGTTCCTGCTCGGCACCGATGAACTGGGGCGCGACCTGCTGTCGCGCTTGATCCAGGGTTCGCGCCTGTCGCTGATGATCGGCTTGTCGTCGGTGGTGATGTCGTTGATCCCGGGGATCCTGCTGGGCCTGTTCGCCGGCTTCTTCCCGCGACTTCTAGGCCCGACCATCATGCGCCTGATGGACATCATGCTGGCCCTGCCCTCCTTGCTGCTGGCCGTGGCGATTGTCGCCATCCTCGGCCCTGGCCTGATCAACACCGTGATCGCCATCGCCATCGTGTCCCTGCCGTCCTACGTGCGCCTGACCCGCGCCGCGGTGATGGGCGAGCTGAACCGTGACTACGTGACGGCCGCGCGCCTGGCCGGTGCCGGCCTGCCCCGCCTGATGTTCATCACCGTGCTACCCAACTGCATGGCTCCGCTGATCGTCCAGGCAACCCTGAGTTTTTCCTCGGCGATTCTCGATGCCGCCGCCCTGGGCTTCCTCGGCCTCGGCGTGCAACCGCCAACCCCTGAGTGGGGCACCATGCTGGCCTCGGCCCGCGACTACATCGAACGCGCCTGGTGGGTGGTAAGCCTGCCTGGCTTGACCATTTTGCTCAGCGTGCTGGCAATCAACTTGATGGGCGACGGCCTGCGCGATGCGCTGGACCCGAAACTCAAGAACGCCGCCTGAGGAGATTCCCATGTCACTGTTAGAAATCAACAATCTCAACGTGCGTTTCGGCGACAAGACCGCCGTTCCGGTGGTCGATGGGCTCGACATTAGCGTGGACAAGGGCGAAGTCCTGGCCATCGTTGGCGAGTCGGGGTCGGGTAAATCGGTGACCATGATGGCGCTGATGGGCCTGATCGAGCACCCCGGTATCGTCACCGCCGACGCCCTGAACTTCGACGGCAAGAACATGCTCAAGCTGAGCAACCGGCAGCGTCGGCAGATCGTCGGCAAAGACCTGGCCATGGTCTTCCAGGACCCGATGACCGCGCTGAACCCGAGCTACACCGTCGGTTTCCAGATTGAAGAAGTGCTGCGCCTGCACCTGAAAATGTCCGGCCGCGCGGCGCGCAAGCGTGCCATCGAACTGCTGGAAAAAGTCGAGATTCCCGGGGCCGCCAGCCGCATGGACGCCTACCCGCACCAGCTCTCCGGCGGCATGAGCCAACGCGTGGCGATTGCCATGGCGATTGCCGGCGAACCCAAGCTGCTGATCGCCGACGAACCGACCACCGCCCTCGACGTGACCATTCAGGCGCAGATCATGGACCTGCTGCTGGCCCTGCAGAAAGAGCAGAACATGGGCCTGGTGCTGATCACCCACGACCTCGCCGTGGTCGCCGAAACCGCCCAGCGCGTGTGCGTGATGTACGCCGGCCAAGCGGTGGAAGTCGGCCAGGTGCCGCAGCTGTTCGACATTCCCGCGCACCCGTACAGCGAAGCCCTGCTCAAGGCGATTCCGGAGCACAGCCTGGGCGAATCGCGCCTGGCCACGCTGCCGGGTATCGTTCCCGGCCGTTACGACCGCCCGCAGGGTTGCCTGCTGTCGCCACGCTGCCCTTACGTGCAGGACAACTGCCGCGCCCAACGCCCGGCCCTCGATCCGAAAAGCAACAGCCTCGCTCGCTGCTTCTATCCTTTGAATCAGGAGGTGGCGTAATGGCCGTCGTTCTCACCGCCCGTGACCTGACCCGACACTACGAAGTCTCCCGCGGCCTGTTCAAGGGCCACGCCACCGTGCGTGCGCTCAACGGCGTGTCGTTCGAACTGGAAGCCGGCAAGACCCTGGCCGTGGTCGGCGAATCCGGTTGTGGCAAGTCGACCCTGGCCCGCGCCCTGACGCTGATCGAAGAGCCGTCCTCCGGCTCGTTGAAAATCGCCGGCCAGGAAGTCACCGGGGCCAACAAGGCCGAGCGCAAGCAGTTGCGCAAAGACGTGCAGATGGTGTTCCAGAGCCCGTACGCGTCGCTCAACCCGCGGCAGAAAATCGGCGACCAATTGGCCGAGCCGCTGCTGATCAACACCAACTTGAGCGCTGCCGAACGGCGCGACAAAGTCCAGGCGATGATGAAGCAGGTCGGCCTGCGTCCCGAGCATTACCAGCGTTATCCGCACATGTTTTCCGGTGGCCAGCGCCAGCGGATCGCCCTCGCCCGGGCAATGATGCTGCAACCGAAAGTGCTGGTGGCGGACGAACCGACCTCGGCGCTGGACGTGTCGATCCAGGCCCAGGTGCTGAACCTGTTCATGGACCTGCAGCAGGAATTCAACACCGCCTACGTGTTCATCTCCCACAACCTGGCGGTGGTGCGCCATGTGGCCGACCACGTGATGGTGATGTACCTCGGCCGTCCGGTGGAAATGGGCCCGAAAGAGGACATCTACACCCGCCCGCTGCACCCCTACACCCAGGCCCTGCTGTCGGCCACACCGACCATCCACCCGGACCCGGACAAGCCGAAAATCAAGATCGTCGGCGAGTTGCCCAACCCGCTGAACCCACCGTCCGGCTGCGCCTTCCACAAGCGCTGCCCGTACGCCACCGAGCGTTGCAGCAGTGAAGAGCCGGCCTTGCGTTTGCTCGACAATCGGCAGGTGGCGTGTCATTACGCCGAGCAATTTCTCGAGGGGGCGGCCCGACAAACTGCTGCACGGGTATCTGTAGCTCTGCCACTCAACGCGTCCTAGCTTGCCGACAGACTGTTCACCGTGAGTCGTTGCGGTCGAGCAGTTGCAGCAGACTGTGCACATCCGTCAGCGCTGGCGCATGGGCGCCGGCATGGCGGCAAGATATGGATGCGCAAGCCGCTGAAAATCGCAGGCGCGCGCGCAGGTCGGAGATCCCCAGCAACTGCGCCGCCAGCCAACCGGCCATGCACGCGTCTCCTGCGCCCACCGTGTCTGCCACGTTCACGGCAATCGCCGGCTGCTCGAATTGGCTGTCCGGGGTGTGGAGAATCATCCCGTGCTCGCCTCGAGTAAACAGGATCTGCGCGTGAGGATTGAGCGCACGCAGCTCATCCATTGCCTGTTGTTCAGACAGTCCTGGATAGATATGCCGAAGGTCTTCGTCGGAGAGCTTGATCATGTCGGCAAGGGCGGTCATCGTCGGGAAGGTCTGCTCGCGATAATGGCTGTCCATCAAATTGCGCCAGTTCGGGTCAAAGCTGATCCGCTTGCCCGCTGCCTTGGCCTGCTGAGCTATGTTCACCAGCCTGCCGGCCAGTGGCTGTCGCGCCAGGCTGATGCAACTGAAATGACACAGTTGCGCCTGGTCGATCCATCCTTCAGGCATCAACTGCGGATCAAAAAACAGATCGGCCTCTCCCGCAAAAAAATACTGTGGGGGGCGGCTGGATGGAACGATGGCGACCAAAGGCGTGCGGTCTACCCGTTGGATAAACCGCCTATCCAGCCCTGCCGCTTGCGACTGCGCCACGATCTCGTCACCCAGTGAATCCATGCTCACCGAACCTGCAAAAGCGCAGCTAACACCCAAGCGACTGAGCGCGCGTGCCACGTTCCAGGGCGCACCACCCGGGTAGCCCTGCCACTGCCCAGGAGTGCCCTGGACAAGGTCGGTCAGCGCTTCGCCAAATACGACTGCGCGAGGCAATCCCATGCTCATTTCCTCAATGCTGTGTTGTAGGTAACTGCTGGCCAACTAGCTTGGACCGTTAATCACTGACGCACTATGCCTTGCTGTTGGCCGGACGGGTTCAGATATTAAAACCAGGTTTCCATCTGGATGCCGTACTGCCATACGCCACCTGCATTGAAGTCCGACTTGCCGAAGGAGTCAGCGGTACTGTAGCTGTCCAGGTCCGACGACCAGTCCATGACACTGGCGAACACGCGCAACTCGGGACGTGTGAGCAGGTCGCCAACATCCGGTTTGAACGTCGGGGCAATGGTGAATTTCCAGAAGTCACCGTCGACCGCATTCCGTTGCAGGTAGCCCTTGGGGTCGAGGTCCATGGTTTGCCAGCTCACTTCGTAGGCCATCTCGAAGTTGCGGTTGATTTCATTGGCCAACCGTACGTTCAGGGTCATCCAGCGGTAATCGTCACCCTTGACGTACCGGTCCTTGCTTTGCTCGGCCAACAGGCTGGGGCCGATGCGCCAGCCTTGTGCGATTGGCGTCTCGCCGTAAACCGCCAGTCGCAGAGCGCGGGCGTCATCGATCAGTTCGCCATCCGAGCCGATATTCTTGACCTCTGCCCCCAGGCCTTGCCCGTAGAGCAGCGCCGTCTTGAAGAAGCCTTGCCGGCCGAAAAAGTCTTTCTGGTGATTGGCCAGCATGCTCTGCAAACCGGAATCCGCAGGCGACAGACCCGCTTCATTGCTGCGGATGGAAATGTCGTTTTTCTTTGCACCAATGGCATTGAACATCCACTGCCACTGCCCCCTGTCGAAGAACTGGTTGGAGGTCAGGATGTAGCTTTCCACATCGGCATTGACACCGTCCTCACTGAAATCGCCGTAGTTACGCCCGACCAGGGAGTAATTCGAACGCCAGTCCTGGTTCATCTGCACATCGTAGATGCCACCGCCGGTGCCGGCCAGGAAGACCACGTCCGAGTCCAGCCAGTGGATATCGAAGTTATCCCGGTCGAATCGTTTGCCTGCCCACAAGGTGGAGTTCTCGAACACTGAGTTGCCCTTGAAGGCGGCGAGATGATCGAGTTCGGTGAACACCTGACGCACGTTGAGGTTGCTCTCGTCGGCCGTCCAGTCATTGGAACTCTCCACACCGTCGGCGATGGACACGGTGAATTTGGCCCGGGTGCCGTTTTGCGCATAGGTCTCTTTCGACAGGTCTATGCGCATGTACGTGTCGTCTTCGTTGCCAAGTCGTCCGACGGCACCACCGACTGAACCGGCCGGGGTTGTGTAGGGACCGCCGCGACCACCACCGAGCCCATCGTTGACCAGCAATCCGGAACGGGCATAGCCCTTGAAGCTGAAGCCGTCGGTGAGGTGTCCGCTGCTGCCCTGCTTTTCCAGGCTTTGCTGACGGGCTTCGAGTTTTGCCACACGGGTGTCCAGGGCCGGCGCCGAACTGGCTGCAGCCGTCGACGCTGCTGGCTGCAAGGCGGGAGTGGCAAGCTTGAGCTGTTGCAATTCCCTGGCAAGTGCCTGGGTTTGCTGCTCGGCAGCGGCAGCGCGTTTTTCCGCGGCACTGGCACGGGCTTCAAACGCGGCCATGCGTTGTTCCAATGTCGCGGCCTGGGAGGTTGCCGCCGAGGTGCCAAGCACACCTGCGAGTAGCCAGCTTGATGCTTTCTGCATGTCGATTTCCTGTGTTGTTTTTATTGTCGTTGCTGCCGTGACTGGGCTCTTTTTCGCGAAGGGTGATTTGTCAAAAACCACGAAAAAAAAGATGCCTCATCGCAAATTCGCTGTTACATTTGGCGATGTTAACGTTAACTTTTATAAAAACAAAAATAAAGGGGCCTTTATGAAACTGCTCAAATCGATCTTTCCAGCAGCACTGTTCACCCTCTGTGCCGGGCTTCCATCCCTCTCGAACGCAGCCGATCTGACGATCTCCTGCGGTGCCGTGGGTGCGGAGTTGCAACTGTGCAAGGAGGCTGTCGAGGCGTGGTCAAAACAGACCGGTCACCACGTCGAGGTGGTTTCTACGCCTAATTCGGCAACCGAAAGGTTGTCGTTCTACCAGCAGATTCTCAGTGCACAGTCCGCCGACATCGACATCATTCAAATCGATATGGTCTGGCCAGGGATGTTGGCCAAACACCTGATGGATCTGCGCGAGGTGCTTGCAGCCAACGCCACCCAAGGCTATTTCCAGGCACAGGTGGATAACGCCACGGTGAACGGACGGCTGGTGACGATGCCGTGGTTCACCGACTCGGGCCTGCTGTATTACCGCAAGGACTTGCTCGAGAAGTACCACCTGCCGGTTCCCCAGACGTGGGAGGAAATGACCGCGACCGCCAGGAGTGTCCAGCAGGCAGAGCGCACGGCCGGGAATCCCAATGCCTGGGGTTACATCTTCCAAGGGCGTGCCTACGAAGGCCTGACCTGCAATGCGCTGGAGTGGATCAGCAGCCATCCGGAAGGCGGGCTGGTCAATTCACGAGGCGATATCGTGGTCAACAGCCAGGCCTCGAGAACGGCGTTGACCCTGGCCAAAAGCTGGGTCGGCGACATCTCCCCACGGGGCGTGCTCAATTACACCGAGGAAGAAGGTCGCGGCGTATTCCAGTCGGGCAATGCGCTGTTCATGCGTAACTGGCCGTATGTCTGGGCCTTGGTACAAAGCCAGGACAGCGCAGTAAAAGACAAGGTTGGCGTCGCTCCCCTGCCCCGCGGCGGCGACGCTGGCAGCCATGCATCGACCCTCGGTGGTTGGGGCCTGGCGGTGTCGCGGTACAGCGCCCAGCCAAAACTTGCCGCCGAGCTGGTGAGCTACCTGAGCAGTGCCCAAGAACAAAAACGTCGTGCGCTGATCGGCGCCTATAACCCGGTTATCGAGTCGCTCTACCAAGACCCTGAATTGCTCGCGGCAATGCCTTACTACAGCCAGCTGCACAGCATTCTCAACGCTGGAGTGATGCGCCCCGCCTCGATCACTGCCGATCGCTATCCACGAGTCTCCAATGCGTTCTTCGATCGAGTACATGGCGTACTGGCGGACGAGTTGCCTGTCGATCAGGCGCTGGTCGACCTGGAAAGCGAACTCACGCGCATCAAACGCCGGAACTGGTAAGTCAAAGGAAGGAAATCAGCATGTCTGTCTCTGCTACCCACGCCCCCGGTGACGAGCTCCTGCTCACCCGGGAAACGCCCGTACAACGTCGCCGAGTGCGCGCCGCCTGGTTGTTCCTGACACCCATGCTGCTGTGTCTGGCCCTGGTGGCAGCCTGGCCACTGCTGCGCACATTCTGGTTCAGCCTGACCGACGCCAACCTGGCGGACACCGATGGCGGATCCTTCGTTGGCTTGAGCAATTACCTGTTCCACAACGGTTCGTCCTGGTCGGGCATCCTGGTCGATCCTCAATGGTGGAACGCGGTGCGTAACACCTTGCATTTCACCGTGGTGTCGGTGGGCCTGGAAATCGTCCTGGGACTGCTGGTGGCGTTGCTGCTCAACATCAAGTTCACCGGACGCTCAATGGTGCGTGCGTTGATTCTGATTCCCTGGGCGATTCCGACCATTGTCTCAGCGAAAATCTGGTCGTGGATGCTCAACGACCAGTTCGGCATCATCAATCACATGATGCTCAGCCTCGGCCTGATTGACGCGCCCCTGGCCTGGACGGCCGATGCGGATCTGTCGATGTGGGCGGTGATCATCGTCGATGTCTGGAAGACCGTGCCTTTTGTCACGCTGCTGATGCTGGCGGCCTTGCAGATGTTGCCGAGCGATTGCTACGAGGCTGCCAGGGTCGATGGCATTCACCCGCTGAAGGTGTTCTGGCGTGTCACGCTGCCGCTGCTGATGCCCGCGCTGCTGGTGGCGGCGATCTTCCGCATCCTCGATTCGCTGCGGGTGTTCGACGTTATCTATGTGCTGACCTCGAACTCATCGAGCACCATGAGCATGTCGGTCTACGCCCGCCAGCATCTGGTGGAGTTCCAGGACGTTGGCTACGGCAGCGCGGCTTCGACGCTGCTGTTCCTGGTGGTTGCGGTCATCGCCCTGCTTTACCTGTACCTCGGACGTCGTCAATTGGAGGTGCGCGCATGAGCCCGCGTCTACTGAAAAAAGCCCTGTTGCGCCTCGGGTTCTGGTGTCTGATCGGGATATTGCTGCTGTATGCGGTCTTCCCTTTCTACTACGCCATCGTGACGTCGCTGAAGCCGTCCAGCGCCTTGTTCGAGGTGAGCTACTGGATCAAGAACCCCGACTTCTCCAATTATTCGGTGGTCCTGCATCAAGCCTCATTCTTGCAGGCCATCGGCAATTCGCTGGTGGTTGCCCTGTGCGTGGTGGCGCTGGCGCTATTCCTCAGCCTGACCGCCGCCTACGCCTTGGGCCGGGTCAAGTTCCGTGGCCGTGGCACGGTCTTGATGCTGGTCCTGGGGGTGTCGATGTTTCCCCAGGTCGCGGTGCTGTCAGGGCTGTTCGAGGTGATCCGCGCGCTGGGCCTGTACAACACGTCCTGGGCGTTGATCCTGAGCTACACGATTTTCACCCTGCCCTTCACTGTCTGGGTGCTGACCACGTTCATGGGACAACTGCCCCATGAACTGGAGGAAGCGGCAATCATGGACGGCGCGTCCCCCTGGGTCACGCTGACCCGAGTGTTGTTGCCGCTGCTCTGGCCCGCACTGGTTACCACTGGCTTATTGGCGTTCATTGCCGCGTGGAACGAGTTCCTGTTTGCCCTGACCTTCACCCTCACCGACACGCAACGCACAGTGCCGGTCGCCATCGCCTTGATTTCCGGCGGCAGCCCCCACGAGTTGCCTTGGGGGTTGTTGATGGCGGCCTCGGTGATAGTCACCGTCCCACTGGTGATTCTGGTGTTGATCTTCCAGCGCCGAATCGTTTCCGGTCTCACTGCCGGCGCGTTAAAGGGTTGATGCCCAACAAAGACAAGGAACAGCATCGTGATCAAACTGAAACTAGACAACGTCAACAAACAACTGGGCGGCGCGCGGATTCTGCGCGACGTCAGCCTCGAAATCGCGGCGGGTGAATTCGTGGTGTTCGTCGGTCCTTCGGGGTGCGGCAAGTCGACCCTGCTGCGACTGATCGCCGGACTGGATTCGATCTGCGGCGGCGACCTGCTGATCGATGGGCAGCGAGCCAACGACCTGGAGCCCCGCGAACGTGGGGTCGGCATGGTGTTTCAGTCGTATGCGCTGTACCCACACATGAGCGTCTACGACAACATCAGTTTTGGTCTCAAATTGGCCAAGACGCAAAAGAGCAGCCTGCGCGAACGCGTGCTGAAAACCGCGCAGATCCTGCAATTGGACAAACTGCTGCAACGCAAGCCAAGGGAACTGTCCGGAGGACAACGCCAGCGTGTGGCCATGGGCAGGGCCATGGCGCGGGAACCGGACATTCTGTTGTTCGATGAGCCGCTCTCCAATCTGGATGCATCCTTGCGCGTACAGATGCGCAACGAAATCGCCCGGCTGCATGATCGGCTGGGCTCGACCATGATCTATGTGACCCACGATCAGGTTGAAGCGATGACCCTGGCCGACAAAATTGTCGTGCTCAATGGGGGTCGCGTCGAACAGGTCGGTTCACCGCGCGAACTCTACGAGCGCCCGGCCAGCCGCTTTGTCGCCGGCTTCCTGGGTTCGCCCACGATGAATTTCCTGCCCGCGCTCCTGCAGGCACCCGGTGAACACAGCCAGGTCGATACCGGTATCTGGGGCGCCACGTCCCTGCCCTTCGACAGCTCAAACCTGGCGCCGGGCACGCCGCTGAGCCTGGGGATTCGCCCGGAGCACATGTCACTCAAGGCAGCCACGGGCAGCAGCGGCATCGCCGTGACCGGGGTTGAATACCTGGGCAGCGAAACCTATGTGCACCTCAAGACAGCGCAGGACGAACCGCTGGTCTGTCGTTGCGAGGTCAGCGCCGGATGGCAGGTCGGCGATCGGGTCGAGCTGCGACTGGAGGTCGCCCATCTGCACCTGTTCGACGCCGACGGCAGCGCCTTGAAGCGCTACCCACAGACGATTGAAACCCCATCGGATGGCGTCCCGTTGCGCTCGGCACGAGCAGGCGCCCTATGACTGAGTCCTTGAATCCCATGAACGCTCCCATGCCTGGCGCCCTCGAGCTTGCGCAGCATGCGCTGCGTGACGGCCTGTCTCGCGTCATCCACGATTATCGACCCGGGTATCACATTGCCCCCCCTGTGGGCTGGATGAACGACCCTAACGGGGTGGTGTACTTTCGTGGCGAATATCACGTGTTCTATCAGCACTACCCCTTCGAAGCGAAATGGGGGCCGATGTATTGGGGGCATGCAAAGAGTGCCGACCTGGTCCATTGGCAGCATCTGCCCATTGCATTGGCGCCCGGCGATGAGTTCGACCGAGACGGTTGTTTTTCCGGGAGCGCGGTAGTCTGCGGCGATACCCTGGCGCTGATCTACACCGGGCATACCTGGCTTGGGGAAGTCGGTGACGAGCGTTGCATCCGTCAAGTCCAGTGCCTGGCCACCAGCAGCGACGGCAACCGGTTCGTCAAGCATGGCGTCGTCATCGAGAGCGCGCCGCAAGAAGATATCATGCACTTTCGCGACCCCAAGGTCTGGCAGGAGAATGACTGCTGGTACCTGATTGCCGGCGCCCGCCTGGGCAATGTGCCGTTGCTCCCGCTGTACCGTTCCACGGACCTGCATACCTGGGAGTTCCTCGACTATGTGTCCAGCGGCAGCGAGGGTGATGGTTATATGTGGGAGTGCCCGGATCTGTTCCGCCTGAACGGACGCGATGTGCTGCTGTACTCCCCGCAAGGCATGCATCCCCAGGGCTACGAACGGCTCAATAAGTACCAGACCGGTTATCGAGTGGGCCGACTCGACAGCGAATGGCACTTCACGGGCGGGCCGTTTATCGAGCTGGATCACGGCCATGATTTCTATGCCGCACAAACCCTACTTGCCGCCGACGGTCGGCGCCTGGTGTGGGCGTGGCTCGACATGTGGGAAAGCCCGATGCCGAGCCAGGCCCATCACTGGTGCGGCATGCTCGGTTTGCCGCGCGAGCTGGAACTGTGTGCCGATCGCCTGTACATGTATCCGGCACGGGAACTCACCGCTCTGCGCCAAGCGCCATTGCCGGGTACGCCGTGGTGGGATGAATCGGGAACCCGCTGGGTGCCGGAAGTGAAGGGTGACATGCTGGAAATCCATGTGCATCTGGACCTGCTCGGCTGCACCGGGCAGGTGGGGGTCGCCTTGCGTTGCAGTGAGGACGGCCAGGAGGAAACGCTGCTGTACTACGATGCGGCCCTGCATCGTCTGGTGCTTGACCGCAGCCGCTCGGGTGCGCAAGTCAGCGGGCAGCGCAGCGTGGCGATAGACCCGGCACAAGAGCACCTGGAACTGCATGTGTTCCTCGATCGCTCGTCGATCGAGGTGTTCGACGAAAACGGTCAATTCACCCTCAGCAGTCGCCTTTATCCGCGGCCAGACAGTCTGGGCGTGAAGCTGCTTGCCAGTGGCAGTGGCGGGCGCGTCTCCATCCCCAACGCTTGGCCTCTTGCCTCGGGCTGGTTATGAGCCGCGTCATTGGAGTCGCGAGAAGCGCGGGCCCTGTGGCATGATCGCGCGTCAACCTGACAGGTTTCGCCTCGCATGACTTCAGTGAAAGACGTTGCACAGCTGGCCGGCGTGTCCCTGATGACGGTTTCTCGAGCGCTCAATAATCCGGAAAAATTGAGCCCCGAAACCTTGCAGCGGGTGCGCCAGGCGATTGATCAACTGCAATTCGTGCCGAGTTTGTCGGCGCGCAGAATGCGCGGCGACAATCTGCAGTCGCGAACCATTGGTGTGTTCGCGCTGGACACCGCGACCACACCGTTTGCGGTCGAGTTGCTGCTGTCCATCGAACAGACCGCACAGCAAGCCGGCTGGAACGTCTTTATCCTCAACCTGTTGAGCAACCCGCCCACCGACCAGAACATCGACCTGATGTTGTCGCACCGTCCCGACGGCTTGATCTTCAGCGCCATGGGCTTTCGCCAGGTGAGCATTCCGGAGCGTTTGAAGAGCAAACCCCTGGTACTCGCCAATTGCCTGGCAGATGACAGCCACCTGGTGAGTTATGTGCCGGACGACGAATCAGGCCAGTATCGAGCCGTACACCATGCGTTGAGCCAGGGCTATCGGCGCCCGCTGTGTATCAATCTGCCCAAGCAAAGCCTGGCCTGGGGCCTGCGACAGAAAGGCCTGCAGCGTGCCTGTGAGGCATTCGGCCTGGCGCCTGACTCACTCCTGCAATACGACCTTTCCGATCATGACGCCTATGGTGAAACCGCAGCCATCCTCGACCGGCACATCCTCGACGGTCGCCCGCAATTCGACATCCTGATCTGTGGCAACGACCGTATTGCCTTTTGTGCCTATCAGTTGTTGTTCGGCCGCGGCCTGAAAATCCCCGACGATGTCGCCGTGCTCGGCTACGACAACATGATCGGTATCGCCGAGCTGTTCATCCCGCCCCTGACCACGGTGCAACTGCCCTACTACGAGATCGGTCGCCAGGCTGCCCGGCACCTGATCGAGACCCTTGAGGTATCGGGAACCCAGCCGGTTGATTGTCCATTGGTGGTCAGGTCATCGCTCCAGGAAACTCAACTTCCCTCCCCTGCTGGAAAAGCATGAGTTGGCGACTGGGATTCTCGGCATGATCAATGGTTATCTGGGTGACCGTGACTCGGGGCTGTCGCGGGAAAACACCCGGCGACTTCAGAGTCGCATTTGGTCGCTTTCAACGCACAGGGCTTCGAGCAGCACCTGCTCCAAGATAGCGAAGAAGCATTTGATGTGGGGCTGCTTCAATGCCTGAGGGCGGGTCACCAGGTAGACGTTCATATCGGGTAGATCGATATCCGCAAACAACTCAATCAAGTCTTTCGCCAGGACTCGAGGCAGCACGGCGACTCCCAATCCCTCTCTCACCGACTCGAGTTGCACGGCGAATGAACTCACGCTGATCTGCGTACGTTCCAAACCCGCCGCCTTTGCTGCACGCATTTGCGGCAACATGTCTTGAGGAGGAAGCAAGGCGATATTGCCTGCTGTGGCCGGGGTCAACTCAGGAAAGCGCTTCAGGTACCCTGCAGCAGCGAAGATGCCATAGGCAAGCTTGCCTATGGGTCGATAAATCAGCGATGGCTCGCCCAGATGTACCGTGCGTACAGCAATGTCGGCCACACCGCGGACAATCTTGTGAAAGTCGGCTGAGACCAGCAACTCTACCGAGCAAAGCGGATGCGCAGTGGTGAAACGACGCGCAGCCTCCAATACCCGAGAAGAGAACCCCTCTCCCGCACTGACCAGAACACTGCCAGATAGCTCGGTCTGCACACCGGACAAATCAGCCACTGCTTGACGCCTCAAGCCTGCCTCCGCAGCGAGGGCGACATCAACCAGAGATAAACCCCGCGAGGTCAACCGACATCCCTCGACACCACGTTCGAGGAGTGGCTCGCCGAGAGCCGCCTCAAGTTGGCTCAGGCGACGAGACAGGGTAGACGCCGCGATACCTAGCAACTGGCCCGCTTGAAGAAAGCTGCCACGCCGCGAGACTGCCAACAACAGCCGCAGATCATCCCAATTTGCTTGCACCGCCATGCGCTCTTCCTTCCTTGGTTTGCAGATATGCAAATCCATTATGCCGTAGTGGTTGTTTTTCAGGAGAGATCTCAACGGTATATCTACTGGCCTTTGAAACAACGGGAATGCACTGTATGACTACTGGCCCCAACGACTATGCGCAACGCGCCGCGGCAGCCTTCAATCGCCGCGATGTAGAGACAATGCTTGCATTGGTGCATGAAGACTTTATCTACCTCGATAGCATGGGGATTCAAGTCGGTCGCCAATCCATGCGCAAACGCGAGACCGCGATTCTCGACGCACTGCCCGATGCGCAAGTGACTCTCAGCCCATTCATGGTCGCGGACGATCGTTTGGCGTTGACGGCCTTGCTGAGCGGTACCTTCACCGCCCCGCTGATGCTGCCTGGCCGGGTGATTGCCCCCCACGGCCGACCTCTCACCCTCCACTATGCTGCGCATTTCACCTTCAAGGATGGGCTGGTGATCCGTGAGGAGGCGTTCTTCGACAGTGCTGTGTTGATGTCGTTAGCCCAACAGGGGGAGAGTTAATCCATGCGCAACGCATTTGTTACTGGCGCAACCGGCTTGCTGGGCAACAATCTGGTACGAGAACTGATCGCTCGTGGCTACTCCGTCAAAGCCCTGGTCCGCTCCAGAGCCAAAGGTGAACAGCAGTTCAACAAACTACCGAAGGTGGAACTGGTCGTTGGGGACATGGCCGACGTCAGCGCATTCGCACCATCGTTGCAAGGTTGCAATGTGGTGTTTCATACCGCGGCCTTTTTTCGCGACAACTACAAGGGCGGCAGCCACTGGAAAGAACTGGAAAAGGTCAATGTCATTGGTACGCAGGACCTGATTGATCAGGCCTACCGCGCCGGTATACGACAGTTTATCCACACCTCTTCGATTGCCGTGCTCGACGGTGCGCCTGGCACCTCCATCGATGAGACGTGTCTGCGCGCCGACGCCGACGCAGACGACTACTACCGCAGCAAGATACTCGCCGACCAAGTCATCTTATCGTTCCTGGAAGCACATCCTGATATGCATGCCTGCATGGTGCTGCCTGGCTGGATGTGGGGCCCCGCCGACATCGGTCCGACCTCCTCGGGACAGTTGGTACAGGATGTCGTGAACGGCAAATTACCCGGGTTGATCCCCGGTAGCGTCTCAGTGGTCGATGCACGTGATGTCGCTCGGGCGCTGATAGCCGCCGCCGAACATGGGCGGCGCGGCCAGCGCTATCTCGCGGCAGGCCGGCACATGACAATGCGCCAGCTGGTACCTATCCTGGGCCGTATAGCGGGGGTCAAAACACCCTCGCGCGAACTACCGCTCGTGCTTCTATACACCTTGGCGGCTGTGCAGGAGATCTATGCGCGTCTTACCGGCAAGCCCATACTGTTGAGCATGGCCACCTTACGCCTGATGATACGAGAGGAGTACCGCACCCACTTCAATCACAGCAAGAGCGAACAAGAACTTGGCCTCAGTTTCCGGTCGCTAGAGCTGACAATCACTGACACCGTAGCGTGGTACCGCGATCACGGCTGGTTTGAAAAACACAATGCGCGGACCTCGAACAAAAACGCTCGTTCGACATAGTCGAAAAGTAACTTTCAAAGCGCACCAGACAAGGAAGTAAATTCACTGTGAACAGGGAAATAATTCTGATGCGACATGGCCAGCCACAACTGGCAAACGTCGATAAAGTCTCAGCACTCGAGATGCAAGACTGGATCGAACACTACAACCGATCCGAAATCACCCAGCAGCCGGTTCCGGATGCCAGTCAACGACTCGCTGCATCCGCTACGGTGATTGCTTCAAGCACGGCGCCTCGTGCGCGTAGCTCCGTGCAAGCGCTCGGGCTGAAACCGGTACTGGTCGACGCCGTTTTCTGCGAAGCCCAACTACCTTTTGGTCATTGGAAACGACCACGGCTCTCGCCCTTTACCTGGGCATTTATCCTTCGAATCTTATGGCTTTGTGGCTACTCAGGCAGCGTCGAATCGGCTAACACTGCGAGGATGCGGGCCAGCAAAGCCGCTGAGCTATTGCAGTCCCTTACTGGCGAAGGATCCGTCCTGCTGCTCGGTCATGGCTTCATCAACCGAATGATCGCCAAACAGTTGGTGAAAGATGGTTGGATTCGCCATAAGCGTAACGGTAGCCAGTACTGGAGCGCAGCGGTGTACCGCTATGTTGGTGTGTAAGTAGCGCTAGTTGATTCAGAGTAACTGCCTGCCGCTGGAAGCAAGGCAGCGAGTGAACCAGCACGAACTTTTTACACTCAGTCGAATTCTCTTAACAAGAACCGCCACAGTCGAGCCGCCCAGACATTGATCAACTCAAAGACATAATACAAATTATTGATTTACAAAAAAAAATCAAAAAAATACAAACTGGCACAATAGTTGAGAAGGACAACCTTGCGCAGTTAAACGCTGCTGCACGCCGCTCATAACAATAAGGTTGGCCTCTCATGCACCATTCACTCACTCGTTGCACTCCCCTTACGCTCAGCGCTGCCCTGTTGCTGGCCGGCAGCACTTCACTTGCCCAGGCTACCGAAGTCGGTGTGTCGTCGTGGCCGATGGGCATTGAAATCTACGGCATGGGTATCCTGCCGCCACCCGGCACCTACGGTCAGGTATTCGTCGGCGACTACCTGGCCGATACCCTGCGCGATAACGCTGGCGACAAGGTGGCCGACGTCGATCTGCGCGTCACCACTGTCGTGCCTCGGTTCATCTGGGTCACCGAACAGCAGGTACTCGGTGGCAACCTGGGCTTCCACGCACTGCTCCCGCTCAATGACATACAGCTGAACATCAAGAACGGTCCACACGACCATAAGCGCGGCATCGGCGACGCTCACCTCGGCCCGGTGGTCGGTTTCCACCACAGTGACAAATTCCACACCGCCGTGGGTGTCGACTTCGTACTGCCTACCGCCAGCGAGTACGACAAAAACGACCTGGTCAACCTCGGCACGAACTATTACACCGTACAAGCGGTGTATGCCATGACCTATATGGACCCCACGGGTTTTAACGCCGATGTGCGCCTGATGTACGATTACAACTTCGAAAATCAGGACACCCACTACCAGTCCGGCCGCGAGCTCCATGCCGACTACACCCTAGGCTGGGGCTTGGGCAATGGCTGGGTGCTCGGCGTTGGTGGTCACGCTTACAAGCAGGTGAGCGATGACCAGTGCAGCGCCTCCCATTGCGCCGCCGCAGCCTTGGTCGATGCCGCCGATGGCAACCGTGGCCGCTCTTTCTCCATTGGCCCGGCGGTACAGTACACCAGCAAAAACGGCTGGTTTTTCAGTGCCAAATGGCAGGATGAATCGGGTGTGCGCAACCGTGCCGAGGGCCAGGCCTACTGGCTGAAGTTGACCACCGCATTTTGATCAAGACCCACGCCCCACGACCTTCAACAGGTCGCGGGGCATTGCTTGTTGGAAGCGCCCAGGTCGCTCGCCGCCTCAGCTCCCCTTGAGACGATAACTGACTTGTGCGCGACTCATGCCGAGCATCTGCGCCGCCGCCGTAATGTTGCCCCCGGACCGTTCCATTGCCAGGCGCACCAGGCGTAACTCGATTTCCTCCAAGGAGGTGCTTAATACCCGCTGGCGTCCGGAGACGAAGTCCTGCAGGCTTTCCAGCGCCGGCTCAGCGAGCGCGCCCATGACACTATCGTCCTCGGCTGACGCTGACGGAGTACCCGTCGTTTTCTCACTGCGCTGGGCTGCCGACAAGCGCCCCTGCGAGGTCAGGCCGATGGCTGTTGCCATCAACGACGCCCCGGCCTCGGCCAGGTGCACGACATCCATCACCTCGCCGTCACCGGCGGCAATCACACCCCGTTCTATCAAGTTCTGCAGCTCGCGAATATTTCCCGGGAATCGGTACGTCAACAGCGCGTTGACCAGCCGCGTGCTGAAGCCGGCCAATTGGCGCCCGTGGCGCAGGCTGAAGGTGCGCAGGAAGTAACTCATCAGCAACGGGATATCTTCGCGGCGCTCACGCAGCGGCGGCAGGTGGATGGGGAAGACATTGAGGCGATAGAACAAATCTTCGCGAAAACGCCCCGCCTCAACCTCGCGACGCAGATCCACGTTGGTCGCGGCGATCACCCGCACATTCACCTTGATCGGCGCCGTGCCGCCGACACGCTCGATCTCGCCCTCCTGCAAGGCACGCAAAATCTTGCTCTGGGCACTGAGGCCGAGGGTCGCGATCTCGTCCAGGAACAAGGTACCGCCATGCGCCCGCTCGAAGCGCCCTGGGCGCGAACGATCGGCGCCGGTGAAAGCACCGCGCTCAACGCCAAACAGCTCGGCCTCCACCAGGTTCTCCGGCAAGGTCGCGCAGTTCAGCGCCACCAACGGCATATCCCGGCAAGCACTGGCCTGATGCAGGGTGCGCGCGAACAGTTCTTTGCCCACGCCCGATTCCCCGGTCAACAACACCGTTGCCTGGGTCGGCGCCACCCGTTGCAGCAACTGACTGGCAGCGACGAACGAGGCTGAAATACCCACCAACTGTTTGCTGTCGGCGGGCTCCTTCAGATCGGCAACGGTGGTTTCAATGCCCGAGGCGTAAGTGCTGCGACTGAGGAAGTCACTCGGATCGAGATAAGCCAGGTCGACATCGATATCGTCCCACTGGTCGGCCGGCTTTCCGACAATGCGACAGGCCTGATGACCCATTGCGCGGCATTCCTGCTCGCGGAACACCACCAGGCGTCCGAGCAGCGACGAGGCGTAGCCACTGGCATAACCGATCTCCATCCAGCAAGCCGGCTCGCCCCCCAGGCCAAAGGCCGCGATGTGCTCGTCGTCTTCGAGTGAATTGTGCCAAAGGAACTCAGAGTAGAAGTGACCGACGCCGGAGTCGATTTCGAAACGCACCACCTCGACATTGACCATGCCTTCAAGCATGTGCAGTCGCGGCCCGGCGCTGTACAGGCTGGCGTGATCGCCTTGCGGCCACTGTTCGCTGACCTGCGCGGCGTCCCGCGCACCGGCCTGCCAGCCGATTCGCGTCAACAGGCCACGGGCCCTGTCGAACCCCAGCGCCTCGATCAGCTCGCGGCGGATGGCACCGAACGCAGAGCCTTGCAGCAACATCATGCGCTGGCCACACAACCAGATATTGCCATCCTCTGGGGCGAAGGCCACGGTCTCTGCCAACTGTTCGGCAGACGGCAGACCGCTGGCGCCGAACTGGCTCGCCCGGTCGACGAGCAAGCGCTTCTTTCGGCCAAGCATCTGCTTGAGGAATTCCTCGTCCGCTGGACGACCGGGCTTGTTGGACGGAGTACGAATCATGGGCAATCAACAAGAGGCAGGTAGGTAGCCTTTCAGTATGCTCACTCACCCCGCGGGGTCAATCTGCCAGCGGGTGACTCGGCGCTTCAGCCGCGCCCTTCGCTCGATAATCGCACATATTCTGTCCCTCCCAACGGTTGCAAAGCTTTCAACAAGCCTGCGACTTCTTCTGCATAAATTTCTGCACCCCCTGGTTTGTCACTGTTGGGCGGCGATCGTCACTCACCACCAAAAACAGCATATGCATTTGTTTTATAAGGGTTTTCAACTACGAAACAGAGCTTGGCACAGTAATTGTTACATCAGGTCATGTGCACGCTGACAAAACACCTATAAGAGAGAACGTCATGACCGCTACTCGTCCTGCCTATCAGAACCTTGAACTGCAACCGCTCGCCGGACAATGGCGTGCCGGCGGCACCGGTCGCTCGTTGGAGGTGTTCGACCCTTTTACTCAGTCGCGCTTGCTGCAGATCACCCTGGCCAACCGCGAAGACCTCAACGCCGCCTACCTCACTGCACGCGAGACCCAGGTCGAATGGGCCACGCGGGGGCCTGCCGCCCGTGGCCAGGTGCTGCTCAACGTCGTGAAGATTTTCGACGAGCGCCGCGAGGAAATCATCGACTGGATCATCCGCGAATCCGGTAGTACGCGTATCAAGGCACAGATCGAATGGGGCGCCGCGCGCGCGATCATCCTGGAGTCGGCCAGCCTGCCCAGCCGCGTGCATGGCCGTATTATTGCCTCCAACGTTCCGGGCAAGGAAAGCCGGGTCTACCGCACGCCGCTGGGCGTGATCGGTGTGATCAGCCCATGGAACTTCCCGCTGCACCTGACAGCCCGCTCCCTGGCACCTGCCCTGGCGCTAGGCAACGCCGTGGTGGTCAAGCCAGCCAGCGATACCCCCGTTACCGGCGGCCTGCTGCTGGCACGCATCTTCGAGGAAGCCGGATTGCCGTCGGGCGTACTCAGTGTGGTGGTGGGCTCCGGCGCAGAGATCGGCGACGCCTTCGTCGAGCATCCGGTACCGGCCTTCATTTCCTTTACCGGCTCGACCCAGGTCGGACGCAACATCGGCCGCATCGCCAGCGGCGGTGAATACCTCAAGCACGTGGCCCTGGAGCTTGGCGGGAACAGTCCGTTCGTGGTCCTGGCCGATGCCGATGTCGAGCAGGCCGTCAGCGCCGCCGTGGTGGGCAAATTCCTCCACCAGGGCCAGATCTGCATGGCGATCAACCGCATCATCGTCGAGCAGCCGCTGCTGGAAACGTTCACCCGGCGATTCGTCGAGCGAGTCAAGGCCCTGCCCTATGGCGACCCGAATAGAGCTGAAACCGTGATCGGTCCCGTGATCAACAGCAAGCAACTGGCAGGCCTGCAAGAGAAGATCGCCACGGCGCAGGCCGAAGGTGCAACGCTGCTGGCAGGCGGGCAGGCCCAGGGCAACGTCCTGCCGCCGCACGTGTTCGGCGGGGTCACGGCTGACATGGAGATTGCCCGCGAAGAAATTTTCGGCCCTCTGGTTGGCATCCAGTCGGCGCGTGACGCCGAGCATGCCCTTGAACTGGCCAACAGCAGTGAATACGGGCTCTCCAGTGCTGTATTCAGCGCGAGCCTGGAGCGCGGCGTGCAGTTCGCCAAACGCATCCATGCCGGCATGACCCACGTCAACGACATCCCGGTCAACGACGAACCCAACGCCCCCTTCGGCGGCGAAAAGAATTCCGGCCTGGGTCGCTTCAATGGCGATTGGGCGATCGACGAGTTCACCACCGACCACTGGATCACCTTGCAACACACGCCTCGGCAGTACCCCTTCTGATCCGGACCAAGGCTCCCACGAACCAACCTACCAATAAGAATAAGGAGTACGAAATGTCCTCACTGCTCAACAACCCGGTTGTGAAACGGACCTTCGCTGCTTGCTTTGCGTTGCCGTATGTCCTGCTGGCCGGAAATGCTGCCGCCGATGGCGATGGCGTCTGGAAAGGCGGAGAAAACGTTTACGCCAAGGTGTGCGGCCACTGCCACGAGAAACAGGTCGGCCCGCAAATCACCGGCCGCCAGCTGCCACCGCAGTACATCACGGCAATTGTGCGCAATGGCTTTCGCGCCATGCCGGCCTTCCCTGCCTCGTTCATCGACGATCACTCGCTGCAACAGGTCGCCGAATACATTTCCAAAACGCCCGCCCCAGCGGCCAAGCCTTGAGGAGCCAGCCATGAACGTCGAACGTCGTGTACTGCTCAAGGGCATGGCTCTGGGCAGCCTGGCGGGTATAGCCATGGGCAGCTCCGGCCTGACCATGGCCAAAACGGTATTGGGTAACCAGGCCCGTGCAGCGCTGCCGATCCTGGCCCTTGTCAGTGGCGAAGTCGCCGAATCGGCCTTTCTCGAGGGTATGGCTGCAATCCCGGGAGGCAGTCAAGTCAAGGTGCAGCGCAGCGACCTCAGCCTGGACTTCATTCTCGGCCTGGAACAACGCCTGAGCAGCGGTGAACCGCAACGCATGATCGGCTTGGTCGACGATGCCAGTGCCGCGCTGATCATTGACCTGGCGCGCAGTGCCGGCGCTCGTGTGCAGTGGCTCGGCCAGCATCGGGCCACGGCCAACACCTCACAGCACCGACTGCTCAGCGCCGAAGCGGCCAGCGGCTGTGCTCCACAACTTGGCCTGAGCCTGAACACCTGCGGGACCGGTTTCAGTCTTACAGAACACCGCATGCATGGCCTACAAGCTCCGTTGCAAATGTCCGCGACTGCCCGCCACAGCAGCGGCTCGGACCAATGGCTGGCCACGCTGGGCTACACCCTCGCCGCCCTGGGCACCACCAGCAACGGGCAAGCACCACAGGTCACCCGCCGAACGTCGCCGCTTACCGGTAATTTCGTTTCGTTTTCGATCGAGGCTTGAAGGAGCTAACCAAATGACTGAGCAAATCAACAAGACCCTGCTCCCGCGCGGTGTCGACAGCGCAAACTTCGAACAAGCAATCGCCAAGTTTCGCAAACTGCTGGGCGATGAAAACGTTCTGGTCAAAGACGATCAACTGATCCCCTACTCCAAGATCATGATCGCCGTGGACAATGCCGAGCACACGCCGTCTGCCGCCGTCACCGCCACCACCGTCGAAGAGGTGCAAGGCGTGGTGAAGATCTGCAACGAACACAAGATCCCGGTGTGGACCATCTCCACAGGTCGCAACTTCGGTTACGGCTCTGCAGCACCAGGCCAGCGTGGCCAGATCATTCTCGACCTGAAAAAGATGAACAAAATTCTCCACGTCGACCCTGAACTGTGTACCGCCCTGGTTGAGCCGGGCGTGACCTATCAGCAGCTTTACGACTACATCCAGGAACGTAACCTGCCGTTGATGCTGTCGTTCTCCGCGCCGTCGGCCATTGCCGGGCCGTTGGGCAACACCATGGATCGCGGCGTGGGCTACACGCCTTACGGCGAACACTTTCTGATGCAGTGCGGTATGGAAGTGGTGCTGGCCAACGGCGATGTGTACCGAACCGGCATGGGCGCAGTGAAAGGCGACAACGCCTGGCAGGTCTTCAAGTGGGGCTATGGCCCGACCCTGGACGGCATGTTCACTCAGGCCAACTACGGTATCTGCACTAAGATGGGCTTCTGGTTGATGCCAAAACCGCCCGTGTTCAAACCGTTCGAAATCAAGTTCGAGAACGAGTCGGACATCGCCGAGATCGTCGAATTTATCCGTCCGCTGCGCATCGCCCAGGTTATTCCCAATTCGGTAGTGATCGCTGGCGTGCTCTGGGAGGCATCCACCTGCAACACCCGCCGCTCCGACTACACCAGCGAGCCGGGTGCAACCTCCGACGCGATCCTCAAGCAGATCCAGAAAGACAAGAACCTCGGCGCCTGGAACGTTTACGCCGCCCTGTACGGCACTCAGGAACAGGTCGACGTCAACTGGAATATCGTCATTGGAGCCCTGAAGCAACTGGGCAAGGGCCGAATCGTCACCCAGGAAGAGGCCGGTGAAACCCAGCCGTTCAAGTACCGCGCCCAGTTGATGTCCGGGGTGCCTAACTTGCAGGAATTTGGCCTGTACAACTGGCGCGGCGGTGGTGGCTCGATGTGGTTTGCACCGGTGAGCCAGGCCCGAGGCAGCGAGTGCGACAAACAGCAGGTGCTGGCCAAGAAGACCCTCAACAAGCACGGTCTGGACTATGTCGGCGAGTTCATCGTCGGCTGGCGCGACATGCACCACGTAATCGACGTGTTGTATGACCGCACCAACCCGCAAGAAACCAAGCGCGCTAACGCCTGCTTTGCCGAGTTGCTGGATGTATTCGAGAAGGAAGGCTACGCCGTATACCGCGTCAACACCGCATTCCAGGATCGAGTTGCGCAGAGCTACGGCCCTGTCAAACGCAAGCTTGAACATGCCATCAAGCGTGCGCTGGACCCGAACAACATTCTGGCACCGGGCAAGTCGGGCATCGACCTCGCCAACACATTCTGATTGCCCTTGAGGCCCCGCCAAGTCTGTCTTGGCGGGGCTTTTATGTGCGCCCAGCATGGGGGTCAGCCTGGAGGTCATCGATCACTGCCAAAACCACGTACTGGCCGGCTCTCGGGTGAGACGCCACTACCTGCATCACGACTATGCCGAAGAGCGGAAGCACGCCTGGAATCTGCTGGGCGATCGACTCAGTGCCGTAGTGTTGAGCCCTCATAGTGCGCAAACATCGTCGAGCACGTTCTTCAGTTTGATTTCGGCTTCATGACCGGTAGAAATCGGCCAATACAGTCTTCGCAGATAAACGACATCGGACACATCTGCGTTCCCAAAGCGCCGGCAAGCGACAACCCTTGAGGGCGGACAGTCGTCTTGCTATTCCAGAAAAAGAGGGCCCACTCCCTAATGCCGATCAGTTAAGCGATGCAGACCACTGTAGGAGCGAGCGCCCGCTTGCGGCCTGCTCGCGAAAAACGTCAACGATAACGCGTGTATTCAGTATAAACGCGGCGTCTTTGAGTTCTTCGCGAGCAGGCCGCAAGCGGGCACCCGCTCCTACAAAAATCTTAACTGATCAGCATTAGCCCACTCCCTCTGTTGGCTCCACTTCATTTTTTATTTCTGACCAAGTACTCGAAACGAAACCATCAGAAGAATGCCCTCCAACCAAGCTTCGTCGATATATGGAAGCGGCTATTAGGGTGGAGCAGAGTCTCTATGGACCATTTGAAAAAAAGCGCATCCGTGCTAAACCAATGTATTCAATATTATGTATTTTTGGATTCAATTAATGCGAACGATTCGTGTATTCGATGATTGGGTCCAAGGACTGGCAGCGCAGAACGGCCGCGAGGTGCCAGGCGCCGGCTCATGGGCGCTACGCTTTTTTGCTCGTCATGTGTCAGATGTTTGCCAGCGTGGCCAATGCGCCAGTTTCAGGAATGATAGCGAGCTAATATGCCCTCCAAAAAATCATCTTTAAGAATGGGCGGGCCTGGAGAAATTAGTACAAGCCCATTCCGTAGGTTCCCGGAAGTAGTTGACGCGATAGGGGGTTCCTCGCGAGGCGTTTTCAAAGACGCTGGTATCAGCCTTGAGCAATTTGCATATGAAGACAACCATCTCGGCTACATGGACGTTGCTCGTCTGTTCAACACGGCGTTCGAACACACTCAGTGCCCCCATATTGGCCTGTTGATCGGTGAGCGCTTTTCGCTGGAAAATTTGGGTCCGGTGGGTCAGCTTATGCGTCTTGCGACTACACCAGGCGATGCATTGAACGATCTGGTCGGGCATGCCAATCTCTACGATCGTGGCGCGACCCCACTGCTTCTTCCCTTGGCGGGCCAACACAGTTTGTTGGGATATGTCATTTATCGCCACGACCTGCCCAATCAATCATTACTTGTTGACACTGCCGTCATGGTTGGCCTGCAAATGCTGCGGGCCTTATTAGGCGCTAACTGGACGCCCGTTCGTGTGCAGTTTTCATATCGCAAGCCATCAGACATCACCCCGTACGTCAGAAAATTTCGCTGTAATATTCAGTTCAATGCAAGCATTTCCGGACTGGTAATAAACAATCAGAGACTCCGACAAATTCAATGTACGGCGAATCCACGCTTACACCAACTACTTAAACTGGCTATTTCGACCGCCACGTCACCTTTGACAATTTCAGAACAAATAAAGAGCCAGACATACGCTCTATTATTGAAAGGCCAGGCAAATTCCAAGCACATCGCCGGTCAATTCTCATTGAATGAAAGAACGCTGCGACGCCGGCTGGATGCGGAAGGTTCTCACCTTAAAGAACTGATCACCGACTCCAGAAGCAACTTCGCGCGGCAGCTCTTGAAAAATACCGATTTGCCGATATCCACAATCTCTCAGACCCTTCAGTACCAGGATCCAAACGCCTTCTCCCGTGCATTCAAAACATGGACAAATACGTCACCACAGCATTGGAGAAATGGGCTGGCGTAGCCTCCGTTGAGGGTGATTCAACAATTTCCATACACCCGTGATACCGCGCGTCGGTGTCCGAAAATGCAAGATACCTTTCTGATGATTGCCGTAAAGTGAACGCGACAACAGGCTGGCTGCAAAGCTGATCTTCGGTTTTTTGTGCTGTTCATGAGGCTGGCGATTAGTTGCACCTGCGGTTGGAGTTCCGTACAGACACTCAAGAAAGCCGCACGAATAAAAGTCGGCGCCTCGACCTTGGGGCGATCTAAGCCATATCGATTGAGTGATCTGATAGAGAGGGATTTCATGCCATTAAATAAAAGTATGTTATCGATTACTGTTCTTGGTGCGCTGACACTCTTTACCAGTGGTCGCAGTGTTGCCGGTGGCCTGATGTTGTACGAAATCGCCACCGACAACGTCGGACTGGCCAATGCCGGTGCAGCGGCCCGGGCACAAGGCCCTTCGACCATTGCCAGCAACCCCGCCGGCTTGAGCTACCTCAGCGGAACACAGATCTCCGCTGGCGCTCAGGTTCTTTTTGGTGACTTATCGTTCGATCGGGACAGTGCAACCAATACGCCGGGCACTGGCAGCGGTAACGCGCTCGATCCCATACCGGGTGGCAGTTTCTTCATCAGCCATCAACTGGATGATCGGTGGTCCGTCGGTTTCGGCTCCTATGGCGATTTCGGTCTGGCTGTAAACTACGACAATGACTGGTCCGGCCGTTATTTCGTACAGAACGCGAGCATTGCGGGACTGTCACTGGTACCCAGTGTCGCCTATCGCTTCAACGATCAATGGTCCGTCGGCGTCGGACTGAAAGCCATGTACGGGATGCTGAAGAGCGAAGCCGCCATCGATCAGGCGCCGCTCGGACTGACACAACGGGGTGACGGCCAATACAAATACCGGGACAGCACCTGGGGTTACGGCGCCAACGCAGGCGTGATTTATGCCCCAAAGCCCGGTACCCGGATTGGCTTGGCTTACACCAGTCAGGTTGACCTCGACTTCGAGGATCGTCTGAATGTGAAGAGCAGTGCTCCGTTGGTGAGTCGCCTCAACAGCCTCAACACCAAAATCGACCTGAAAGTACCGCAAACGGCGACCCTCAGCCTGTACCAGCAACTGGATACGCAATGGGCTGTCCTGGCCTCGGTCAATTGGCAGGACTGGTCGAAATTCGGTGACATCGGCATTGACGTAGACACGTCCAGAACCGGTTCCCGGGCCGCTTCAATCGATGCGCATTACAAAGACACGTATCAATTGGCGCTTGGCGCTCAATACCAGATGAACCAGGACTGGATCTGGGATTTCGGTGTCGCCTATGACACGTCCGCCGTGTCCGACGGTAATCGTACGCTCACCGTGCCCATGGGCGCCGCCTGGCGCTTCGCCACAGGCTTTACTTATTCACTGAATAAAGAGACAGACGTGAATTTCAGTTGGGTCACGGTGTGGATGGGGGACATGTCCGTCGATCAGCAAAAAACGCTGTCAGGCAATCGTGTCTCAGGCGAGTTCGACAACGCCTGGATTCAAGCCCTGACTGCCAATATGACTTGGCGCTACTGAGAAAGATCCAAGAGCGACTCCGGTGTCATGCCTAGTATCTAACCGCGGGCATGAACGCTCACGACGCCAGCTTGTACAAAACTAACGAGGTGAAAATGAACAGGAAGTCTCACAGTGGCTGGACATTGGCTGCGGCGGTCGTCGTAGGTTCAACGCTTTTCACCGGGTGCACGAGCAAGCTCGATCCGATCACACAGGCCGACAAGGCCGATGTGACCAAGGGCGTTCCCGCGCCGAGCCTGGAGCAAACCAAGGCGATCGCCGAGGAAGGCTTTATCTACGGCTTGCCGCTGGTCATGAACTACGCCGTAATGAACGAATTCGCGGTGGACTCCAAGTCCAGCCAGTTCAAGGCCCCCTTCAACCAACTGCACCACGATCATAAAGTCGCGACCCCCGCTGACACAGCCATCATTACCCCCAACAGCGACACGCCGTACTCCTTTCTCTGGACCGACCTGCGCGCCGAGCCGTTGGTGATCACCGTGCCTGCCGTTGCCAAAAAACGCTACTACTCGGTGCAACTGATCGACGGCAATACCTATAACTACGGCTACATCGGCAGTCGGGCCACGGCCAGCGCACCCGGGAGCTATTTGATTGCAGGCCCCGACTGGAAGGGAGCGACACCTCCAGGCATCGACAAGGTGTTCAGCTCCACGACCCCTTTCGCACTGACGTTGATCCGCACCCAGCTGTTCAATCCGGCCGACATGCCGAATGTCGAGAAGGTGCAGGCGGGTTACCAGGTACAGCCGCTGTCCGCTTTCCTCCATCAACCCGCGCCGCCCGCTGCGCCGAAGATCGCTTTCGTGCCAGCCACCACGGAAGGCATCAAGGCCAACTTCTTCGAGTACCTGTCGGCGGCGCTGCAGTATGTGCCGCCATCGGCTGAGGACAAGGCGATCCGTGCGAAGCTGGCCAGCATCGGGGTAGGCCCCGGTCGCAGCTTCGAATTCAAGGACCTCTCGCTCGAGCACAAGGCCGTGGTCCTGCTCGGAATGAAAGCCGGCGACGAAAAGGTCGACAAGTTCCTCTCCAGCGGCATGAAAAATATCAACGGCTGGAGCGTCGGTGCGTTCTTCGGCGACCAGGCGTTCTACAAAGGCGACTGGCTGATGCGGGCTGGCGCCGCGAAGGCTGGTCTGTACGGCAATGACGCCGCCGAGGCGATGTATCCCATTACGCGTACCGATGGCAACGGCCAGACGTTGGATACCGGCAAGCACAACTACACGCTGACCTTCCCCGCCGGCAAACTGCCGCCCGTCAATGCCTTCTGGTCGGTGACCATGTACGACGGCAAGAGCCAACTGCTGATCAAGAATCCGATCAACCGCTACCTGATCAATTCGCCGATGCTGTCGGCCATGAAAAAGAACGCGGACGGTTCACTGACGCTGTATATCCAGAAAGATTCGCCGGGCAAGACCAAGGAGTCCAACTGGTTGCCCGCGCCTGACGACACGGCCTATCTAGTGATGCGCCTCTATTGGCCGAAGGCCACGCCGCCTTCAATTCTTCCCGCAGGCAGCGGCAGCTGGCAGCCGCCGGCAGTGGTGGCATCGAAGTAACGCGACGCTTGCGACTGCTTGCGGTTGGCAAGCAGTCGTTCGATTGCTCAGGCTGAGATCCAGTGGGGCCTATTCCGAAGGGGCTAAGGCCACAGGGTCTGACCTTGAATAAAAGACATTCAGGAACATATCCCCCAAGGAGTACCGATATATGAATTTTTCGCACACATGGATAGCGAGTGCTGCACTGAGCAGCTTGTTATTGACCGGCTGCGTATCGAAAGTCACTGAAGCCGAGCAATACTCGGGCTACCTGTCCAACTACAACAACTTGCAGGAAGTCAAAACGGCAAGCGGCGGTACAACAATGCGTTGGGTCAGTCCGTCGTGGAACTCGAATGCCTATGACACGGTAGTGTTCAACAAGCTGGAGCTCTATCCCGCGCCCAAGCCCGATGAGCGGGTCAACCAGCAAACGCTGACCGAGATCCAGAACTACATGACCAGTAAGGTCAAAGGCACCCTGGGTCAGAAATACCGTGTGGTTTCCAATACCAGCGCCGCGCCGGTGGGTTCCAACACCCTGCTGATGCGTGCGGCGATCACCGGGGTGAATGCTGAAAACGAAGGGATGAAATGGTACGAAGTGGTGCCGATCGCCGCCGTGGTCGGAGCAACACAGGCCGCCACCGGCCACCGTGATCAGGACAGCACTTTGTTCATCGAGGCCGAGATTATCGATGCGAGAACCAACCAGACGGTCGCCAAGGTAGTACGCAAGGTATTTGGTACAACGCTGGAAAACGAAAGCCAGAAGATCACCGCCCAGGACTTCAAAGCGGCGATCGATAAGTTGAATGTCGATCTCTGGGCGTTCATTCGCAGTTAAACCTTGATTGAACTGCCAACAAACGTTGGCTCAATACACTACCAATAACGAGGCGCACCGCAATGAAAGTAGTCCTGTCCTGGCTGTCAGTCATGTTGATGGCGGTGCTGATAAGTGCCTGTTCCGCCGTCGGCTCAACCGATGGCGGCGCTGGTGAAATCGAGATTCGCTCAGGGAAGATCGAGCAGATATCGCTGACGCAGATGCAGACCAACCACGACAGTGGTGTCGGCGCCGTACTCGGTGGCCTTGGCGGCCTGGCGCTTGGCAGCTTGATCGGGGGTGGCACCGGGCGTGACGTTGCCATGGTTGCCGGCGCGCTCGCCGGTGCTGCTGGCGGTAACTACGCCGAGAAGAAAAAGTATGACCAACCGGTCGAAGCGCAACAGATCATCGTGCGGGTCAGCAGTGGCGTGCTCGTATCGGTGACCCAACCGATCAATCCGTCCCTGGCCAAGGGCTCGAAGGTGTATATCCAAGGCTCAGGCAATGATGCCCGCGTTGTGCCGCAAGGCAGTTAAGGCTGACTGTAAACGGGACTCGACATGAACAAGTACATTGAACGACTCTTGCTATCACCTTTGTTTTTAGGTATTTCCGTTTCCAGCCAGGCTGACGATCAGGCGGAACTGGCTAAGCAGTCATTAAATCCAGTCGCGGCACTGTACAGCTTGCCCATTCAATACAACTGGAATCAGAAAATGGGTCCCTCCGGTAATGGAATCCAGAGCGTAACCAATATCCAGCCGGTATTACCCTTCACACTTAATGAAGATTGGAATCTGATTTCTCGCACGATCCTCCCGATCATTGATCAGCGCGGGTTGGCACCGAGGGGTATCGCCGATAAAAGCGGAGTGGGCGACACCTCGCAAAGCTTCTTTTTCTCGCCCAAAAAGCCCACCGAGGACGGCTGGATCTGGGGCGCAGGCCCCGCGTTGTTGTTACCGACCGGCAGTGATGAGCTTCTGAGTAGCGAACAATGGGGAATTGGGCCGACAGCGGTGGCATTGAAACAAGCCAACGGTTGGACGACCGGTATTCTGGCGAACCACATCTGGTCACTGGACAACGACCCGGCCGATGACAAGGAGAAGGTCAACCAGACGTATCTACAACCCTTCCTGGTTTATACGACAACGTCGTACACCAGTTTTGGAATTAATACCGAATCCACTTACAACTGGGAAGCCAGGGAGTGGAATGTGCCGATCAACTTGTTCGTGACGCAATTGTTCAAAGTCGGCAAGCAGCCCATGAGCCTTCAGATGGGACCGCGATATTGGGCGGACAGTCCTGAAGAGGGTGCACACGGCTGGGGCTTTCGAGTGGCGTACACCCTACTTTTTCCTAAGTGAAACTAGAATATCAGCGGACCGGCAGTTGACTGTCCGATTCACTCATCCAATACGAAAAATGGAGTTTCAAGTTCATGATAACCCCACTACCGAGAACATTTAGCTGTGCGATGGTATTGCTCGCGTCCATTGGATTTACGCACGCCCAGGCAGCGGACATCACTCCTGCCGAAACGAAAGCCATTGCCGAGGAAGGCTACATCTACGGTCTGCCCATCGTGATGAACTACGCGACCATGTACGACTATGCCGTGGACAAGAACTCCGGCCAATACAAGGCGCCGTTCAACCAGATCCACAGCATGCACAATGTCTTTAGCTACAAGGACACGGCCATCGTCTCGCCGAACAGCGACACACCGTATTCCATGATGTTCATGGACCTGCGTAGCGAGCCGATCGTGCTATCGGTACCGACGGTGGAGAAACCGCGGTACTACTCGGTGCAGCTAGTCGATAACAACACCAACAACTTCGGTTATATCGGCAGCCGTACCACCGGCAGCGAAGCCGGCGATTACATGCTGGTCGGCCCAGACTGGAAAGGCGTGACCCCGCCTGGTATCAAGAAGGTGTTTCATTCCAATACACAACTCCTCTTCGCGATCTTTCGCACCCAGCTCTACAATCCGGCGGACATGCCAAACGTAGAAAAGATCCAGTCCGGTTATGGGGCCCAGCCGTTATCGGCATATCTCAAGCAGCCCGCGCCGCCTGCCGCGCCGGCGATCAACTTTCCGAAGTTCGACAAGGCCCTGGCGAAGACCGACTTCTTCAAGTATCTGGGCTTTGCGTTGCAGTTTGCCCCGGCCACACCGGAAGAAGTGGCGATCCGCGCGAAGCTCGCCCGTTTGGGCATTGGCGCCGGCAAGGACTTCAACTTCCAGGATCTGTCCGCCGAGCAAAAGGCCGCAGTGGTTGAAGGCATGCAGGCTGGGCATGCGAAGGTCCAGGATGCAGTCAATCATCTCGGCACACAGGTCAATGGCTGGAACATCGTGAGTTCCGGCGGTAATGCCGCGTTCTACAAGGGTGATTGGCTAAAGCGTGCCGCCATCGCGCAAGCGGGTATCTACGCCAACGACGCCGAAGAGGCCACGTATCCGATGGCCAAGGTCCTGTCCGATGGTACGCCGCTTGACGGCAGCAAGCACAACTACACCATCACCTTTCCTGCCGGACAGCTTCCGCCGGTCAATGCCTTCTGGTCGGTGACCATGTACGACGGCAAGTCGCAACTGCTGATCAAGAATCCGATCAATCGCTACCTCATCAACTCGCCGATGCTGCCTGACATGAAGAAAAATGCAGACGGCTCGCTGACGCTCTACATCCAGAAGGACTCGCCCGGCGCGGACAAGGAAAGCAACTGGCTGCCTGCACCGAATGATCTGATCTACATGGTGATGCGCCTGTATTGGCCGAAGACGCAAACCCCTTCCGTCCTGCCTCCTGGCAAAGGCACGTGGAGTCCGCCCGCGATCGTTAAAATCAATTGAGTTCACCTGACGATCGGTTGTAGCGGGCGTCAGGGTTTCGCACAGGCCCTGACGTGCGCAGTGATACCCAAAGGCCGACGGTGGCCGCAAACCGTAGATGTTGTTGTTTTGGCGTTATTTGCACGGCACTCCGCATGCCGCGATTCAACGCCATTGGATGGAACCCCCTCCTCAAGAGGGGGGCGGTGTGAGCACGGCCTGTTCACGATGCTCTTGACGCACCGTGTATATCCTTCCACCGTCCAACAGAGAACAACAAGCATGTTTTATGAAAACATCGACACCTCCTCCATCAACGACGAGGACCTGCCGTGGGTTCCGTTCGCACCTTACAGCGATGAGATCTTCATCAAATACATCAAGTGCGACCCGATTCGCGGGGAAACCATCACCCTGCTCAAGGCCCCGGCCGGGTCTTCTCTGCCCAAGCACCATCACTCCGGCACGGTCATCGTTTACACCATCAAGGGTGGCTGGAAATACCTGGAGCACGACTGGATCTCAAAACCGGGCGGCGTGGTGTTCGAAACCGCAGGTTCCAGCCATACGCCAATCGTGCTGAGTGAATATGGCGATGAACTGATCACCTTGAACATCACCCAGGGCGACCTGCTGTATTACGACGATAACAACAACGTCGTGGCCATCGAGAACTGGAAATCCAGCGTGGATCGTTACCTGGCGTTCTGCAAAGCCAATGATATCGAGCCCAAAGACATCACCAGCTTTGCGGTCTGACCAGCCTTCCAATCTCTCGGCCGTCCGGTGTTCGACCGGGCGGCTGCGCCGTTGCAATGAATAAAAAACGGAGACACCCATGTCCCAGAAGCTGCAACCCGCCGGACGTTTCACCCTGAAACTCTGCGCACTGCTGGCCAGCTCGGTCGCATCCGCACAAGACTCACTGCCCTTCCCCCCGACGCCTTCGGCCAGTGACGCCAAACCGACGCTGCAAGAATCGAAACACCAGAAACGTCAGCAGCAATCCCGGCTTCCTGCCGAGGCCCCCAATATCCTGGTGATCATGCTCGATGACGCCGGCTTCGCGCAGTCCGATACCGTCGGCGGCGCAGTCCATACGCCGACCCTGAGTCGAGTCGCCGACAGCGGTGTGCGCTACAACGCTTTTCATACCGCGGCCATCAGCTCCGCTACTCGCGCCGCATTGCTCACCGGACGCAACCATCACCGGGTTGGCAACGGCGTCATCGCAGAGCTGGCCACCGATTGGGAAGGCTACACCGGCAAGATCCCCAAAAGCTCGGCGACCATGGCCGAAGTGCTCAAGCAATATGGCTACAGCACCGCCGCGTTCGGCAAATGGCATAACACGCCCCCCCTGGACACCACGGCGGCCGGTCCTTTCGATACTTGGCCGACGGCTTACGGTTTTGAAAGTTTCTACGGTTTCCTGGCCGGCGAAACCTCTCAGTACGAACCGCGCCTGTACCGCGACACAACGCCAATCGAACCGGTGCGAGATCCGCAATATCACCTCAGCGAAGACCTCGCCAATCAGGCCGTAAACTGGTTGCAAGACCATCAGACCTACGCGCCGGCAAAACCATTTTTCATGTATTGGACACCGGGTGCCGTACATGGCCCGCACCAAGTGAATGCGCAATGGGCCGATAAATATAAAGGCAAGTTCGACGGAGGCTGGGACGCCTATCGTGAGCAGACGTTCGCTCGCCAGAAAGCCCTGGGCTTTATCCCCCGGGACGCCGTCCTCACCCCACGCCCGGCGGAGCTTCCAGCCTGGGACAGCTTGTCTTCCGAACAGAAACAGTATCAGGCACGGTTGATGGAGGTGTATGCCGGCTTCCTGGAACATGCCGACACGCAGGCCGGCAAGATCCTCGACGAACTGGAGCGTGAAGGTAAGCGCGACAACACGCTGATCTTTTATGTCTTCAGCGACAACGGCGCTTCTTCCGAGGGGATGGAGGGCACGATTAATGAGTTGTTGGCCCAAAACGGGATTCCAGTTCCCAAGGAGCAGCAGCTGAAAGTCCTCGACGAGATGTATGGCGGCTTGTCCGCGCTCGGCGGTCCCAAACTTGAAAGCATGTACAACGCCGCGTGGGCCTGGGCAGGATCAGGGCCATTCGTAGGCACTAAACTGGTCGCCGGCTACTTCGGCGGTACGCGCACGCCGCTGGCCGTTTCCTGGCCGAAACAGATCAAGGCCGACGCCTGGGTTCGCGGACAATTCCACCATGTCAACGACATTGCCCCGACGGTCTACGACGTGCTGTCGATCACGCCACCCAAAGAGGTCAACGGTATCGCTCAGGACCCAATGGATGGCGTCAGCCTGCGCTACACCTTCAACGACGCTCAGGTGAAGTCGAAAAAACCGGTGCAATACTTCGAAGTCTTCGGCAGTCGCGGCGTCTACAAGGATGGCTGGATGGCCTCGGTCTTTGGCCCGCGCAAACCCTGGGTGCAAGGCTTCGCGCAGTTCATGGGCTGGAATCCGGCGAATGACCGATGGTCGCTCTACAACCTGCAAAACGACTACTCCCAGGCCAACGACGTAGCCGCGAGCAATCCGCAAAAACTTGCGGAGCTGAAGGCCGAGTTTGACCTGCAGGCCAAGGCAAACCATGTCTATCCGATTGGCGCCGGTCTCTACCCCTTCCTCGATCCGACTGCACGAATCTCCAGCAGCCAACGCGAATGGCACTTCAGTGATCGCGTCCAGCGTTTTCCGGAGTTTGCGGCCCCCAACCTGCGCAATCAGAACAGTAAAGTCGTCGTCGACGCCGAGGTTCCAGCTAACGCCACCGGCGTGTTGTATGCCTTGGGCGGTATCGGTGGCGGGGTCAGCCTGTACATGGATGACGGTTTCCTGAACTACGAGTACAACGCGCTGGCTATCTCTCGAGTCAAACTGCGTTCGGCCGAACGAGTACCCGCAGGCAAAGTCAGTATCGAAGTGCTGACGACCCTGTCGTCAGCAAAGCCCGGAGCGCCGGCCAATCTGAGCCTGCGACTTGACGGGCAGGAAGCCGCCAAAGGGGTGACACCGTTCACTCCGGCACTGACGTTCACCGCCAGCGAAACCTTCGACGTCGCTCAAGACCTCGGCTCCCCCGTCACCCTGGACTATTTCGAGCGCGCGCCCTTCGCATTCAATGGCAAGGTCAAGGATGTACACGTGACGTATTTGCCTTGACCCTCAATGCCGCCCGGATAACCGGGCGGTAGACTGATGACTCCCGGACCCTGCCCCCATGCCTACCCACGAAACCCCGCCCCAGGGCTTGCATCTGATGGCCAAACCCGTCGGGCCGATCTGCAACCTCGATTGCAGCTACTGTTTCTACCTCGAAAAAGAACAGCTTTACCCGCCCAGGGAACGCTTCAGCATGACCGACGAGGTGCTGCGTCTGTATGTGCAGCGCTACATCGAGGCCCAGCCCACGCCTGAGGTCGAATTTACCTGGCAAGGCGGCGAACCGACGTTACTGGGGTTGGATTTTTTTCAACGCGCGGTCCTGTATCAACGCCAGTTCGCAGGGAACAAAGTCATTCGCAACACGCTGCAGACCAATGGCACGTTACTCAATGACGGCTGGTGCGCGTTCCTCGCCCGTGAACGCTTCATGGTGGGGATCAGCCTCGATGGCCCGCGATTCGTTCACGACCTCTATCGCCCCGACAAGCGCGGACGCTCAAGTTTCGATGAGGTGATGCACGGTCTCAAACTGCTCAAGCAGCATGGCGTCGACTTCAATGTGTTGGTTACCGTGGCGCGCGATATCGCTAGATTCCCCTTGGAAATCTATCGATTCCTCAAGTCTGAGGGCGTTCGTCATATTCAGTTCAATCCCGTGGTGGAACGCGTACCAAGCGCCTCACAGGTCAGTCTGGGTCTGCATTTCGCTATCCCGCCGGAATTGCGCTTGCACGTGGTGCCGGAGCCCGCGATGGTGACGCAGCAAACGGTTGCCCCCGAGGCCTATGGCGATTTTCTCATCACGATTTTCGACGAGTGGGTACGCCAGGATGTCGGGGAGGTTCATGTCATGAACTTCGAATGGGCACTGGCCTCATGGTGCCAACTGCCGGCCTCGGTGTGCCTGTTCAGCCCGCGCTGCGGCAAAGCAGCGATCGTGGAACACGACGGCAACGTCTACTCCTGCGATCACTACATGTATCCCGAGTATCTGCTGGGCAACCTGAAGACCGATGATCCTGCCGTGCTACTCGCCTCTGCTGCGCAACAAGCCTTTGGCGCCGCCAAGGAAGAGACACTGCCGACGTATTGCCAGCAGTGCGATTACCGCTTCGCCTGCCATGGCGAATGCCCGAAAAACCGCTTCATGAACGCGCCCAACGGCGAGCCGGGTCTGAACTATCTGTGTCCGAGCTACAAGAAATACTTTCGTCACCTGACGCCCTACATGAACGCCATGGCCCAACTGGTCAGCCACAACCAACCCGTGGCGTTGATCATGCAGGCCTTCACCGGCCCGCTGATCGTGCCCCTGGATAAATAACCTTTCAGCTCTGAAATCTGAAGTCGCGAAACTGCTCGCGAAGCTTCATCTTTTGCAATTTGCCGGTGGCGGTATGCGGCAGCGCTTCGACGAAGGCCACATCGTCCGGCAGCCACCACTTCGCCACGCGGCTTTGCAGCACCGTCAGCAGATCGTCTTTGCTCGCGGTTCTACCAGGTTTGAGCACCACCACCAACAACGGCCGTTCCTGCCATTTGGGATGAGGGATGCCGATCACCGCCGCTTCGGCGACGGCCGGGTGACTGACGGCAGCGTTTTCCAGATCAATCGAGGAAATCCACTCGCCACCCGACTTGATAACGTCCTTGGCGCGGTCGGTGATCTGCATGTAGCCGTCAGTGTCGATCGTTGCGATGTCACCGGTATCGAGCCAGCCCTCGCTATCAAGAATCTGCCCTCCCTCGCCGCCGTAATACTGGCTGGCGATCCATGGTCCCTTGACCAGTAGAAGACCGCTTGCCTTGCCGTCTCGCGGTAGTTCAGCGCCTTGCTCATCGACAATCTTCATTGACACCCCAAACAACGCCCGCCCTTGTTTGGCCTGCAGGTCGAGCACTGCTTCCAGCGGAGCATCACGGTGTTTGGGCAGCGGATTACAGATGGTGCCCAGCGGGGACATCTCGGTCATCCCCCAGGCATGCAGCACACGCGCATTGAAACGGCTTTCAAACGTCTCGACCTGGCTGCGCGGCGCGGCGGCTCCGCCGATCACCACCCGGTTCAGGCACAGCTCTGTCGCCGGTTGCAAAGCCTGCGCCTCAACATGCTGTTGCAGCATCATCCACACCGTCGGCACACCCAGCGCCAGGGTCACCTGTTCATCCCGCATCAGCGTGTAGAGGCTCTCGCCGTCAAGTGCGGCGCCCGGCAACACCAATTTTGCGCCACACATTGCGGCGGCATACGGCATTCCCCAGGCATTGACGTGGAACATCGGCACGACCAGCAACGCTGAATCCGCCGCCGATAGACCGAAGCCATCCGAGGTACACAGCGCCAGCGAATGCAGGATCGAAGAACGGTGCGAATACAGCACACCCTTGGGATTGCCAGTGGTGCCCGAGGTGTAGCACATGGACGACGCCGTGCGCTCATCGAACTCAGGCCAGATGAAGTCATTGCTGTGCCCGGCGATCAGGTCTTCGTAGCACATTAAACCAGGCACATCGATTGCCGGCATTTGCTCCCGCTCACACAGAGCGATGAACGCCTTGACTGTCTTCAGGCGCGGCGCGATCTGCTCGACCAACTCAGCGAACGACAGGTCGAAAAGCAGGTACTGATCCTCGGCGTGGTTGGCGATGAATTCGATCTGCTCGGCGAACAGCCGCGGGTTGATCGTATGCAGTACCGCGCCCATGCCCGACACACCGAAATACAACTCCATGTGCCGGTAATCGTTCCAGGCCAGGGTGCCGATTCGCTCGCCGGGTTGTACACCCAACGCAACCAGCGCACTGGCCACTTGTTTAGCGCGTTCGCCGATGTCGGCATAAGTGCAGTGATGCACCGATCCATCTGCCATGCGTGAGGCAATTTCGGTGTGCGGATGCGCCTTCAGCGCATGTTCCAGAACGGAAGAAATCAACAGCGGTTGATCTTGCATCAAGCCCAGCATGGTTTTGTGTTCCTTTTATTCTTGTTTGATGTCGATGTTTCAGACGCGGCAGAGACTCACAGGTAGCCGTTTCAAGGGGCACGACGGAGCAAGAAATGCGACAGCGCCGGGATCAGCACCAAGGCGCCGACCATGTTCCAGATGAACATGAAGGTGAGCAGGATGCCCATGTCGGCCTGGAACTTGATCGGCGACCACGCCCAGGTGATGACGCCCGCCGCCAGGGTGATGCCGACCAGCGCCACCACTTTGCCGGTGAACGCCACGGAGTTTTTGTAGGCTTCGGTCAACGACAGACCGGCACGCTGCTGAGCCAACTGAACACTGAGCAGGTACAGCGCGTAATCGACACCGATGCCGACACCCAAGGCAATCACCGGCAAGGTCGCGACCTTCACGCCCATGCCCAGCCAGACCATCAACGCCTCGCAGAGAATCGACGTCAGCATCAACGGCACGACCGCCACCACCACCGCTCGCCAGCTGCGGAAGGTGATGAAGCACAGCACGATCACCGCGCCATACACGTAGAACAACATGGTGCGATTGGCGTCGCGCACGACGATATTGGTCGCCGCTTCGATCCCGGCGCTACCGGCGGCGAGCATGAACTGCCGATCGTCGTTGCTGTGTTCACGGGCGAACTGATCGGCCACTTTGACCACGTGATCGAGGGTTTCGGCCTTGTGGTCGGAGAGATAAGCGATCACCGGCATCATCGAACAGTCACTGTCGAACAGTTCCGGGTTGTTCACCGAGGCCTGTTGCGCGCCGTAGTTCAACACGTTCTGATTGCGCGCGACGGTCAGCATTTTCGGGTTGCCTTCATAGGAACCCGCCGTGATCTGGCGCACAGCGTTGACCAGCGACACGGTAGTCTGCACACCCGGTTGCTGTTGCAGCAGCCAGCCGAGACGATCGGCTTCCACCAGGGTTTCGTACTTCAGGCATCCTTCGCTGGCGGTTTTGACCATGACCGCAAACTGGTCGCTGGACAGCGAATAGTTGGCAGTGATGTAGGCGTTGTCGCGGTTGTAACGTGAGTCGGCACGGAGTTCGGGGGCGCCCGGATCGAGATCACCAATCTTCAACTGCGTGCTGACCATGAAGCCACCTACCGCCAGCAACCCGGCCACCACCACCGCCACTGTTGCCCAACGACGCTCGGTAAAGCGGTCAAGCAGGCTCCACACATTGCCCAGCCCTTTCCCTTTCAGCTCCTGACTTTCCTGACGCAAGCTGCGCGCCGCCGCCTTGGGACTGACACCCCAATAAGACAGCAGCACTGGCAGCAACACCAGGTTGGTAAAGATCAAGACCGCCACACCGATGCTGGCGGTGACGGCCAGGTCCTGGATCACCGGAATGTCGATCAGCATCAGCACCGCAAAACCCACGGCATCGGCCAGCAATGCGGTCAGTCCGGCCAGGAACAGACGGCGGAAGGTGTAACGCGCGGCGACCAACTGATGGGTACCGCGTCCGACGTCCTGCATGATCCCGTTCATTTTCTGCGCACCGTGGGACACGCCGATGGCGAATACCAGAAACGGCACCAGAATCGAAAACGGGTCGAGTGCATAACCGAACAAGGTGATCAGGCCCAGTTGCCAGACCACCGCAACCACCGAGCACAGAATCACTAGCGCGGTACTGCGCACGCAACGGGTAAAGCCAAAGATGATGGCAGTAGCGATCAGCGCTGCGGCGCCGAAGTACATCATGATCAGCATCAGGCCATCGATCAGATCGCCCACCAGTTTGGCGAAACCGATCACGCGGATCTTGATCGGGCCTTTGCCCTCTTCACCGGCGAGGTGTACCGCGCTACTGCCGGCAAACTCAAACTTGTTGCGTAGCTGCTCTTCAAGCATCCGCGAAAAATGGTGATAATCGATGGCGGCGCCCGTGACCGGATCCTTCTCCAGCAGCGGCACCACAATCATGCTCGATTTGAAATTATTGCCGACAAGACTGCCGATGATCCCGGAACGGGCGATGTTCAAGCGCAGTTGTTCGACCCCACTGGCCGAGCCGTTGTAGGAGTCCGGCATGACCGGGCCACCACGGAAGCCCTCCTCCGTGACCTCGGTCCAGCGCACGGCAGGCGTCCACAATGACTTTATCCAGGCCCGATCCACGCCCGGGGTCAGGAACAACGTGTCATTAACCTGCTTGAGCACCTCCAGGTATTTCGGGTCGTAGATGTCGCCGTCGGTGTTTTCCACCACCACCCGAACCGTATTGCCCAGACCGCGTAACGACTGGCGATTCTCAAGGTAGTTTTTGATGTACGGCTGACTCTGTGGAATCATCTTTTCGAAGCTGGCATTGAGCGTCAGCCCAGTGGCCGCGAAATAGCTCAGCACTACCGTCACGATCAGGCAGGTCAGCACCACCAGCAGGCGGTTGTTGAAAATCAGGCGTTCAAGGACATTGCCGGAGCGTGCATCGAAGCCCTTCAGCTCTCGGATCACCGGCATCGTATCGAGGTTGTAGTTACCCATGAAATGGCTCGTCTCTTTTTATTATGTGGGATGTGGGCTCATTCGAAGGGCAACTGGCGCAAGCCCCGTGCGCCCGCGACCACCACGACGTCTGATGCGATGGCCTGCGCCGCAGCGGCGGGCCCCAGGCGGTCTTGAGGCTTTAGCGTGAAACTGGCGCCGTCGTCGGTGCTGACAAGCACATGCCCGGCCTGGCTGACCAGGATGATTCGGCCGTCGGCGGTGATCGTGCTCGCGGTGATGCTTGAGGACAGCCCCAGTTCAACATTGTCCCAGTTCACGCCGTGATCGACGCTGCGATAAACATTGCCCCGCAGGCCATAAACGAGCACCGAGCCCGGCTTGCCGGTGATGCCGAAATAGCTGCCGCCGTAGGGCGTCGGGAGGTTGATGAAGCGTTGCGTTGCCGGGTCCAGTTTCAATACCAGGCCTTGCTCGCCGACAATGAACAGGTCATCGCCGATTGCTCGTATCCCGTAGAAATTCAGCGCTCCCGGATTGTCGGTGCGATCCATCAACGGAACCCAGTTCCGGCCGCCGTCTTCAGTGCGGAAAATCAGATTGAACGCGCCGACGATATAGCCGGTTTTATCATTGGCGAACCAAACGTCCAGAAAAGGTTTGTCAGCCCCTTCATCGACCATTCGTTGAGCCTCGGCCAATAACGCCTCATTGGGCTGTTGCCCTTCATGCCTCTGAAAATGTTCGAGCATGATCTGCCCCAGCTGACGGCCATCGAGCTGACGCTTCCAGGTTTCACCCCTGTTGTCGCTGTGCAACACAATGCCGTCGTGCCCGACCGCCCACCCCTGCGTCGGGCTCGGAAAATGCACGGCCACCAGATCGGAACTCACCGGCACGTCTGCCTGGTGCCAGCGGACGCCGTTGTCATCGGAATAAAAAATATGGCCGCGTTGGCCCACGGCGACCAGGCGCTGACCTGCACGGGTCAACCCGGTGAACACCCCGCCAATCGCCTTGTCACTCTCAATCGCGGGGCTCGACAGCACGTCGACAAAGTCAGCGGCGACGACGGATCTGGTGAATGGGGCAGCCAACGCCAAAATTAGCGCAGTGAGCGCAATCCATCTAAATGTATTCATGAGGTCTACTCGGCAAAAAAAGCCGCCGAACAGTGCGATACACACTGTCGGCGACAAAAAAACACCTGCGTTATGGCTCAGCGAATACCCGTGCCGGCCAATGACTCAGGTGCCCACTGCGCTTTCGAAAGCGGGTCGATGTACTTGACGCCGCCGTACGGGCCGTAGATGCCGGTGATGTTGTAGCTGCCAGAGACCAGGTCATAAATCATGTGGTTATCGGAATTCGGCGCCTGCACGTCATAGCTGTATGCCAAATGTGCAAAGGACCCGCGGTACAGCTTGCCGCTGGCGTCATATTCATCCGAGGCCAGGGCGATCCAGCTGTCTTCGTCGAGGTAGAAGGTGCGCTTGCTGTAGATGTGGCGTTTGCCCGGTTTCAGCGTGGCTTCAACCACCCACACGCGGTGCAACTCCCAGCGCACCAGGTCCGGATTGACGTGATGCGGCGTGGTGATATCCGCAGCGACCTTGTGGTAGTTCAACTTGTACGTATTGTAAGGAATGATCATTTCCTTCTTGCCGACGAGTTTGAAGTCGTAACGGTCCATTGCGCCGTTGAATACCCAGGCATCGTCATAGGTCGAAGCACCGGCCGAGCCAGGGTTTGGTGTGTCGTAGGCGATATCCGGTGCGAGTTTCACGCGGCGCTGACCAGGCAGGTATTGCCAGCCACGACGCTCCATCTTCAGAGGGTTGACGGCATCCTGCACCAGGATAGCTTCGCCTGCGCGACGGGCCGGGGCCTGGTAGTAGAGTTTGGTCTTGAAGAACAGATCCGTCTCTTTCGCCGGTTCCGTACGCTTCGGATCGTATAGCGGGTACTCCAGATAGCCATTACCGGTCGTGGCCAGTATCGCCCGGCCGGAACTGTCGACGTTCCAGGAGTCATATTTGATATTGGTGGCATAACCCTGATAACGCAGCAGGTGGTTCCACATGGCCTCATAGCCATCTTTCGGGATCGGAAACGGAACGCCCGGCAACGCGTTTTCCAGTGCTACCCCGCCTTCGAGTGTCTTGGTGCCGACGGCATTTTTTGCGGTGTTGTCCAGCAACCGTTGAGGTAGCGCAACGCTGCGATGGGTCGGAAAAACATCGACCCGGAACGTCGGGTAACGCTTGAGCAGTTCTTGCGTGGTCGCGGTCAGTTTGTCGGTGTATTGACTGAGGTTTTTGCCTTCGACGACGACGCGTGGCTTGTCGGCCTCGTAAGGGTCCGGACGGAACGAACTACCGGGTTGAAAACTGGCCGGCGCCGTGGTGAGACCGCCGGTGTAGGACGGAATGGTGTTGTCGGCATTGCCGGCCTTTTCAGCGCCGACGCCTGTCAGGCTGTTGCCGAGTTTGCTTGCTTCATCAGGGGACACGGCTGCGTGTGCCGCACCCGCGATGGCAACGGTCAAGGCAGTGGACAAAAGCGTATTGACGAACTTCATGGAGTGACTCCTGCTATCAAGCAAAGACTTCGATCAAATGGTCGTTTTGAAGGTAAAAGTGACCATGCCCCGATCCTTGAGCTGAGGCTGAGTACCGCCGAAAGCAGTGGTCTGCCCCGGTACGCAGTTGTATTGGCCATTGGCCCCTGGTGCGGCACCCTCGCCCTGTGCACCTGCACCACCGGCTGAGCCGCAGGTGTCGAACGGACCAAAGTTGTCCACGTACTTCAGGTCAAACCGGTACTGGTTGTGCACGTCCATGCCAACGCCCACCGAGTAACTGCCGGAATCCTTGTTACCCCCGAGCTGAACCGACGAGTTGCCCGCAAGGCCGACGCTGTAGTTGGCCGGCAGGTACATATCGATGCCGGGGAACACCTGGTACCAGGTCGGGTTGAAGTTGACGCCCAGGACGTAGTTGTCCCTGGTGACCTTATCGACACCGCGATACCAGTCTTCGCCTTTGAACAGCTGCTTGTTCTCGGTGACGTCCAGCCAGCGGCTGTAGGCGAGTTCAACCAGCAAGGTCGAACTGTCCCAGACCGGTGTCGCACCGAAAGTGGTCAAGCCGTTGAGCACCGCGTGCACGGTGTTGCCCCGGGCCACGCCGTTATCACCATCAAAGCTGCTGATGAAGCCAGGCAAACCGGCGGCACCGGCCACCGGATTGACCGTTGCCGGCACGCTGGCCAGCGGCATGTTGTGGCGATAGTTCAGGTCGAGACCGACGCTGACACCTTCGATGCTTTTCGACAGGCTGATGCCGTAGATATTGATGTCGTCGACATAGAACTGGTTGTAGCTGCCGGCATTGCCGGAGATCAGTTGCGCAGGGCCGACCGCCGTTGGCTGCAACACCAGGTTGGGCAGAATGTCGGAGGTTTTGCGGTAGTAGAAACCCAGCGTACCCTGCAGCCATTCCGGGCTCCACTTGGCCATCAGGCCAAAGTCACCCTGGTTGTCCGGGGTAAACGTATGCCCGTTGGACAGCCGTAAAAACTGGTTGGCACCCAGTGGGCCAGGTGTACCGAACAGCGGGTTTCGGCCGCCGATCAACGACAGGTTGTGCCCGCCATTTTGAATGCCGTCGTTGAACCCCAGATAAGTACCCGACTCCGGCAACCGCGCGGCGTCCCAGTCCAGGAAGTACTGCGCGGCGAGGGTCAGTTCCGGGTTGACCGTGAGGCTGGTGGACAACTGATTACGCGGAATGAACAGTTCTTTGGCTTCTGTTCCCGGGACCGCCAGCGACTTGGAAATATCCAGGCCGGATTGGCCATAACTATTGCTATGGGCAAAGGCGAGGATGCTTTCGCCCCAGTAAACGGTGTGCTTGCCGAGCTTGCCGCTGAGCAGTGACTCATCGCCGACTTCAGTGCTGCCAAACACGAAGGCATCAAGGATTTCCGAAGAAGGACCGTTGTAATACCGATCGGCGTAACCGCTTTGATGATGAGAGTCCGGCTTACCGTTGTTGAGCTGATTGGTCGAGGCGTTATCGCTGCCAATATCGTCGTAGGCGTGGTCGTACCAAGTGTTGGCGCTGACACGGAAACCGACTTTTTCTTTGTAAACCACGTCCAGTTCGGTCAGCACATCCAGTCGTTGAGAAACGGGACTGCCGGAGGAGAAGTTGCGATCCCCGTCATTGTTGTTCCACGAATTGGCCAACTTGCTGTTGGGGGCTTCCACGCGCTGGGCGTAATTGAACTTCAGCGTGTTGTCGAAGCGAACCGCAAAGTCTTCATTCCCCGTGTTGATCTCCACAGCCCCTACGGGCGCAATGCCCAGGCCGGTGAGAATGGCGGAGGCCAACAACCCTTTGCGAAGGTTTGCATGGCAGATCTTATTATTTTTGTTCATCTAGCTTGCCACCTGCTCTATGGTTTACGAAAAGTCATGGGTTGAATAACGGCGTAGTGAGCCTCCTCTCAGGTGCGCTGCAAAAGGGTGACCGACACCGCCCGGCCCAGGGCGGTGCTATGTTGTAAAGCCGTGCGGGCACCAGCAATTTGCCTGCCCTCGGCCACGCCGCGCAGTTGCCAGACCAACTCGACCAGTTGCGCCAACCCGGTGGCACCCGGGGCGTGACCACGTCCCAGCAAGCCACCCGATGGGCACACCGCATTCATCTGTCCTTTCAGGCGGCGTCCTTGCTGCACGAATCGATCGATCTCGTCTTCCCGGCAAAAGCCCAGCGCGGCGCTATTGACCATGAAGTCGCCGACGCTTTGGTCGTGCAGTTCAACCACGTCGATGTCTTCCGCACCGAGGCCCGCCTGCTGATAGGCCAGTTGCGCGACTCGTCGGGTAGTTGCCTGTCCGAGCACATCCAGCACGCAACCCGATTCCTGCTCTGAAGCGCTGTCACTGCCCCTGACACTGGCCAGCACGGTGACGTCCACCCGAGCGCCGAAGCGCAGGGCGAAGGCCGGGGTACAGAGCAGGATGGCCGCAGCACCGCAGGCGGGCGGGCACAGATAAGGCGCGAGCCAGTCGTCGCGATCCGGCATGCGGTTCAATACGGCGTAGGGATTGCGCCCGGCCTGAGCCCGTGCCTGCTCAAGCACCTGATCGAAGCTGCTTTGAGCAATGCCCATGCGTGTCAACAACCAGCTGGTTTGGGCAGCGAACAACAGTGCCGGTTGTTGTCGACGCTCGATAAAGCCGATGGGGTGCTCAGCCTGCCTGACCGTCGCCAAATCATCGCGAGCGAGATCTTTCAAACCGAAAAACTCACGATTGGAAATGCCTGCCGGCATGCACTCGACACCCACCAACAGGACACATTCAGCCTGGCCGCACAGCAGGCTATTGCGGGCCAACTGGAAAGCACTGCTGGCCGACGCACAGCCATCGCCGAGGCTGAAAATCGGCACGCCCGAGTAGCCAATCTGCGACAACATTTGCTCGGCGACACCGGCTTCTGCGTGTACGCAGGAAGTAAACACCTGGTCGACCAGGTCATAGTCGATCCGCGCATCGGCCAGCGCCGCACGGATGGCTTGCCCCGCCAACGCCGCATGACTGTCAGAGCCACCCAGCGGTAGAAACGGCACCATTGCTGCACCGGCGATCAGCACTTTTTCAGACATAAACCTGCTCCCACTCGCCGATACGTTGGCGCATTTGTGGGTTCAGACTATTGCGAAGTCGAAAAGCGAACCCCCCCATTGACTGGGGGGGCGGCTGGAAATCGTTTTTTTTGGGGGGGCGGGGGGGATTGAAAGATGATCCGAACGGATCACCTCGGGTGGTGAGTTCGCATCAGCCCGCTGTCTCGAGAATTCCCAGCATGTATGCACGCGCGACAACATGCTGTCTGGTACCGGCCTGGAATTTTCCAAACAGGTTTTTCAAGTGCCACTTCACGGTTTCCTCGCCGACATTCAGCGCCAGGGCGATTTGCTTGTTGGACAGGTTGCGAGCCAATAGCTGCAACACCTCGCGTTCCTTGGGCGTCAGGAGACGACTCGCGGACACGCTCAATGGGGTGGGTTCCGGTCGCGCAACAGGTGCGGGCGTAGCGGTCGCCGTAAGCAATGGGACCGTTTCACCCTGAAGCGTCCGCTCCCATTTGATCAGGTCCGGATGGGTGTCCTGCACTACGCGTAACATACCGTTTTCTTGCGCGAGGCTGACAGCCTCCAGCAAATAATCAGTGCCGCCCTGCCCCGTCGCCCGCAGTGCCAGTGCCCTGAGCAGCTTGATCTGTACGATGTCTCGCCCACGACGCAGGTGTTCGGCTGTTTCGCCAACCTTGTCCAGCACCGCCAGCATAGCCTCCCAGTCACGTTGGGCCAGTAAGGCATAAGCGTTGGCTACCCCGGCCAGCAAGTCCAGCTCCGGACCCAGCAACCCTGCTCGCTCACGGGCAATAACCGGCGTGAAACTGTCCAGTCGTCGCCATAATGCCTGGCAGGTATCGCTGCGTCCCTGCAAGGCATGCAGGCGTATTTGCTCTCCCAGGGAGGCAATGCAGAATCGTGGAATATTTCGCTCTTCTCCAAGGGCGAATAACGCTTCGAGCAGATCCTGCCCGCGATGCCCCTGCCCCTGGAGCGAGGCCAGTCGAGAGGCCGCGAGGAAACCCTGCACAATGGCATCGGGGGAGGCCAATCGCTCAACGATATCCAGCCTGTTCGCCAGCACCGTAGCGGTCTCCTGGACTTCCCCCTGTTCCAGCAACACCGTCGCCAGAGCGCTCGCTAACATGACCGCCACCGGACTGCGCCGACCGATGTCCCGTTCGGCATGCAACAGGCTGTCGTGCAACGCCGTGCGCGCCGACACCATTCGACCCTCGTATAAATAAGCAAGGCCGACCACCCACTCGCCATACCCGCGTACGGCATCAAGGCCAGGACTACCCGCGTAAAGCGCTGCTCGCTGAAAGATTCGCCGGGCTTTCTCCGGTTGTCCCTGCAATAGCGTCAGACGGGCGACCTGGGTCGCGACAATGGCTTGCACCTTGCTCGAGAACGAAGGCAATCGATCGACCCAAGGCATGATGAGTCCATGCGATTCATCCGGACGATCCGCAAAGTAGGCGGCTGCGGCAGCGATGGCGGCAGCTTCACAACGTGTCGCCTCGTCGGCGGACGGATGCTGTTCAATAGCAGCAATCAATTGCGCCGCTTCTGCCTGACGTTCTCCCAATGCCAATGTCCAGGCCGCCGCCAGGCAGATGCGCGGATGCGACAACACGTCAGCGGGGCCAAGCTCCTCGACCCATTCCAGCACCCGACTGAACTGCCCTTGCAACATGACTTCGTACAGGCATTTGCCGATCAACGTATAGGCCGGTTGGGGCATGCCGGCCAACAGATATTGCCGGGCGGCCTGCTCCAGGAATCCGTGTTGTTCCAGCCACACAGCGCCACGCCGGTGATAACCCTGCCGCTCCTCCAACGGCAAGTCGGCAAAACGGCCGAGCAGAAATTCCCGCGCCAATGGATGGATGCGCACCCAGTCACTGTCGATACTTTCAACAAAAATCGGTGTCGAGGCACACAATTCCTTCAGCAATTCACCCGAGCGAGCGTTACCCGTCAGCGCTTCGCATAACAAGGGCTGGACCATTTCCAACAATGCAATGCCGGTCAGAAAGCGAACCTGCTCCTCCCGAAGATGTGCGAACAGACTGTCGACGAAATAACGCTGGATATCCCCCAGACAAGTCGACAACTCTTCGACTGCAGCACTCCGATTCGAGCTCTTCTCCAACGCCGAAATCGCTAATTGCAGGCCAAGCGGCCAACCTTCGGTTATCTCGTGCAACCGCACGCAGAGGTCGGCATCGACCCTTGCACCGAAACGGTCATTGAGGATGGCGAGCGCCTCTTCCACATTCAGTCGTAAAGCTGCTGTCATGATCGTCGTGAAAAGCCCTCTTGCCGCGAGGTCCGCCACCTGCAGATTCAACCGTACCCGAGAGGCCATTATGATGCGCAAATTGGCCGGCGCGTTGTGCAACAGGTACGTCAGGGAGTGACGGATCGTCAGCTCGGGCAAGGTATCCGCTTCATCCAGAATCAATACGGTTTCACTACCCAGATCAGCCACTTCCGCCAACCACTGCGTCAGCCCTTCCTGTTCGTCACGCCCCAGTCCCGCAATAGGCTCGAATGCGCGGGCAAACGACGGCCGACCGCTGCCAATTGCCATGGCAACTCCCAGCCCCTGGACAAAACGCGCACTATCATCCTGTGCATCCAGCGTCATCCAGGCCACCACGGCGCCGTGAGATAAACATTCACGGCGCCACTGGGTCAGCAGAAAAGTTTTGCCAAAGCCTGCCGGCGCTTGAACGGCGATCACCACTTTGTCGGTCAGTTCCTGGGTATGGAGACCCAGGCGGTTTCGCATCCGTGCTGATTTCTGACTACGCGGCGGTGTCGTTTTGAGGATCAGTTGGGGCTCTATGCAGTCCATTGTTTCAGACCTGAGTGGTTGAGCGACGCTTACCCAAGGAGCGTCTGAAGATCGCTGGATACAGTTCCAAACGGCCGAACACTACCATGGAATAGTCCGATGACTTGAACACCGGTGCAATCCAACACAAGCCGCTTGCGTACTTCGGCGGAGTGACCTGCTCGCTACGCCAAAGAACCCGCTACCGTCCAGCCAGGACTCTGTATTCGGCCGGCGTACTGGCGTGCGCAACCTTGAAGGCTGCAGTCAGGTGGCTCTGGGAGCTGAAGCCACACTCCAATGCCACATGCAAAATGGGTAGATCGGTCTGCATGAGCAGATCACGTGCATGTTCCAGTCGTAGATTCATCACATAGCGATGGGGCGGCATACCCATGGCACGCTGAAACAGCCGTCGGAAATGAGCCGGGCTGACACCCGCCTGGCCAGCCAGCGTGCTGATCGAGAGTTCCTGCCCCAGATGCTCGCGAATGTAGACCAGTACCGTATGCAGGCGCGCCAGATGAATATGCGGCGGATAAATACCTCTGCTCGCGTCAACCCGTAACGCACGATACACCTGCTCAAGCATGACCATGGCCAATCTTGCCATGAACCCCTGATCAGCCCCTTTCCCAAGACTTAGCTCATCCATCAATTGCCGGGCCGCTGCGCTCACCAAGCCATCACTGACGGGCAATGGTGCCTGCGCGCCAGCGCATAGTTCACGCAATTGTCGAAACACGCCATCAGTGCGCTCGGGCAGATAAAAGACCGCGAAATCAATGCTGCCGGAATAGTGCCATTGAGTGGCACAACCTGCAGGCAGCAGCATCGACAAGCGGGGCATCGAGGTTGAGCGCAACTCGCCCCCTGCCCCCTCATCCGCCCGCGAGCCACCGAACTGGGTCAACAGGGCCATGAAGTCAACGGGCGGGACGGATAGATCAGTCGTATGCAGGAAGTAGCGCTCCGCATACAAGGGGATTTCCCTGCACACCAGGCCGCCCAGCAAGGGCAATCCCAGTGTTTCATGGACCTGTTGCTGCGGATTCATGGGCATCTCGGGATGAGCATATTTTGACAAATATGACCGCTTTTCAGGTGAGTTGTCGATGTCGGGAAGAACAATAATCGGCCAAATATTCCGCCACTCGCCTTAATGCGAGGCGGGCACAACCGCTCGCCCGCATAACTGATCACAGCCAGGAGAACAGCGTGAGCAAGAAGACCGTCACTGTATTCGGCGCCACCGGGACTGCGGGCATCGCCTGCGTCAATGAGTTCATTCGCCAGGGCCTGGTCAATATCAATGTACTGGCGCGCCGCTCCGGCCAGGTGGAACGCTCATCGTCGGGCATCAGCAAGAGTGAGGCGCAAAAACAGCTGCAGTACGCCGAATGGGCGCGTCAGGGCGTGACCATCAAGGAGGTCGACGTCACCGTTACCGAAGCGCTGGTCCCGGCGCTGCGCGGCACCGACTACCTGGTGTCCTGCGTGCCGCTCTATGCAACCGAATCGCAGATGCCGCTGATCTTTGCCGCCAAGGAAGCCGGGGTCGAACGCTTCGTGCCATCCGAGTACGGCGCGATCTACGAATTCGAACAGTTCTGGCAAACCGACACCACGCACCGCTTGATGGCCCGGCAGAAGGCGTTCATCCGGCGCATGATCGAATTGGCCGGCATGGACTACACCATCATTCCGGCTGGTGCCTGGATCGAGTACTACATGCTCGAGCCGGTGATGGTGATGGGCGATCCCGACGTCAAGCTGGCCTGGTCGACCGGCGCGGATGTCGGTCGCATCATTGCGCATGTGCTGGCCCACCCGGCCTCGCGCAATGCGATCTGTCCAGTCGCGGCCACGGCCTGGTGTTCGTGGAACGAGCTGCTGGCCGCGCGCGAACAAGCCATGGGGCGCCCGATCGAGCGTAACGAGTTGACGCCCGAGCAGTGGCGCGCAGCCTACGCGGCTTCCCGTCCCGGTGCCATCCAGACCCTGCTGGCGATCGGCGTCGCCATGGTCGATACCCCAGCGGGCATGTCGCTGTGCGGCCACTGGAACAAGACCTTCCTCCCCGAGTTCAAGGGGACGCCGCTGCAAGAGCTGTTCGTCGACACCGTTGAGCCCTTCGTCGAGGCCACGCGCGCCACGCTGATCGCCGCCGGCGAACTGCCGGCCGACGCCTGACGCATCTCGAAAACCAAAGTGCAGGCCATAAGAAAAACCGAGTGATATGACGAGGCCCATCATGAAACTAAGTAACCGGATCAACCTGCCTGACATTTCAATAACCGGCTTTGAAACGCCCCTGAACGAGGTCGAGCGCGGCATCCAGGACAGCGTGCATCGCTTTGCCAAGGATTTCATGCGCCCCCTGGGTCAGGAACTCGACAAGATGACCGCAGAGCAGGTGGTCGCCCCCGGCTCGCCGTACTACAGCGTGTTCAGCGAAGCCGCCAAGCTGGGCCTGGATTCCGATCTGCTGGCCGAACTGCCGCCGGAAACGGCTGTACGCGTCGAATCCATGATCGGCGAGGAAATGGGCTGGGGCGATGCCGGCCTGGCGGTTTCCCTGGGCGTCAGCACCTTCCCGAACGAGATGGCCAAAGCCGTAGGGAACCAGGAGCTGATCGATCTGAGTGCCGGGAAAATCGGCTGCTGGATGATTACCCATCCGGACAAGGGTACTGACGCCGGCGCCTTCGACATGCAGCGCGACTGGGTGCCGGGGCAGTTAGGCAACAAGGGCAATCTCTTCGCCAAGGTCGGCGAGCACGAGATCGTCATTAACGGCCAGTGCTCGGCCTGGGTGTCCAACGGCGCGGTGGCCCAGGTGGCTCTGGCCTACATGACCGCCGACTATGGCAACGGCTTCTACGATGCCAATGGCTTGCCCTATGGCATCTCTGTAATCGTGCCCCTGGACTTGCCCGGTGTCAGCAAGGGCAAGCCACTGGAGAAGATCGGTCAGCGCGCCCTGCCCCAGGGCGAGGTGTATTTCGACAACGTGCGGATTCCCAAGCGCTTCGCCGTAGCCCTGCAGGACGAGTACTACGGCAACGTCGTTTCGACCTGGTCGTTCGCTGGCACCCACATGGCGCAATGGTTCACTGGCGTGGCACGTTCCGCCTTCGAACTGGCCCTGGCTTACTGCCATGAGCGCAAGCAGGGTGGCCAACTGCTGATCAACCACCAGCTTACCCGCTACCGCATCGGCGACATGATGCGTCGTGTCGAGCTTTGCCGGGCTGTCGCCCGCCGCTCCCTGGCCTATGCGCGCCTGTCCCCGCAGGGGCACCCCTGTGCCACGGCTTCCAGCAAGGTCACCGTGACCGAAGAGGCCATGCGCGTAGTCAGCGATGCCTTGCAGATGTTCGGCGGCAACGGCCTGACCCGCGAGTACCCCATGGAGAAGTTGTTCCGCGATGCCCGCGCCGCGCTGATCGAAGACGGCGAGAACATGATGCTCACCACCCGCCTTGGCTTCCTTGTCCAGGAGCTCTACGAAGACGGCTGGCCCCAGTACTGATCCCAAACCCGACTAACAATAAACTTTGGAGACAATAGAAATGGCTAAGTATCCCGTAGTTGTCTATGGCGCCAGTGGCTACACCGGCATGCTGACCATGGACTGGCTGATCGACCAGAACATCCCCTTCACCGCTGTGGCGCGCGATGCCAAGCGCGCGCAGGAAATGATGGCGCAACGTGTGGTACGCCTGGAGTCCGCGACCTATGAAATCATCGAGGCCGAGCACAACGTCGAATCGCTGAGCGCCGCCTTCAAGGGGGCCAAAGTGGTCTGCAACACCGTTGGCCCCTTCGTCAACTTCGGTTTGACCACCGTCGAGGCCGCGCTCAAGGCCGGCTGCCACCACATAGATACCACCGGCGAGCAAAGCTACGTCCGTCAGGTTCGCGAGCAATTTGGCGAGCTCTATCGTCAGGCTGGCCTGCTGGTTTCGCCATCGCTGTCCTACATGTTCAGCTTCTCCGAGATCGCCGCCGAACTGGCGCTGGAAACCCCCGGCATCGACGTGCTGGAAACCGCCGCCCTGTGCCGCGGCCCGCGTGATGTCGCCGGGGTCAGCCTGGGCTCGGCGGCCTCGATTTTCGAATTGTTCCACCGGGAGCAGTTCTACCTGTGGGAAAACAAGCTGGTGCAGCACCCAGCCACCGCTTCGTTCAACATTGTCGACCCCAACTTCATGCAACCGGTTTTCTGCCTGCCTTGGGGGGGAACCTCGCTGCCAATTTACTTCGAGCATGATCCGCGCGTGCGCGCCTGCACCTCCGCAGTCGGTTTCTACGACAACAATGTGATGCCGATGGTGCATGGCCTGAGCCAGAAGTGGGAAGCGGAATACAAGCACTTGTCCAAGGAGCAGCAGGACGCGGTGGTGAAGAGCCTGGTAGAGGCCACCACGCCGAGCATGCCGCCCCGCGAACGCACCACCTTGCAACGCAGCGTCGACATCGCTATCGGCCGCGGTCACCTGGCCGCCGTGCGCGCTACCGTGCATGGCGTCACACCCTATATTTCCACCGGTGCCCTACAGGCCGCGGCGGCGATCAGGCTGCTCGACGACGACACCAACAAGGTCGGCTTCGCTTCCGGTTCCAAGGCTTTTGGACACCGGTATCTGCTCGGTTTCCTGGAAGAACGCGGCCTGGCCCGTGCCACCGTTACCAAACTCTGATTACCGGCACAGGAACCACTTATGGCCATCATCGACTTTTACGATCGCGGCTGGGGCATCAACCCTGCCGGGGTCGCCTACATCCAGGGCGAGCGCGCTTACACCTTCAACGAAATCGGCGAGCTCTCGTGTCGCATCGCCAACAAGTTGCTCGCACTGGGCTTGCCGAAGGAAACCAAGGGTGCCGTCTGGTCAGGTAACGACGTCACCGCCTGGGCCTGCACACTGGGTCTATGGCGCGCCAACATGACCTGGATTCCAGTCAATGCGCGCAACTCGAGCGAAGAGAATCACTACATCCTCGACGCATTCGACTGCGAGGTGATGTTCTACCAGAACGATTTCGCGCAAATCATCACCGAGCTACGGTCCAGGCTGCCTAAGATCAAACACTGGATCTGTATCGATGCCGACGCTGTCGATGCACCTTCGTTGGAACTATGGAGTGCCGGCCAGCCGGCCAGCCGTCCCGAAGTCGCTTATGACATGGACGACGTGGTGGCGGTCTCACCCACTGGTGGCACTACGGGCACGCCAAAGGGCGTGATGAACACCCACCGCAGCGTGCAGACGTTCATCGCCCACTTCATGCTGACCTGTGCTTATCGCAATGGTGAAAAGCCGGTGAATATGGCCGCCGCACCGATGACCCACACTGCCGGCCTGTTGTCCGTACCCTGCACGGCGCAAGGTGGCACTGTAGTGGTCATTACCAAACCCGATCCGGCATTGATGTTGAACGCCATTGCGCAGCACAGGGTCAGCGAGCTCTTTCTGCCGCCAACGGTGATCTACAGGCTGTTGGAGATTCCCGGTATCGAGAAGCTGGACTTCTCCTCGGTGAAGTACCTGATGTACGGCGCGGCTCCCATGTCGGTAGACAAGCTGAAGAAAGCTATCGAGATTTTCGGCCCGGTCATGACCGGCGGCTATGGTCAGACCGAAGCACCGGCCAGCATCGCCAACTTTCGTCCCGACGAACATCTGGTGGGTGACCAATTCGCCGACGACGAACGCCTTTCCTCGGTCGGCCGCCCTAACCCGCTGGTCCGCGTCGAAGTGATGAGCGACACCCACCAGATCCTGCCGCGCGGTGAAACCGGTGAAATATGCGTGCGCGGCGACCTGATCATGAAGGGTTACTACAAGCAGCCGGCGAAGACCGCCGAGACCATCGTCGACGGTTGGCTGCATACCGGCGACATCGGCCATATCGATGCCGAAGGCTATCTACACCTCACCGATCGCAAAAAGGACATGATCATTTCCGGCGGTTTCAACGTCTATCCCAGCCAGGTCGAGCAAGTGCTGTGGGGACATCCGGCCGTTCAGGACTGCGCCGTGATTGGCGTGCCCGATGAAAAATGGGGCGAGGCCGTCAAGGCCGTGGTCGAGCTCAACCCAGGCCAGGAAACCACCGAGCAGGAGCTTATCGAGCTGTGCAAGGCCAGGCTGGGCAGCGTGATGGCACCGAAGTCGGTCGACTTCACTACCAGCCTGCCACGTAGTCCGGTGGGCAAGGTGCTGAAGAAAGATCTGCGCCAGCCTTATTGGGAAAAATCAGCTCGGAAGATCTGACGGGAAAAAATCGAGGTCGATCTCAACCTCGGTCCGCACGTGGCCGAGATACGCCTGCCTGATCCTGGTAACGACCAGCAACTTCAGTAAGCCGCTGCCCAGGCGCACCCAACGTCAACCACGCCGTGGGGTGCGAACTGGACACTGACCCACTGAATATAAGGAATTTTCAATGAGCAATATCTATATCGCCGGCATCGCCATGACCGTCTTCGGTCGCCACATCGAACGCAGCCTCGACGACTTGGCACGTGAGGCTTTCCAGGGCGCACTGAAGGACGCCCACTGCACTGCCGCCGATCTCGATATCGCGTTTTATGCCGGTATGACCAATGGCCCATTGCAAGGTCAGCTCTCGATCCCGGGTCAGGTCGTGTTCAGCAAGATCGGTATTGAAGGCATTCCTATCTATAACATCGAGAATGCCTGCGCTTCGGGTAGCTCAGCCTTCAATTTGGCCGTGCAAAGTCTCAAGGCCGGTACAGCCAGTATCGCGCTGGCGTTGGGTGCGGAAAAGATGAACATCCCGGATAAACTGAAGGCCCTCTCGCTGTTCGAGGCTGGTTGGGACGTCTCTCGCGCCGAAGAGAATTATCAGACGCTGGTGAAAATGGGCGAAGGCGTGGTGCCGCCTGCCGGGTCGGAATCGGACAAGCCTTACAGTAAGTTCATGGCCATCTATGCCGCATTGTGCCGTCAGCATATGAAAACCTACGGCACCACGCAGCGGCAGATCGCAGCGGTGTCGGCAAAAAACCACACTCACTCGGTCCATAACCCCTACTCACAATTTCGCAAAGCCTTCGGTATCGACGAAATCCTCGCCGCCCCTCCGATCACCTACCCGCTCACCCTGCCAATGTGCGCGCCGCTGTCGGACGGTGCAGCAGCCGCCATCCTGTGCACCGAGGAAGGACTCGCACGCATCGGTGCCGACAGGAGCCGCTGCATCAAGGTAGCGGCCAGTGTCATCCGTAGCTTTAGCCATCGACGGCTCGATCAGCCGGAACTGAACGTCGGTCACCTGGCAGCTAACCAGGCCTATGAACAGGCGGGCCTGGGGCCGCAAGACATGCATGTCGCCGAAGTCCATGACGCCTCGGCGATGGGCGAAATCATTCAGGTCGAAAACCTGGGCCTGGTCCCGTTCGGTCAGGGCGGACCTGCGGCTGAACGTGGCGAATTCACGCTGGGCGGGCGCATCCCGATCAATACCTCAGGTGGCCTGGAATCGAAAGGCCATCCACTCGGCGCTACCGGGATCGGACAACTCTACGAACTGGTGACGCAACTGCGCGGAGAGGCTGGCGCACGCCAGGTACATGGCGCACGCCATGCAATCCAGGAGAACGGCGGCGGTTTGCAGGGTATTGAGGAGGCAGCCGTCGCGATCCACATTCTCAGCAAATAGTTGTTGTCAGCCAAAAACTTGTAGTGGCCAAACCAATCAAAACAAGAAGGATAAAAAACATGTTCCAAAACAAAGTAGTCGTCATCACCGGCGCAGGATCAGGCATTGGTCGGGAGTTGGCTATCCAGATGGTGGAAGCTGGCGCGCACGTCGCCCTGTCGGACATCAACCAGGTTGGTCTCGACAAAACCATGAAGCTATTGCCTGACGCCAGTAAAGCCAAAGGTTACCTCCTGGACGTATCGTCCTGGGACGCCTTCCAGGCCCATGCCGACGAGGTAAAGCGAGATTTTGGCACGGCGCACTTCGTCATCAATAACGCAGGTGCCGCAGTCATCGGGACAGTTGCCAACACCTCCATCGATGAGTACGAGTGGCAACTCGGTATCAACCTGTGGGGCGTGCTGTACGGCACCAAAGCGTTCCTGCCGATGATGCAGGCCCAGCGGGAAGGCTGCATCGTCAACATTTCCAGCGTATTTGGCCTGGTAGGTTTCCCGATGCAAAGCGCTTACAACATGTCGAAGTTCGCCGTACGGGGTCTCACCGAAGCACTATGGTCGGAACTTGAGGGCAGCGGCGTGCGCGCCGTGTGTGTGCACCCTGGCGGAATCAAAACCAATATTGAAAAGGCCGGACGACGCTGTAAAGCCGCCGGTAGTACAGAAGAAAGGTTCAAAGCGCTTGCCGACAAGATGCTACTGACGCCAGCGGCAGATTGTGCCGGCGACATCATCAAGGGGCTGCGCAAAGGAACCAAACGCATTATCACAGGGAACAAGTCGAGCACCTTGTTCTGGATAAGCAGGCTGTTCCCCAATAGCTATCCGGCATTACTCAAGCTGCTTGGCTGAGGCCCGGAAGTTACAAGATGTCTCAGCGCGACGCGAAGCGTCACCACCTCTCAGGAACAATTCCATGACCGACAGTTATACACGCAAGCTGTTTATTTCTGCCGCCTGCTTCAACGTATTCGCAGGTCTTCCATTACTCGTAGCCCTACAACCCGTAGCTGCACTGTTGGGGCTGCAAATTACCCCTACCTCAACCCTCTTCATTCAACTCACCACGTGCCTGGTTATCATATTCGGCTGGGCCTATTGGATGATCGCTCGCGATCCGCTGCAGTATCGTCCCTATATCCTGCTCGGGATAATCCTGAAAGTACTGTTTGTTGTGGTGGTCTATGGTCACTGGCTGGCGGGCAGCATCCCCTGGCCATTGCCAGTAGCGGCATCGGGCGACATCGTCTATGCATTACTGTTCTGGCGTTATTACGTATGCGTCCGGCCATCATGCCTTGCGTAACTAAACCGGTTATCACTGATGCGGCAGTAACTGATCGATTTCACTCGCCTGCTGCGTCGACGCCAGATGACGCTGGGCGATCATCCATGCATGCATATCCATCGCCGGTACGGCTAAATAGCGTAAATTTTCTCCAGCCTTGCTCATGAGACGACTGCCAGATAAGGCATCAATTCACGCGAACGCAGTGAGGATTCCACTGAGAGCCAGTCGTTTTGTAGGGGTAAAAACGACCAAAAATAAAAAAGGGTCGCGAGATAAAATCTCGCGACCCTTTTGAATTATATGGTCGGGACGGAGTGATTCGAACACTCGACCCCTAGCACCCCATGCACGCAGAACTCTAGCAAACCCTTGGTACATGGTTGATTTCTATGGCGCTCGCTGCAATCGAATAGCTATAGATCAACATAGAGTCACGACAAGTCACGCAAAAGTCACGCAACCCATTTCCCTCCCCGGCGTCCTGCCGAACGAACACCACTCCAAATCCCCCTGCTACGCTGAAAACTCCACGGAGGATTCGCGATGCCAAATTCTGACCTGCTCCCTTCCCTGCTGTTCAAGATCAATGAGAACCAACTCGCCCTCGAGGCCGCCATCATGGAGCTATCCAACTGGGTGGAGGCTCGCGGGTCGGCTGACGTCGCCGAAAACGTCCGTGGTGCCTTGGACACGATCGACCGAAATGAAGAGTTCATCAAGCTGACGCTTGCGGTGTTGATTTCGCCGGAGTAAGCATGGACATCAAGGAATGTTGTGCGGATTTGCTGGCGTTTTTTGGTCCTGGGGTTTTAAAGGCTTTCAGGGGGTGTTGCACCCGCTACCCCACCCTAAAAAACGAACGTTTGGTACAAAAAGTGGTACGAGATTAACTCCCTCATCTAGAGCCCTGCCGACTGTTCATCATCCCCAAATCCGATGCACTTGATCGCCCACGCCTAGGTCAAACCCTTAACGCTCGATAGTAATTCTGACTTGGAATGTGACCGTATCAAACACGGTACACCAACTTATTGATGATGCTGTCTGCCGGAGAGCCCCCGATGTGGGTGGCTAAACAAATGGGCAATCGGACTGGACAATGATCGCCCGGGTTTATAGGCGTTGGATGCCATCGGGTAATGAGGACAAAGGGTTTAAAGCTGAAAGAGCTTTCGCCAGAGTCACACCAATGCTCACTAAATTAACTCGCAAGACCTGACAGACATAATAAACTTTAATGCTTCAGGTGCCTTCCAGCCGACCACCGCCAAATTAAACGCGCCTGACAGGTCAACAACTCTTTCAGTGTGGTGATAGAAAAATGATAGTCTCAGCTTATCCAAAGACAGTTTTTTATCACCAACGATGCTTTCCATTTGTATAATTGCGTTCGACGATGACTCCACTGCGATTCTAAAAGATGAATCCCCATCAATATTTATGATTGAGGACTGCGCTTTCAGAATGCGAACTCTTGTAATATCAGGAAATGTTTGAAATTTTTTGTACCATTCATAAACATCAAGCTTCACGGGCTCGAACGAGAATGGCCCCGAAAATGCACGACGTAGCGTAGATACAAACTGTTTGAGGCTTTTCGGTGACGATTCAATGAAAACGTGATGAAAGCCATCAGATATCTGAACCAAATAAAACTTGAAACTAATGTATTGAAGATATGCATTACGCTGTGGCTCACCATAGACATCGGTGATGTTATCAATAATTTCACTCTGCTCGTGATACCTGAATATAGAAAAGCCAAGCTCCTGATCGATTAGCTCAACACCTGAGCCTTCTTCGATGCTGAAAGACGCTGAATTGAGCATGGAGACAATTTTATCTGCCTCCGCACCAATGCGCAGTGAGAAAGCACGAAGCCTGACATTTCGCATTATGTTTTCCCTATGGTGAGAAATTTAATGGTATCTTCCGCAGCGCGAACGATCAGCTTCTTTATCCGATCTTCCTCCGGGGGTGAAGCTTTAACCCTTGCGCCATAAACTCCATGACTCTGATAGTGCTTAACACCCTTGAGTATATAAGAGAAATCAGAACAAGCCGACTTATTTCCGAACTGAGACTCTATTACATATATATCGGAATCAACCTGATTATTATCCTTGGCATGCCATAAAATCTTGCAAATATAAAAACCTTGAGCCTCAAGCGCCAACAACTGCTCAGATTCTAAAACTCCCTGCCCACTTAGCTGAGCTTTAGTTATATGTGTAGTTGGACGTGGACTTTCAAGTGGAAGTTCTTCATCTTCGTCTTCCTGTAGGTCGTCGACAGTCAAGTCGACCTCTTTAATTTTAGGATTGAATGTAGCCACATCGATGACATCGACTTGCTTAAATTTAGGCAACCGCTCAATCAATTCTCTAAAGAAGCGGGTGCGGAGCTCCGGATCGGGGTATGCAGAAAGAGATATTTCCGAGACTGTTACTTCACTTGAAGTCATAACTTCAATTTGGCTTTGCAACTGAGCACTTAGGTTTTTGAATTTATCGTTCATTGGACCGCTAACTTTCCAACCCTTGCGAAGCGGCTCGAGCGTTATAACCGCTTGTTTCTGAACTACCTGCCTAAATTCAGACTGACCAAAATCAGTTTTCTGGTAGTGAATAGTGCACGTAATAACCCCATTCACAGACGAGATGTCAATGACGTCGTGCTCTTCTGCTTCGAAAAGCTCCTTAGTCGACTCCAGGGATTTCATCATGTCATCGGCAGTGACAGCGGTCGTAATACTTATGTTGGTAGTCCGCTCTCTAACACTGTGAGCGCCGATTAAGAGAGACAGTTTTTGGTAGTCCGCGTAATCATGGAAAAAGCTGCTGAATTGTCGCGCCAAAGCTTCTTTGTCAGTATCAGGAGAAATAATTATACCTCTAGAAAGAAACAACTCGCGCAAGTGTGCGATAGTGACCTTGCGCTGAGTTAGCGCATCAAACATCGCTTTATCAGACGCATAATAAATGCTGCCAATTTTCATGCGCGATCCCACCCTATCTGCTCAGCCTTGTAATTGTGAACCGCCATATTAACTATTTCAAGCTCTATACGCTCCAAGATAGCACGCCGGTGCTCGTCCTCGTTCCAGTCTCGAACGTAGCTTGCAATAGCACTCATGTAGTTACTGCGAAGGTTTGCGCTTGAATTGCGACAAATCACACGAATACGGATCTTCAAATCCTTATCGCCCTTTAGAAGCTGAAACCTAGATAGAGCGTCGAACAAATACATGAACTCGAATTCAGACTCACCCGATCGACGGTAATATATTATGTATCCTTCACTATGAGTTTGTGATCGAACACCTTCAATAGATTCCGACGTAACAGCACCATGATGAATTATCATGTAAGGTGCGGCTATCAACTCCATAGTTGCAGGTCTCGACCAATAGTCTCCGGATGGTTTGTGCAAAACCATCTCAGGATATAAAAATGTGTATCGATGCCGGGGGAAGGTGTCAGCTGCTATTAGAGAGTTTATATCCTGACGAAGAGTTGCCATATGATTTATCAGCGCAGGCTCTGCGATATGTAACTGTTGCCCTTCCCTGACATGCATAGTCTCAAAGCGGAGATTTTGAAAATGATCATAAAAATCACGATCATATTGATCATCATGATTAAATACGAATAATAGTCCTTTGACGACGCGGCGCTCACTTTTTATTGCCACATACCGGTCGCGCCACTCAGTGCTTACATGCGCACATTCAATTGAGCGAGCTAATGAAACCAACGCTTTTTTTATCTCAGTGGAGCTAATTGAGCCTTTAGCATAGCTCTTGAGATCAGTATGCATGTAAATTTCTTTATTCGCATACGGGTCGAAATATTTAAAAACCACATCGGTAGGGTGATGGTGCTCCCCATCTTTTATTTTAGAGTGAAGATCTTTTTTCTCACACTTGTAATTTAGGTTAGTCGGACCTACAACTTTCCATTTAAAAAAAGAAAATATTTCATTTGAAATTTTTTCCGCTATTCTTCCAATGTTCGATAACTCACCGCCTGACATACCAATTCCTTAATAGCTGTAATCGTGACCTTAGAGGACGTTGTCGGCGGTGTTTTCTGGCCTCCTGCCTACCTCGTCATGCTAGAGGAGCGACAGTAGACTAAGCGTTGCTATGTCTCAAGAAAGTTCTCGCATGCCAGTTCAACAGGCTGCTCAACGAATGACAGCAAAATGGAAGTCTTGGCACTGAAAGCCACGAAATACAAAGGCTAGCCTGGAGTTCAACCCCCCTCTACTCCACCAAACAAGCGAAACAAATCAGACGCTTAGCGATAATCGCAATTGCCTTTTTGTGTCCAAATGGGCTGTTTTGGCTCTGCAGTGCTAGCTTAATGGCAGCGTTGCCAGAAGCCCCTATGCGTCTCGTCGCCCCGATTCGACAAATCCGCCGCGTCTAACCACTGTATATAAAACCAGAACCCAGCACGGAAGAAGTCAGTAAACACCGATGAAGATAATCTTCGGCGACCTCGGCATGCCAACGCTCCTTCAAATGTATTCAGGGGACTAACTACCCCAAAATCCCCCTAGGATCGGTGGAGCTGCTTGCCTGAAAGGTTCACATGACACACCTTGAAATCCGGCCATCATGCCACCATCTTGGCATCAACCCTCCCACTGACAACTCATTGGACCTGAGGGTGAAGCAAAACTCACCCAAACGATCAGGATGGCGACATGGCAAAAAAGTCAAGGTTCTACCATATAAAAACTCGTAACGGACATGGTCCACTAGGTGACTGGATGGTTCCAGCGAGAACAAAGCTACATGCTGAAAGCTACTTTAAAACACCAGATATTGCCGTATACCACAGTAAGCACATTGGCCAATTCGACGTCGACACTTACGCAGACACAAGTAGAGGTGTCATTTTTTTCGCCACTGTGGGTGGAGAGCTATTCCAATTTGAGTTTGAAGATGTCGGCTACGCTTGGCTCAAAGAGCTCTTCCTGTCTCAGTACAATGTTGCCGAGCAGGACTTGATGGAGGACCTTAATTAGGGATTCGTCAATGGAGGCCGCGGTCATCGTCAGCCCTGGCCGCTGCTTCCAACTTCTTATCACATCCTATCCGCTGACGGCGCTCGGCCAGCAGGGGCCCAGAGCTCACGCGAGCACTTTCAGTGCAGGTCATACAGCTCTTTGCGCTCGGATGCGCCATGCGGAACACACCTCAGCTTGCCGGTCTTGATCAGGCTGCCGATATTCTGAAATCGCCCGGCGCCAGCTAGGTCGTTCAGTTTATTGGTCGACCAGCGCCGCGGCGCCCTGGGCTCGCACATGCACCAGTAACTCAGTTTTTTGCCTCCTCCCCAGCGTTCTGCCGACCTCAAACGCCCCCGCAACGCTGACCCCATAGCCGAGGATTCGCGATGTCACATTCTGACCTGCTCCCTTCCCTGCTCTTCAAGATCAACGAAAACCAGCTCGCTCTGGAAGCCGCCATCATGGAACTGTCTAACTGGGTAGAGCAGCGCGGATCGGCCGAGGTCGCCGAAAACGTCCGCAGTGCCCTGGATACCATCGACCGCAACGAGGAGTTCATCAAGCTGACTCTGGCGGTGCTTCTGGCGCCCTAATAACCCATATCAACTTGAGCTCAATCAGTCTCTAATCAAGGCCCGTTTTTTTTGGCTGGGAAGGAGAAGAGCCGAAGGCTGGCCATTCGTTTTCCATTTCTTCTGAAATTTTACTGAATTCGTCACTTAAAACTTCTGGATCTGGATTTCTAGAATCTCGCATTTTTCTCAGAAGCCGCTGAGCTTTTCGACATTTTCGCCAAAACCACTTTGAACGCTCCTCAAACCGAAGTGTATTGTTAATCAGAAGAAGCGCCGCCGGCATCGCCGTAAGAGCGGTCAACAAAATTCGAAATCCTGTTTCACCCAAGCCGACTTCGGGCCAGTCTTTCGCATTTGAACCAATCAATATCGCCGCAATAAAGCTGGCCATAACGGTAATACCAAAAACAAGATGAGCATAGTTATAGTTGCGCCGCGCCCATACTTGGCAATGATCTATTTCCTTTGATAGTTCACCTACAAGTTCCTGCGACATGATTTTTCTCCTAACGAACCAATCTAGCTTAGGACGCCGAGCCCGCGACTTATAGACTAGCCTATGTCTTGCTGAATAGGTCTAACGAGTGGCAGGGATGACTTAACTCTCTGTAGGCCATTTCAGGGTCGGACGCCAGGTCGCTTCGAGCTTGCGCTTCAGCGGAGTGGTTGAAGGCTTATCGACGCGAGCCAGCTTTCTGTACAGGCTAACGCCCTGAAAGATCGCCCAACGCTTCCGTTCCGGCACACCAAGCTCGCCCATGGACTCGCAGAAGATCTCGTCGCAGCGCTCACGCGTGATACTCACGAGCTCGCCCGCAACCACGATCGCCAGGTATTCGCACAGCAGGTCGTGCACAACGGCAGCCTGGCCGTAGCTTCCCCATGGCGGAATCAGGTTCCACACCAGCTGCGGTACGCTGGCCCCATCGGTGAGATAACCCGCCGGCACGGTGACCCACTGCTCGCTGTACTTGTTGCCCAGGTAGTAGCGAAATGGCGTGATCACCCGCCAGTGATCAGCACCGAGGATCTTGCTGGCCTCGGCGTCGTAACGGATATCCAGCGGGGCGGTAAATGACTGCATCCCTACCCCTCACGATAACGTGCCGCCCGCCAGGCGGAATTGCTTGATCAAGTCCTCTAGGCGGTGCTCGCGCTGGCCATACCCTGCCCCAGGCAAACTGGCCCAGATGTTTCGGCACTTCTTGATAGCGGTTTCGACCCGACCGGCATGCACATCCGGCAGCGCTCGGCATTCGCGGATGTGCTGCAGGGCCAGCAGATCCTGGCTGATCGGACTGAAGTCCGGCAGCTTGAGCAGCGCCCGGTAATGCGGCCAGTCCTTGAGCATCTGCTGATACCGTCCGGATGCGTTCGAGGTCAGACCCTTGCTGTTGATCACCTTGGACTTGCGGCCTCGGGCGAACGGATGATCGGTTAAGTCCTTGAACACCTCCGGCTTGCGGTCGATGCCAGTGACGATCACGTCATAACCATCCATGGCCGTGGCCGGGGAAGTACCGGTACCCTCTGCCCAAGCCAGCATATCGAGGAAGGCGAGCGCGTTGCGGCTCCCTGCCCTGCTCTCTGAAAGTCTTGCCATTGTTTTTCTCCAGGCGAAAAAAAGCCCGCGGTTGGCGGGCTCAAAAGAGTTTGTTTAAACCACAATAAATGGCCGAATTTTTTACCCAAGATCAACCGTCAACGTAAGCGTTCCTGGTGCAATAGCGTGCACGAATGCCGCCGCCGAAAATGATCCTGCTTCTAAGGTACGGACGCCTGCATGGATGTTCGGCCAGTTAGCTCCGCTCCAAAAAAGCCCCTGCTTAACATCACGCAGATGTGGTTTCCTCCACATAGCATGCGGAACTTCAGCGGTGGAATGAGCCCCGGCGATGCTACCGTCGAAAGTCACCGTGATTTTGGAACGGTTGTAGTAGCGTTTAGTCCCATCCAGAATCTCTAGCCCCCATGAACTGATATTGTCGATTGCGATATTCCCACTACCCGGTACTACAGAATTGAGCTGGCTCGCGGGCACCACTCCTTCGAGGGCAATTTGTCCTGTCACAAGGTTCTGATTGATCTCGATAGTGCCATCACGCACGACTCCACGCATGTTCTCGCCAAAATTGACAAGATTGCGATTGCAGTTCGTGAGGCGCAGTTCAGCGATACGCCAATCCCTCGCCCCAGCCTCGATCATCACCGCAGCACTCTCTGTTCCGTCATGTGAGGTGCCTTGGATGCTGTCGAAGTTTACTGACTCGTAAATACCACCACGATTGGTCGCACCGATCACTAAACCGTGACCTGCAACCGAGTTGCTATCAATTCCATCAATGATCCCAAACTGGGCGCCGGCTCTATCTACGATTCCAGGGCCAATCGCGTTTGGATTCGCGGGCGTCGTCAGACGCCTCAGCGACACTTGGGGGAAAGAGAAGCGGTTTTTATTGATCACGCTTCCATTACCAAACGTGATCTCGAGCCCAGGCTTGTACACCCCACCCCAAGCAAAGGCATTCTGCTGAATGCTGAGGGCTGCAATGCTGCCGAAAGCACTTCCATCCATCAGTAATGCGCCCCACGATCCGGTGACGATAATGGTATCCCCATGGAATCGGGTAAACGGAGCCACGTACAGCGAACGTCCATACAGCGCACCGTTAGAGTTTAGGTATCCGATTTTGCATGCTGTCTGTACTCGAACAGAGTGTATCTCCTCCCCCGGGTAGAGCAATGAAGTACGCGGGACGGTCGGGATTGTGGAGTTGTCGAGCCAGCCACAGTAGTTAGTGGTCAAATGCCAGATTGGAATATCTGCAGGCCCCTTGAATACAAACGCTTCGTACAACGTATCGATCACGTTGATTTGCCGGAAGTCATACGGGGAGGGACTGCCGAGAGGGCTCCCTTGCAAGCCGTAGTCATCCACACCATCAGTGCGGAAGCTGTACATCAGCGCAGTGTTGTACTGCGTTAGGATGCCTACTCCTTTGATCCGTCGGACTTGCAACCAACCGATGCCAAAACGGTGCGAGTGAATACGCATCCCGTAAACCAGATCTTCCAGGGAGTTTGAAACATCGCCCTGCTCGCCTGCGTTGCCATCCAGGATGACACCCTCAATCCCACCATCCATGGGGTAGCCCAAGTTGGAGCCGTTTTTCCAGGCAGCCCAGTAGTCAAACCGGTCGCTTTCCAGAATGGTGCAGTTAGCACCCGCCATGAGTTTGATTACAGCTCGGCCTGGTACCCCCTTCAAAAACGCACCGCCTTTCCAGATCAGCGTTTCTGAAGTGACTAGTTTCAGATCATGCAGGTCGATATATCGCGGAGAAATTGCTGCAGCGTTGAGCGCGGCCTGCGCAGCCGCCCAATCAATAGATTGTTCACCCGAAGTGACATGAGGGTAGTCAGCCTGCACTTCGGCCAAGTTCGCGTAACCACGATAGGTGCTAGTCCCATGGGTATACCATTCAGACACAGGATGATAGCCACCATCCCCAATTGCGCCAAAATCCATTACCGAAACAATGTCATGCATATTGTTTACGTCCATCACTCTAGTTACTCCATTTCTATTGGCATAAAAACTTGCACTCGACGAGCCATTAAATTTCGGGCACAAAAAAACCGCTCAAGGCGGCATTGGTATCGCGCGACTCAGCTACCCGTTTATGCTCCAGCGGGCGATTCGCCTACGTGTACTGCTACAAGGGGCCGCGGCGATGAATACACATGTCAGAGTGAAGACGGCCGATCTGATCGGCCAAGCCCTGAACTGGGCAATGGCCCTGGCCGAAGGGAAGCAGGCCAGGATCACCAAGAGCGGTGTTTGCCTTGCCTTGGGCGGAAGCACTTACGGAAAGATCAATCCAGCCACGGATGAAAAGGCGGGGACGCTGGCGATACTGCGGCACTGCGTCCGTTTTGACGTTTGGCTGCCAGGCCATCAGTGGGCCGCAAGGGTTGGCGAAACCGTCGCCGGCGGACCAACCATCACCATCGCAGCTTGCCGCGCTATCGCAGTTGCCAGCCTGGGCGACGTCATCGACATCCCGACGGAACTCATCTAACCCCTCTTCCACCTACCAGCCAGTCGGTGAGCGGCGGGAGAGGGAAAGTGTTCGCCCTGCACGCACAACCTCGCCATCCATGGACTGGTAAAGAGTTGGCGGCAGGGGAAATGCAGAAACGATACACCAACTGAATTAGAGCTACCAATTCTACTTGTGACCTGCCGGTGAACGGCGGGCGAGGAATCCGTATGGCTTTCAATATTCCAGCCGCCGTCAAGTGCCCTAAATGCGACTACACCGGGCACGAACTGCGCCTGACCACACAAGCCAGTTACTGCCCAAAATGTTTCGAAGAATTCATCCAGCAGCATGTGCCGAAATTGGTGCCTGACCCTGATGGGAAGCAATTCGACCCCAATAGCCAAGTCGTCACCCTTTAACCGTTCTCACCTTCTGCCGCAACGCGCGGCATGGAACATCATCATTTAACTGCCCCATCAGGGGAAAAGGATGCTGTATGGGCGCACAAAAATTGCAGCCACGCTTTATCCGCGCCGGCGAGGCGCCGGCCTACTTGAGCATGAATTTGCCTTTGTTTAACGAAATCGTCAGGCCGTTCGTGAATGAGTTCCCGATCGGGGAACGCGGTGTCGGCTTCGATCGGCAGGAGCTTGATGCGTGGGCATCGTCTTACGTGGCAGCCAAGGCAATTGATAAAAAGGGCGCGACGGAGCAACAATTGCCCCGCAGCGAGCGCCAGAAAGGAGAAACACAATGGCGCGAAAAACGATCACAGGCCTCTCCCAAAGGAAAGGTCTCTGGCATATCGACAAGAAAATCAACGGCGAAAGACTTTACGAATCTACTGGAACAAGTGACCGGCAAGAAGCAGAGCGCTACCTGATACACCGACTGGAGCAGATCCGGCAGGAGAAGGTCTACGGCGTTCGGCAGGTCAGAACGTGGCGGGATGCGGCGATACGCTTCTTGGTCGAATTTAAGGATCAGCCTTCGATCAAGCTTTCGGCTCACCATCTTTCACAGCTGGACGAATTCATCGGCGACATGCCGCTAACCCATATTGATGACCAAGCCCTCGGGCCTTTCATTAAGGACAGGTTGGCGACCAAGACGCTGCCGGATGGCAGGGTGAAGAAAGGTGTGAGCAACAGGACGGTGAATATCTCGATCGAGCGTGTGGTTCGGGTTTTGTCGTTGTGTGCCAGGAAGTGGCGAGATGATGAGCGGCGGCCATGGCTGGATAGCGTGCCAATGCTCACGAAGCTGGAAGAAAAGAAATCGAGTCGTAAGCCCTATCCGATGTCGTGGGAGGAACAGTCGATTCTTTTCGGGGAGTTGCCGGCCCACCTTCAGACGATGGCGCTGTTCAAGGTGAACACTGGCTGTCGCGAGCAGGAAGTTTGCAAGCTGAGGTGGGGCTGGGAGATTTCGGTGCCGGAGCTCGGTACCAGTGTGTTCCTAATCCCGGCTGACTTTGGCGGCAGACACGAACGGTCTGGCGTGAAGAATGGCGACGAGCGCCTGGTGGTGCTGAACAGCGTTTCCAAGTCGATAATTGATCAGCAGCGCGGCCTGAGCAAGGAATGGGTTTTTCCTTACAACGGCAACGCAATGCACCGAATGAACGACTCGGCTTGGAAGAAGGCGCGAGTGAGAGCGGCGAAACTCTGGCAGGAGGAAAACCTTCGCCCCGCTCACCCAGGTTATGCATCCATAAGGATCCACGACCTCAAACACACATTTGGCCGTCGGCTGCGCGCAGCTGGCGTCACCGAGGAAGACCGAAAGGCACTTCTGGGCCACAAGAACGGCAGCATCACCAGTCACTACTCGGGCGCTGAGCTCGGGCATCTGATTGAAGCTGCGAACATGGTATCAGCAACCGATTCGCGTGGACCGGTCCTGACAATCTTGAAGAGGAAGCAGGCGTGAAAAATCGAGGAGTCACGCAAATGTCACGCACATGAAAAAGGCCAATGCTGTGAACATTGGCCTAAGTCATTGAATTATATGGTCGGGACGGAGTGATTCGAACACTCGACCCCTAGCACCCCATGCTGGGGACCATAGCGACCCAAGCACTTGTTTTATAAGGATAAAAACCCTTTCTGGTAGTGGCAAAACATCCGCTTTTTTGTGCTTATGCAAACGAAAACACGCGGCCTCCAGAGGAGGTTTTGCGCACAATCCTCACGGCGTTCTGCCGACCGAACGAAGAGCTCATCACACTGCCATCTAGCGACAAGCAAAGGGCCTATGGGGGAGTGCCAACAAGGTCATAATTGATCAACAAAAGGCTGCGCTAATCACAGATTGGTTGATCCAAATTTATGCACCGTCAATTATCTGTTGACCTGACTGATTCGTACCAACAAACTTTTCTTTTCCTGTGTATTTCTATAGGTTTGTCTGATGCGTAAATCATTCACTGTCGTTGCATTAAGCCTTCTTGTATCGCAGTACTCCCTCGCTGGCGAAACCACCAACACAGCTATCGGTGGCGGTGTCGGTGGAGCCCTTGGAAGCGTTGTCGGCCAGGCTATGGGGGGTAGCACCGGCGCTGCGATCGGAGCCGGCGTAGGTGGCGCAGCTGGGGGCGCAATGACCGCGAAGAGTGGCAACAAGACCGAATCAGCCATTGGCGGCGGGCTCGGTGCAGCGGGTGGTCAGGTAATCGGCAACAGTGTTGGTGGTTCCACTGGCGGCCTGATCGGCGCTGGACTGGGCGGCGCAGCAGGTGGTGCTATCGGCAACAATCTGGCCAACGATAACGATAACGATAACGACCACTACGACCACAAGCATAAAAAGAAGCACAAGAACAAACATAAACACAAACATGACGACTGATATCGGATTCCTCGATTGAGCAATTGGAATTGCTTTATTTCAAAAGGGAGTGGACGTGGCTCCTCCCTTTTGTTCATCTTTCAAGCCGAGCACTCATTGGAGCGCCTTTCTGCACTGACTTTGCGGCTCGCCAATTGCGGTGTCAAAGCCTGGGATGCCGCATAGGAATCGCCAAAGGCCTTTATAATCAAGGCCTTGAGCCTGAAATACCTCCCGAAATCCACCCACTTTTGCGACTGTTCAGAACCCAATAAACATTGGTCCAAACGGTTGCGTTTTGGGGAAGAAATCCACAGAAGAAATCCCACCACCGGCGTCCTGCCGAACGACCATCCAAGCCAACACACCACTGATGCAGCAGTACTTATGGAAATATCCTAGAGGGCTTGTGTTTCAAGGATATGCATTGTGGATTGTCTAAAACTCTAGCCCGACTTTGGCGCCTTTCGGGTCAATGAAACCGAGCAAGCCAGAGGTAGTTTTAGACAGGTTTTTCACCTTTCTACCGGCGTTCTGCCGAATGCGCCCCCTCTCCCCTCAAGCCAATGCATCGTCGGCTGCTACGCTGATTTCCGACATAGAGGAAATCCCATGCCGAACTCAGACCTGCTCCCTTCCCTGCTCTTCAAGATCAACGAAAACCAGCTCGCCCTTGAGGCCGCCATCCTGGAGCTTTCGAACTGGGTTGAGCAACGCGGTGCGGCCGACGTCGCCGATAACGTCCGCGGCGCCTTGGACACGATCGATAAGAACGAAGAATTCATCAAGCTGACGCTCGCGGTGCTGATGACGCCTGAGTGACTTGCTTTGCATTCCGTCGCCGCCATTCGCCATCGCCCCCGGGCTCGCTTACTGTATATCCAAACAGTATCCGTAAGGCATCACCGTGGACCCCTACGAAATCGAAGACACTAGCGAATGGCTCGGCAGTCCGACCAGGCTGGAGACCGTCAAGCATTACGCAAGCATGCTTGAGGAAGACGTCCAGGATCTAAAGCGTCAGCTAAAGGCGGCAAAGGAAAATATTTCCACCCTGGTGGAAATGAACGACCAGCTGTCGACCGAACTCCAAAAGAAGCGGGCATGGATGGCGAACCTGGAGGCGGAAACCACCGACCAGCTTTTCAAGATCCGAAGCCTGACACTGGTCCTGGATCAAAAAGAAAGGATCATTCGCGATCTGCAAGCTGGCAATCAGAGGAGCTGAACATGTGCGGACGACTTTCCCAATACGATGGCATCCACGAATTCGTGGCGGCACTCAGCATGCCCAACCCTCTGGTCAACAGCACCGGCGACCGGCCTTTCGAGCGGTACAACGCCGCTCCGACAACCCAGCTCGCCATCTTTCACCAGGAAGGCGAATATCTGCACGCCGATATGGTGCGCTGGGGATGGCGCCCGCATTGGGCCAAGGACCGCGCAGCACCAATCAACGCCAGGGTGGAGAAAGTCGCACACGGCCCCTTCTTTCGCGCAATCTGGCCGCATCGGGCAATCATCGCCATCAACAACTGGTTTGAATGGGTAGATGAAGGCGGACCAAAGAAGCAACCCTACCTGATCCGCCGGCGGGACCGGTCGCCAATCCTGTGCGCTGCGATCGGCCAATATCCGAACGCCGAGCATGAGCCCAGCGAACACGACGGCTTCGTGATCATCACCGCCGACAGCGCTGGCGGTATGGTCGATATCCACGACCGCCGACCTGTGACGCTATCGCCAGAGCTCGCCCGGGAATGGCTCGACCCGGCAACGCCGAAAGAACGCGCCGAGCAAATGGTGCTGCTGCAAGGCGAACCGACCGAGGCGTTCGAGTGGTTCAAGGTGGATCGGGCAATAGGCAACGTGCGCAATCAGGGGCCTTATTTGATCAAACCAGCCGAGGAAGAAGGCCGGCTTTAAGTTGCGGTCAGCGATCTCAACCGCTCTTCAGTCGCCGAATCGAAGATGACATAGAGCCGATCAATGGTCGACTCACTCAGGGCGCGGGCGGATTCCAGGCCAAGCACAAACCCATCAGCGCGTGCGCCCGCTTTCGCCGCAACAATCATTGAATCCGCCAAGGCAATCTGAGCAAGAAGCTTGTCGGCTTCGCGCTCAATCATTGGGCTCAGCTCTACACCTTCCATCCCACCACCTTTATTTGAACGATCGGCTGCAGAATAGCGGCATACTTCCTTGATGGTTGCAGACAGGCAAACATGCCTTCTCCCCACAGGAAGGTGATGCATTCACACCAAGATGTTCGCTGGGGTAGCGCGGTTTTGAGCTAAATGACACGGTAGCGCCAATCCATGCCAAGGCATAGAAGATCGCTCGCGGCCCCTTCTTTCTGGGGTAACGCCCACCAACCACACTGTGGGCACGCACGCCCCTCGCTTCCAATTGCCCCCCCGTTACAGGTAAAATTGAGAAGGCGCAAATCGCCATAATCAGCAGAGTGAAAGCCACACAATTTCAGATCGACTGTCAGTTTTCTGATCTCAACCTGGTAGCACTTGCAATTTATATGTACACATGGAGTTTGTTGATGTCCACGGAAAAACTGTACGACGGTGTAGTTTTCACAACAGATGTTCTGAAAGTTGATGATCGGTCCGATAAAAAATATGAAAACCCACAGGAAATTCATAGCGACTGGCTTTTCTCTTTGTTTGGTACCACTTTCTCAGAAATACTGAACTGCAAAATTTCGACCTTAACTGGCACAGAACCTAGCGATCCATTGAATCGTTTTAAATTCTACTCCGACTTCCAGCTTCCGTTCGACAGCTCCGGCTGGGCATCTGCGTTTCACTCGGATGAAGACGAAGCAGATTATATCGCAGAAGCCTTGAAGCCTTATAAAAACCATCTCTTTTTCGGCTTTGAACTTTCTCCATTGCTGATAAATGCGTTAAACAAGGCCTCAATACATTACGTCGACCTGACACTTCACGCGATTCGTTTCTTGCCTGACTATGTGTTCGGCATGCGCACCAACGTTCCAGAATTCCAAGAGCGGATTGCTGCCATGACAATCCCTCATGAGGATATTGTTTCGCATGCACGCATGTCTCTCGGACGTAGCGCGCGCGTCTTCCGAAATGTAACCGTTTCACCAGGTTCCGCAGTATTTCTGGGGCAAATTGACGTCGACTCTTCTTTGATTGACGGCAAAAAAATGATTACGCCGAAGGAAGTCATTGCCACGCTGATCGAACTCAAATCTTACTTCCCAAAAGTCTACTATAAGTTCCACCCCCACTTCAAAAACAGACAACCCTTTGAAGCAGAGTTGAAATCGCACAACATCAGCATCTTGGATGTGAACATCTACGACTTGTTTGTCATGGATAAAAATATCACATTCTGTTCTATTTCCTCCGGTTCCCTCATCGAAGCAGAGCTTTTTGGAAAAACCACATTGCGCCTGAGCAAGACTCCATCTTCGCAGGGAGTGAAACCGTCGGACGTTCCACCGAGTGAACGCAGCACAACCTATCTACCTGTATCTGGAATCTCGCTCACGCCCGCATTTTGGCGCTACCTATTCTCTGGTTCAGAGGAACAATTGAACCCAGGCGTCCCGCTTCCCTCCGACGCGATGAAGTTCATGATCAACCAGAAATGGGGACGGTAATCATGAATCAATTGGTTGTATACGACCTCACACGGTTAATTGCTCGCAGGAATGCTGAGACCCCAACTGGTATTGACCGCGTGGATCTAAGGTATGCGCTTGAACTGTTTAACGCTGAAGGTAAAGACGTAGCATTCGTCAGACAGGACGGCGTTCGATTAGTGCTGCTAGACGATGCGTCGAGCAGAGAGTTTATTAAAAACATCGCCAACCGATGGAATCACGGAGAGAAGGAAGTTCCTCCTTCAATTCCAGTTGATGCCTTAGAATAAATAAGCGGCCAATCCAATGACAGAAATTGCATCCCCCCTATTGGTCGCTCAAAACGATCAAGTGGCAAGCGAGCTTATGATTGTCGCTTGCCCACCAGACAAGCACGCCTTCATTTCAGCGCGACTGCCTTCCGTCAAAATTACTTTCGCCCCTCTCACCTGGCTGACCGGGAAATCAAATTTCCTTAAGGCTAATAAGAGCGTAGTAATATTGGTCCTCTCGAGGTATCTGACCAAAGAAGCCAATGACTGGTTTAAAGACTCTGGCATTTCCGCCGTACCCTATGACATCTTAACATTCAACAATGAAAACTATCTTCGATTAGGAGACGACACTCTTTGCAATACGCAGTTTATACTGGACGCTAAACACCTGTCCCAACTGCAAATTGAGTTGTCAAAAAAGCAAACACGGCACAGTGGTTCTTCACTTCTAAAACTCCCCCAAGCAAACAAAACCCTGTTCATACTACAGAAAAAATTTGCTGACGTATCAAATCAATTGAACGAGTACAAAGATGAGAACCCGGCTTCCACCACGGTGCTCATCAACAACTCAAAAAACAACACTTCAGACACTGCATTTGACTACGCATTCACCACTAAGCCAGGCTCCATAGTCGTAGATAGCTGCACAAAGGTTTTTGCAGAAAAGCTGGAAGACCTATTCTTCAACCCATTAAAGTTTGAAACGTTATCCTTCGTTGAGAATGTTACCTCAGGCCAAACACTTAGTGACTTGCCGGAGCTATCTTACAACGACTTTATCGAACTTATAACCAAAACTCTGCTACCATTAAGTTCGAAAGACTTGACTGAGTCGTACTCAAGTCTACTTCCGCTACACAGAAACCAAAAGCCTGAGCAACTGAAAAATACAAACCTATCATCGCCCAGCGATCGTCGAGAAATTGACGATGAGGTTTTGAAGTACTGCAGCAGGCCTTTGGCGCGACTGATCAACTCTTACCCGCGCGGAAACTCTGTATACTTAAACACGTCTCATCACGGAATTTCAAACAAGGACGGCTTCTTTACCCTAAAGATGAAGCTTGGCTTGAAGTTCGCATTTTACATCCATGACTTGATTCCGATTGATTTCCCCGAGTACGTACGCGCAAGCGGTTACAGCGACCATATAAAAAGAATGGACACCGTTTCATTCTGTGCGGATATGGTTATTGTCAACTCCGAAGCGACTAAAACTTCCTTCCTGTCCTGGTGCGAAAGCCAAGAGCTCCGGTTGCCGGAATGCGAGGTTGCCTACATTGGTGTTGAAGAAAGCTTCTTCGAGAGCCCTGCGGAAGAATTCTCTCCTGCGCTTGAGACGTTGGACCAACAAAGTTATTTCACGTATATCGGCACGATTGAACCACGCAAAAACCATCTCTTCCTGCTTCAAATCTGGAGGGACTGGATTTTGCGTGGCATCACGCCTCCAAAACTAGTCATTGTTGGAAAACGAGGCTGGGAAAATCAGAATGTTTTCAATTTTATTGACCAGTGCGAGGCCATAAAACCGTATGTTGTTGAGCTAAGCGATCTCAGTGACGCCGGGCTGAAACGGGTCATTCGCGGAGCAAAAGCAATGCTGTTCCCATCCTTCAGCGAAGGCTGGGGTATGCCACTGATTGAGACTCAGGCGATGGGAACCCCAGTCATTTGCTCTGACATACCTGTTTTTCACGAAGCCAGCTCGGCATTGGCCACCTTCATTAACCCTCTCGACGCCATTACTTGGCAGAAAACAATCCTTGATTTCAGCGACCCGAGTAAAAACGTTCACGACGACGCAGTGAAGGCGCTTAGCAGCTATACCCCGCCGCGGTGGGAGGATCATTTCATCATCCTAGATGTACTGCTAGACAACCTTAAGTCGCGAGCCGCATAACAACCAAAGAAACAGCAAACTTTCGCTCTTTGAGAACTACTCTAGTTTTTGCGAAAGTTTGCCTGCTTCTGGCCTCCCCTGGTACCCAAGCACCAGCACCAGCACCAGCACCAAATTAATTAATCGAGTTTTCCATCAACAAAAATAGCACAGCTCGGCTCAAGCACCTTCAGGCGCCCATCTTCAATAGCCCGCTCTATTGCATCCAGAGACTTCGATACATCGGCATAATCGAGACTCCCTAAAGCTTTCTTGCTCATCGAATAACCCCACCACTGCAAAGCCTGCAAGCGCTTTATGGTCACGTCATCAAATCTTTTTCGGATCACTTTCGCAGGGGTGCCTCCGACAACCGTGTACGGCTCCACATCTTTCACGACAGTTGCATTTGCCGCCACTATTGCACCGTTACCAACAACAACTCCGCGACGAATGAAAGCGCGATACCCAATCCAAACATCATTGCCAATGATAGTTCTGGCATTATTCGCCGCAAAACTATTATCCGACACAATATCCAAGAAATCAGAAGAGTGACCAAGGGTCCCGCGATCGTTGAAAACAAAGCAGTGAGATGACATCCAGTCAACAGGATGCTCAGTAGGGCCAACCATAACTTCATGAGCTATTGAGCAATAGCGAGCAACATCTGCATCGTATAGAACCGCGCCAACGTTGCCATAGCTGAACGCGCCAAACCTGTTCAGGTTACCGCGGAAACTAATCTTGTCGATAACGCAAGGAAGCTCGACCTCCAACCTCCCCCGTCCCATTCCAACTGGCTTCTCACGCTGGTGCAGATCTTCGCTTTTCATGTCCTGCCTTAGTATCTCGTACAGATAGTGATTATATCATGGCCCGAAAAGCCACTATTTTGAGTGCAACGCCCCGACCCGCACCATCTGGAAAACCCCTATATTAAGCACCAGGGCTAACCTGAAGCTCGGTGAATTCCCGATCACACCAGCACCCGCAACGCCCGGTCATACAACGCCTTGCGTTCGTCGGCACCATGCGGCAACCGTCCCGGCTTGCCGGTGTTGATGACGCTGCCGATGTCTTGGAAACGGCCAGCATCCGAAAGTTCGTTCAGATCGTGGCTCGCCCACCACCAGGCCGCTGACATCGCCGCGTGCTCCGGCTGCTCAAGCAACTCAGGATGATTAATAAGATCCAGGCCCAGCGCTGCACCGCATGGGGTGTAGTTCACCAGGCCAGTGATCTGGATTAGGCCACGGCCTCGGTACAACCATCCGTCGCCCGGCTTCTTGTTGCCGAGACTCTTCGCGCCCCAGGCACCGCCGTAAACGCAGTTGGCTATGGCCTGATGATTGGCCGCTCGCCCGGCGGCGCGGCCATAGGCTTTGGCATCCGCCTCGCGGATTCGTTCACGATTGAACTTCATCAGCAGGGCCTCGACGCTGTAGTTCAGGTTCTCAACCAAGTTGCGCAATTGACCTGACTCATAACCCACTTGCGCCAAAAATGCCGACTGACGCACGGGGCTGTCGATTTTGTAGCGGGTCATGGCCTGGTTCAGTGCAGGCAAAAAAATACACGCGACTGGGCGGGCATTAGGGAGGAGCTGAAGCAACTGCTGCTCGGTGATTGGCATATTCTCTCCAGTAAAAAATCCTGAGGTTGGGCGGATAAAGCGCCCCCTTACTCGTAGATGCTGACAGCAGCATCAGATAGACTGGCGGGCTAAAAAGCTGCACCATCAGCCGCAATCCAAGGTGCTCGCTTGCATTCGGATACATTATTTATGAGTCAGGAAAGCTAGATGCTAGAAGATGTTTGCAATGATTTGGATTACGATCAGGTCGTAGAAAAACATCAGATAAATATTCTCGGAGAGAATATTATCTATATAAAAAGAAGCAAGCCTTCGAAAACTCTTTTGATCACAATGGCTACATTAAAGAATAACGGAGTATACGGGGGGCTATTGAGTTACTATCGACACTTCCCAGGTGACATCGTATGCGTAACAGACCCCACAAACAGTTATTACTTAAGGGAGGATGGCGGCTCCCACATGAAGGCAGTTCTCGCTAAGGCCATGGAAGGCTACGCTCCGGAAAACGTCGTGTTTTTCGGTGCATCCATGGCTGGATACGCAGCCATTGATTTGGCGCTGCATTTCAATGCCAACGCTGTCACTAACAACCCGCAATTAAACTTTGACGTGAGCCGACCTCATGCATGGAATGAGTTGCGCGGCTTCTTTGACGCTATACCGAACAAACACAACATTGATAATCTGCCATACCAGTCAAGGGCCTCTGTAATTTGCGCATTCATTGGACAGCACCCAATGGACATTGCAAACCGCGACACTCTTCTTTCCATGTGCGGAAAGATTCAAGGCATTGGTCTAATACTGGCCAACCTTTATGATACAGAGCATAAGTATTATTATGAGGGCCTCAAAGGATTGAATATTATGGTGGACGCTGTCCTAACGCAGCGCGCTATGACAGGAAGGATACATACCAAATTCCCGAACCCCGCCTGACACCACTCAAAGGCTTCTGCACACAAGAAGCCTCTAACATCTGACGCCCTCAAAAGAGAAAATGGATAGAAGCATATATGCAGCTCCTATCCGTATTCCTCACTAAGCGTTTATGCCGATTCGGGTAAGTCGCAACCGGATCATGTCTAAGTTCGCCTGAAGTTCCGCATCACTGTGGTAAGCCGAAAAAATGGCCGCCATCGAGATATCACACTCGCCTATGAAACTCGAAGTTCCCGAACCAATACGGTATTTATTACCGTTCAGTGCGCGCTGAAGGATGCTGGTTCCAGTAAAAGATAGGCCAGCCGTATGGTCGGTCAAAATGGTAGGGGATCCTGTTTTCGCGCGAACAGAGCGAATAGCCCAGCTCGTAGGAATAATTCCGTTGCCGCTTACACCGGCCGCGGTTGCAACTCCTGCGCCATCATTGCGACTCGCAGAACCAGTAGCTGACGTTGGGTTGGCCAAGTAAATGTTCGCGCCCGCCGCCGACCCGGTAATACCTGAGGTTACCGAAGTTCCTGTGTACCCGCCAACCAGAATGGAGCCATCGGCGTTACCAGTAGGCGTGAGGACGGTCCTGGCCACCACAATGATCGTGACCTCATCAGAATCACCGATTGGTGTCTGAATGAAGTTTGTCAGCCCCTTGAAGCGGCCGTGGGATGAATAGGCCGATGGCGAACCGATGATCACCGCATTGGGCTTGTTCGGGGCCCTGTTCAGATTGAAGTTTGAAACGCTGGTATCAAACTCGAACCAACCCTCAAGCCCCCGGTCAACGTTCGCGATGACCTTAAGTGTCGGAGTGATTGCACCGTCAGTGATAATTGCTGCGCCCATGATTTATTCCTTTTGCTTGAGTTGGTTAGATGATGTTTTGGGAAGCCGCAGCGGCATACGCGCCGACGACCTCGTACAAGCGCTGTCGCGTTGACTGGATCGGGTGGATCGCGTCCGTCCAATCGCCGCTGTAAAACCCGTCAAAACCGGGCGATGCCGCTGAAAAGGCATAGCCAGCTTCTGGGTTAGTCAGCGCCCAGGTCGGCGCCACGATCAGCTTGGGATCGGCCAGGTTGGCGGCGGCCTGCTGGATCGCGCGGAGCATGGGCAGGTAGTGCGAAGCCCATAGTGCATCGCGCGTTGCATTGATCGCAGTGCCAGGGAACATCCGGATAATCTTCGCTGTCGGCCAAGTCGCGCGGAGCTGCGAATGAATCAGGGTGTCATTGGCTAGGACCATGTCATAGATCGTCTCAGCGCTGCGGTCGCGCACATCGTTGGTGCCGAGAGAATGAATGACTACATCGGGCGTCTCCAGGCCAAAGCGGCTCTGGTAGAACGCCGGGTCGAAGACGTAACCATTACGTACCACCGAGCCAGGGTCGCCGCCCGTTGCCGGCCGCAAAAACGGATTGCGCAACATTTGTTCACTCTTGGTCAGCGCCGTATAGGCCGCCTCCTCGCCCGGCGCGACCACTATGGCGCGATCGGTGATGGTGTAGGTGAAGTCGCCGGTTTCCCAACCCTCGCGGCCCTCGCCCAGCTCGCCGGTGAAGTTGTTGGGGTCGCTCGCACTCGATGAGCCGCGCAGCGTGCCAATCAGCACCGCGGTGATATTAAGCGCCTGCAAAACCTGCTTGAGCAGGAAGCCACCCTGACGATTGACGATGCTGTCGCCAATCATCAGTACCTTGACGACCTTGGGCGTCGACTGCACCGGAACGTGCTTGACTGCAATGTTGATGAAGTTGCGAGCGCTCGGCACAGCGTTGTTGCGCAGGCTGAGCACGGCGCTGGAACCGTACAGGCCTGGGGTAATTTTCAGCTCATGCCCGGTCGCGTTGGCCGGAGTGGACGAGCTGGCAAGGGAGGCGGTGACGGCGGGAGCGAGCTGCCGATTGGGTAGTAGGTTTTTGATGTACAGGGTTTGCTCGAAACCTTCGGCGGTAACCAGTAGCGGGGCAAACATCAATCCGCCCGCAAATGGGTCAGTCGCTGCGACGCCTGTTTCGATAGTTCCCGAGAGGTCATAGAGCAGGCCGCCTTCCCGGTTGGTGACGTAGGTCCCGGGGCGAGTGGTGAATCGATGCTCCAGCCAGCCAAACAGCGCCTGCCGACTATCGGCATACAACACCGCGCCGCCCTCCTTGTTGCCAATGAAGGTGCGGCCGTCCACCGCAGAAATCTTGAACCCTGGCAATTCCAGGCTTTTATTGGTCACTCGCCCGACCACACCACGCTCTGCGTTCGCCAGCACCAAGGCGGTTTTTTCCACCTCGGTCGAGGGTGTGTAACCCTGAATACGCTGGCTAACCTTGGCGACGGCCGTGGCATTTGGGTAGCGGTCCACCTCGGTCGCCACGCCGGCGACGTTTCGATACAAAATCAGAAACTCATCATCTTTGCCGCTCGGTGTACTGAAGAACCCGCCATTCAACGTCCCGAGCAGGCCCGCCGCGGTAGTTGCGTAGGTCATCGCCCCAGCCATCTGCGCCGCCACTTCGACCAGGGCCGCATCCGTTCTTTCCAGTCCCAGCTTTGCTTGCTTAGCCAGCGTCGGCACCGGCCCGGACTCGGTGGCCACGTCCGTCAGGGCATCGCCATGGACGTACTCATGTTGCTTTGCCGCCGCCGTCGTGGATTTTTGGGCGGCCTCCGACAGCATCCCCGCATAGCCTTCAAGCGCTGCGACTTCAGTCATTTATTTTTCCTTGAGCAATAAAAAACCCGCCGAAGCGGGTCAGTGGAAATTCATTCAGGGAGGCGAGCGAGTCAATCCGAAGCCGGCTCAGCGTCCAGGCTGAACGGCACCGCGGGAGCCGGCGGCCATTCAATGCTGGTCGGATAGCCGGGTTGCGTTTCGATCCGCGACAGGTACACCCGATATGTGCGCCAGGCTTCCAGCTCGGCCTGTTTGAGCGGCAACGAGTCCGCCTCGGCCGTCGTGGCCAGGCTGAGCCGTACGGCATCCTGCAGCGTCTCCAGCGCGGTCTGCAGCGTGCTGATCGTCGCTGTGGCCAGAGCGCTCAGGCGCGTCCGGTTTAGCTCCGCGGTCTGCGCCAGCGCCAGCGCCGGCGCCGGCGGCGCCGAAATCGGCCCGAACTCCAGCGCCACGGCACGCTCGAACAGGGCGCGGCCATAGTCTTCGTTATCCGCCGGCGAGGCGGTAAACGGCATCTCGCCGAGCGTCTCGGCGGTTTCCTCAAACGTCACCCACAGGTTCAGCGACGTCTGCGCCGCATCGTTCCACACCGGGTTGCGCGCATTCAGGACGGTCAACATTAGGAAACCCTCAAACATAGGGTGGCCGAATCCGGGTTGATCGCATCGTGGTTGTACAACGTGCCCATCAACTTCCAGGTACCCGCCGGCGTGCCGCTGCTGCTGGCCCCGCCGCAGTTGGTGAACAGGCACGTACTGCCGGCCACCAGGGTGCCTTGCGACAAAGGCTCGAAACCCGACCCGGCGCTACCGCCGACCATCAACAGCGCATAGGTGCCCACCCCACCGGCCTCGGCCGAGGCCTGGGCGACGATGGCCTTGGGTGTGGCATTGCTGTCCTTCCACATCCCGGTCAGCGCCGTGTCAATGGCCGCCTTGGTGTAGAACGTCGCATCGACCGTCGCCTTGGTATAGGCATCGTTGATGCCATAGGCCGCCAGCGTAGTGCCCCAATTGGCCTTGGCCGACAGCAGCCCGTCGGTGGCCACTTTGGTGTAGGCATCGCCGATACCATAGGCCGCGAGGGTGATGCCCCAATTGGCCTTGGCCAACACGATGCTGTCGGCTTGCGCTTTGGTGTAGGCATCGAGAATGCCATAGCCGGCCAGGGTGGTTGCCTTCACGGCATAGGCCGTGCCGAACTTCTGGATAGCCTTGAGCAGCTGAGTGTTGTCGTTCTTGTCCAGGGCCGGCAGGTAGGCCAACACGACATGCGCCAATTCCTCCTGCAGCATGTTCAACCATTCGGCCGACAGCGGCGTCGGGGGAACCCCCATGGCCAGCGAGCCATAACGGAACTGTCCGCCCGGCGTGACCAGATCAGACCAGGCTGAAATTCTCTGCATGTTTAAAAATCCTCGATCCCCGCGACGGCGGCCGGCAGGGTGTAATGAATGGCGGTAAACAGTTCGTCGACCTTGAGCGCAATGCCATCGAGCTGCGCCCGCCCGTAGGCCAGCACCACGTCGGTGTACTCCGGCGCATCGCGCTGCAGCCGGCAATCCAGGGCGGCCGCCGCCGGAGTGCCATAGGCCTCCAGCGGCACCGAGGCGATCCAGCCCCAAGGCCAGCCATCGCCATACAGAAAATCTCCGGCATTGGTCGGCCCGACCCGCGACGGGAGAAACTCCTCGATGTTGGTGGTGAGCCCGACCTGATTGGCCAACTTGCGGTAGTAACTCAGCTGCGGGGCCCCGGTCGCGGTCAACTTGTCGAGAACCGCCTGCCGACGCTCCTCCAGGGTTTGCGAGCCCGGCACGGTGCAGATATCGGGCAGGCCGAGGTAGGCCTCCCAGTCCGGCAGCAAGGCGTTGGCGGTGGCCGGATTCAACTCCAGCAACAACGCCTCGCCGGCGGTCTCGATTCGCGCCAGTTCCGGGGCTAGCGCCGCCACCAGTTGCGCCCAATCCGGCTCCAGTTCCAGATCGAAGGCCGGACCCGGCGGCAGCATCTGCCGCAGCTTGTCGACGTAGTCCGCCTCCGTCATAGCCATGTCATCACCCCCGGTACCGCCACCTCATTGGCCGCCATCGACACATCGGCCGCCGGCACGCTCAACACATGGTCGGTTTCCCCAGGAGTGTTGCTAATCGCCGCCCGCAGCCGGGAGATTTTCAAGGTCCGACCCGGCCCGCCTTCGTCGACGATCAGCCCGCTCAGCGCCCGCGTGACCGCCTCACGCAGGGCGAGGCCATCCGGCACCAGACGCAGGCTGAAGTGAATCGCCCGAACCACCGGCGCCAGGGCATACACCTCGGCCGTTACCGGACGGCGTAGCTCCAGGTGCGCCTGGACCTCGGCGACCTGCGCCGGCGTCGGGATGATGTCCAGATCGCCATCGCGCACAAAGGCCAGGCCAAACGTGCCAGGCCCCATCCAACGCGGCAAGGCCCAGGCCCGGGTGACGCCCGGCACCTCCAGCGCCCACTCGACAAAGTCGGACCCGTTGCCGACCTTGCTGGGTTTTTTGAACGCGGCCTGCACCCGACCGCGCAAGGCTTCCAGGCCCTCCAGTTCGGCACCACCGACCAGGCCATCGGGGCCAATCACCGCACTGGAATTCACCCCCAGCACCGGCGTCACCGCGGTCAAGGTGCCGGCCGCGACATTGCCCAAGGCGCCGACGTCCTCGGCTTCCAGCGTTAGGTTGGCCGCGCCACCCACCAGGGTGACCGCCGCCGTGACCTTGTAGCGGCGGCCATCCGGCAGCTGGTAGAGCTGGCCGGCGTCGACCAGGGCGCCGCTGGAGCCCGTCACCGCCGCCAGCCCCTTGGCCGCCACGGCAGGCGTGCGCCCGTCCTCTAGGCGCCAATCGGCCCAGCGCAAAAGCATGTCTTCGTCACAGGTGGCCGGGTTGGACTGCCGGGCAATATAGCCTTGATAGCCATACAGCTCGAAGGCGGTACCGCTCAGCGCGCGGGCCGCCACCTTGGCATCGGCGCGGCGCAAGGCATCCGGGGCATTGCGTTCGAAATCGGCCTCGGTGCGCTGGGTCAGCGCCGGCAGCGTTGGAATCTCATACGGCATTGATCAGCCCCCAAGTGTTCTCAAAGTCCAGCTCCACGGTGGCGCCGCTCTGTTCGGTCAGCGTCACCCGCAAGTTCATTCGGTCGTTGCCCCGGCGCTCCAGCGTGACGCTCACAGCGGTGACAATCGCGTCCTCGAGCAGCCAGGCCAGCGCCTCTTCGGCGTAGGCCTGGGCATCCTTGAGCGTCTGCGCGACCAGCGTGCGCCGCGCCAACAACCACAGGCGCGAGCCAATCTTGTCGCCGGCCACCGAGGGCAGGCAGTCACCCCACCAGCCCTGGCGGTCGCTATCGTCCACCGCGTCATCCGGCTCCGCACGGCGCCAGGTGAACAGGCTGATGGTCACGGCGCGGCGCAACAGCTCCTCACGGTTCATGCGTCCCCCCCGAGCGGCGGCCCGCTCTGGCCACTGCCGGGTTGTACGTCGCCGTGCAGGTGCTCGATCTGGCTCACCCCGGCGGCGACCTGATCGCCCGCCGATTCAATGCGCCCGGTGGTGCGGACCAGTGGCGTATCGAACTCCACCGCGGTGTGCGCCTTGACCTTGAGCGTCATCGTCTCCATCTCGATCACCCGGCCGCGTTTGAAATGGATGAAATCACCCTCGTCGGTGTACAGCGCCACCTCACCTGGCTTCAGCCCCTGCAGGCGAAAGCGTCGGTCCGCCACTACGATCACCACGCCGTGGCTACGGTCGCCACCAATGAACCCCGCCAGCGCCTCGGCGCCCGGTTGCGGGCAGGCGGTGAAGCCATAGGGCTCCAGGTGCTCCACATTGTCTTTGACCTCGCCGGCCAACAGCCGCAGCTGCAGGCTTTGCAGCTTGCTGGCCGAGTTGCCCAAGGCCACCGCCCCGCGGGCCAGCATGTTCGCGATGCCGTTTTTCATGGTTTGTAGTCCGCTGGAATGAGGTATTCAAAGTTGTCGGTCTTCTTACCCTTCTTGACTTTGCGCTTCTCGTAAGCGTCGTTCGGCTCCGGCAGAAAGGCCTCGGGCGGGGCCACGCTGATTTTTGCCGTGGTGCCCTGCTCGCTCAGCTCATAGCTGATCTCACTGATCAGCATGTCGCGGTCCACGCCGATCAACGGATCGATCACCCGCACCAGCATGTTGTGGCGCCACAACGCGCCGTTGCTTTGCCGCCAGCCCTGCACCACGTAGTTGACCGTCAAGGCCTTGCCGACCGCATTGGCCCGCTCCCACTCGACCCGCTCACGGGCCAGCTTGGCAGTCAGTTGCCCGGACTGCTGAATGACCTTGACCCGCCGACGCTCGACCCGCTCATCGCTGATCCGTCCCTCGACCTCGCTGGCCGCCGCGCCAAAACTGGTATCTGTCCCGCTGCGCTGGCCCTTGCTGACGTACTCGGAAAACACCGCGGAAAAGTCCAGCGAGGTGTCACCCGACAACAGGTTCTTGCCCAGCTCCAGGGCATCGACCGCGCGCCCGGCACTGCCCGGTTTGGCAATCACCAGGCGGCCTCGGCCGTCGTCAGTGCTAAACAGGCGCGACAGGGTCAACAGTCGGTCGATACTTTCAAACGCCGTCTCACCCGGCTCGATGCTGTGGTCTTCCACGCCCAGGGTCAGCGCCACCTCATTGACCACCGCGATCCCGTATTCGCCAGCAATCGCGGCGATGATCTGTTGCACGTTTTGCCCGCGCCACTGCCCCGGCTGATTGACCGCCGCGCAGTCCACCAGGTCCGCGGTGCGCGAGCGCCCGCTGATGCTCAGGGTGACCGACTCGCTGTTGTAGCGAATCGGCGTGCTGAACACATAACCGGTCAACAGCAGCTCCTGGCCAATGCGCACCTCCACCGCTTCACCCTGGCGAATCCGCACCGGCACCTCGCCGCCGCCCGGCCAGCGCCAGGTGATGCCCAAGGTAAAGTCGCGCGCCTGGCGTTCCAGGCCGGCGCCGATGCTCACGGCTTTCCAACCGCCGTAGTCTTGCCCACCCACGCTCAGGGTGACGTCATTCAGCTGATCCATGGTCAGGCCTTCGCTACTTGGAGATCGGTGGCCGGCACAAAGCCCGGATGACGCACACGGTTACGCTCGACAATTTCCCCGCTGCGCAAGGCATCGCCATACAGCGCATGGGCCAGCACCAGAGCTGAGACGGTTTCGGCCGGGGCATAGCTGCGCAGGCCCACGCCGCTGCGCGCCACTTCCGTCAAGTGCCGATCCACGGCCAGGCGGGCCTCGCTCAACGTGCCGAAGTGTTCCGGCGGGCTCTCACCGGCCACCGACCACAACGCCTCGCTGATCGCGTCACGCACGACCAGGACATCCTCGGCGACCGGCACCGCCGTCTCGACCGCGGTACCGGCGACCACCGTCGGCCCTTGTTGCGCCAGTTGCACATCCAGCGCCGCCGGCGCGCTCACGCCCGGACGGATCGCCACCGGCACCTCGGCCATGTCCAGCAGCAGATCCAGCAGCGCCGCGTCCTGCACCAGGGCAATCACCGCGGCCTGAATCGTTGCCACCTCGACGTCCTCGGTGGCGGGCGCCGTAGCCGATAACGCCGCCACCTCCGTCGCCTTGGCGCTACTGCCCTGGAACGCACTGCTGGAACCGTAGCCGCCGAACGCGCGTGACAGGCCGGTAATCCCGGCCAGCAGGCTGTCGGCAAACGCCCCCGGCCCATTCATCAGCGACGCAACCAGGCCGTTGAGGTTGGTGCCCAAGCTGGACGCCGGCTGCAGGAAGTTCAAGGCATAGCCTAGAGCGCCCGACAGCGCCGAGCGCAGCGCGGTGGCCCGCTGCCGCGCCAGATCAATCGGCGCCATCGCCGCATTGAAGCGCCCCTTGATCGAGGCCAGCAGGCTCGGGGCCTGACCCGCCAGTTGCCGACGAGTGTTCGGCGACTGCACCGGGAAGGCCAGCATGCCGTCGATAAACTCCAGACTGAAGCGCACCAGGCCCAGCTCGTTGCGCGCATGCGACACCTCGCACTCGCCGGCGGTGACTGTGAGACGGCCAAACCACGGATGCACCAGCTCACCCGAACCGGGCTTGTCCAGTGCGGTCAGCAGGCGGTCGCGCTGCGCCAGGCAATCATCGCCGGCGACAAAACCGGTGAATTTGTAGTGCCGGGTACGCCGTCCCAGGTCTTCGACAAAGGGTTGATCGCGCTGCGGGAACTCATGCAACTGAGTCCGCCGACCGACAGGCACGCTGTCGGTGTCCACCAGGAATGGCACCCCCCGAAAAGAGGCGCCTTGTTTACGGTCGCGCCATTCACTCATTGCGGCTTACTCCCTGACAGCGAGCGGTAGCCCACTTGCGGCGTGATCGATAGCCCCGGTTGATTGGTGGTCGCTGGATCCGCGCGAAAGCCTGCCGGGGCATTCTCAAAGCGCATCACCAGGCCGCCTTCCAACTGCGTGCGGTTATTGGCCAGCCCCGGCTGCAGCAAGGCGCCCGGCGCCGGAAGCCCCGGCGGGCGCAACAGCTGCCCCGGCGCAAGGCCGGGCTGGGTAAGGCTGCGTTCGCTCTGCTGGCCCTTGGCAATGCTTACCGCATTGGCCTGCAGGAAGGCACCGGTGCCGCCACCGACGCCAGCATTGCGTTGCCGTTGTTCGTCGGCATAACCGGCGACTTTGGCGGTCAGGCCGACCCCGCCTTCCTCCATCCCAAACATGCTCAGGATCGGCTGAAGGTACGGTTTTATGCCCTCCCACAAGCCCTTGAAAAAGGCGGTGATCGGCGACCAGTGCTTAACGATCAGGCCCAACGGCGACCAGTCAAATACACCCTTCATGAACTCCACAAAGGGTGTGGCCATCGCCTTGATCAGTTCCCACAACGCGGTAAAGAACGGTCCGACTGTTTCCCAATTGGCCACGATCAAGCCGGCTGCCGCGGCAATGGCCACGGCTATGATGCCCACCGGTGTTGCGGTAAACGCCACCCCCAACACTCGGGTAGCCACGGTCGCGGCAAACACCGCCACCCGTAATGCGGTGAAGGCGCCGCCAGCGATGGCCAGGCCACGGACCAACTGCGGGCTTGCCTGGATCAACTCGGCAGCGCTGCCAATCATCGGCCGTAGACTATCCACCACCGCATTGATTCCCGGCAGCAGGGCACTGCCGACGGCCCGCGCCACACTAACTGCGGCATTGCGTAACAGCTGTAGGTTGTTCGCCGTGGTGGCCGCGCGCGAGGCGTACTCATTCTCCATCGAGCCGCTGTACTTCTGCGCATCCGCGACTTTTTGCAGGTTGCCTTTGAGCAGGTCCAGGTTGGTCAACAGCGGCGCAATCGCGGTGATCGACTCGGTGCCAAACAGTTCCGATAGCAACCCAGCCTGCTTGTCCTTGTCGACGCGTTTGATGCGGTCGAGGATGTCCAGCACCGCGCCCTGCGCATCGGTTTGCATAGCCTTGGCCACCTCCTTGGAATCAAGGCGCAAGGCTTTGAAAGCCAGCGCCTGGTCTTTGGTCGCCGCAGAACCCTTGGTCATGGCCAACATGAAGTTCTTGATGCCGGTGGCTGCTACGTCCTGCTCCACGCCTACACCAGCCATGGTCGCGCCGAGCGCCGCGATCTGCCCGGAGGCCAGACCAGCAATCTCGCCCAACGGACCGATCCGCGTGACAATATCGGAAATCTGCTTGGTGTTGGCTGGGCCGGTGTTGCCCAGATAGTTAATCTTGTCGGCCAGCGTCTCCACGTCGCCCTGGGTCAGTTTGAACGAGGTGCGCCACTTCGCCATCATGTCACCCGACTCATCGGCGGTCTGGTCAAAGGCAATGCCCATCTTTACCGCCGCCTCGGCGAAGCCCAACAGTTCCTCACGGGCAATGCCCGACTGCCCACCGGCGGCGATGATCTTGGCAATGTCATTAGCAGCCATCGGCAACCGGTCGGACATTCGCCCGATGTCGTCACCCATCTGCTTGAACTGCGCCGGGGTGTCAAAGTTGACCACCTTTTTCACATCGGCCATCTGCGACTCGAACTCAATCGCCGCCGCGGCGCCGGCAATGAAAGGGGCCGCCAAGGCCCCGCCCGTGAGCACATCGCTAATGCCGATCTTGCCCAGCCCGGTGCGTTCCAACCCCTTGCGAAAGCCGGCGACGTTTTTGCGGATACCGGCCAAGGTCGGCGACAGCTTATCGACACCGGTGATCAGCGCCTTGAGTTGAAACTTGTCGGCCATAGCTACCCCTGCTGAACTTGATTAATGCGCTGGGCGTTTGCCAGCGATTCGGCGAACGTATCCAGCGACAGCGCCATCATCTGTTCGGGCCCCACCTTCCAGAAAAAAGCCAGGTCATACACCACGGCAATCAGGCCTTCGACTTCACCGATGCCGCAGTCATGAAAAAACCCGCTACGGCCCACCCCAGGTTGTTCAAGTCATACAGGTCCAGTTGGTTCACCGACGGTGCTGGAATGCCGGCACAGACGGCGATGTATTTGGCCGCCACCTCCATGTCGAGGGTAACCTCCTCGTTTTTGTCGATCTTGTACGGCAACGCCTTGATCGTTCGCACCTCGGCCACGGTCGGGCGGCGCAGAGTGACTTCCAGCACCTGCTGGTCATGCGCCTGAATCGGCGCGGCCAGTTGGTAGGGCTTGATTTCGCTCATTGGAAACCTCCTTTGTTCCCGTCCCATTGAATGTCGATGGTGCCGTCATCGCCCTTGGCGGTCGGCTCGTCCACCACGTAGGCACCCGACAACACGTAGACGCGGCCGTTCTTGAACTCGACGGTGATCGTCGCATCGGTGTCGGCCATGATTTCTTTGATCGGTAGGTCCGGCGCGTCGACAATGGTGGCCTTTACAAACGGCACCAGGTCTTCTTCCTTGAAAAAGCCCGGCGCGACTGACTCACGTTTTTTGTCACCCAGCAGCACTTCCACACCACCGGTGACGGTGAACTGAACACCGTTTGCCTTGATGTAAACGGTGCCCGCAACTTTCTGGCCCATGGCCTCTCTCCTACAAAAAAGCCCGCACACGGCGGGCTATAAACCTTGGTTGGATCAGACCGCGTACTGCAGGCGGAACTGGTATTGCAGCGCGAAGATCCGCAGCTGATTGACCAGGTCCGGCGGATACAACACGTTGAGCCGGTTCGGATTGCTGGCCGAGCGCTCCACGATCAAGTTGGCCGCGAAGACCTCGGCGTTTTCGACGATGCCCAACTGCTCCAGGGCGTAGTAGCCGGCGATCATTTCCGCGCGGATCACGTTCGGCGTGACGATGGCCTGACCAGCGCCGAAGCGCGTGCCGTCATTGGCCAACTTGTGTCGGCCGTATTTGCTGGTGACTCGCGACTTCAGGTTGCCAATCACATACGCCGACTGGTGCAGCGTCTCGCTGTCCAGGTAGGAATCATCGGCTTGGCCGAAGGCGTTGAACTGGTAGCTGGTGATCGCCCGCTCGATGCGCTGCGCACCACCGCCGAAGTAGGCTGTGGCAATGCCGCGACTCAACAGCGACTGACGCTCGGTCAAGGTGAAGCGCGCACCGGCCGGGGCCGGGGTGATGCCGACCAGTTCGCCGGTTTGCGTCGGTCGCGCCGGATCGGCCGAGATGAACACCGCGGTGCGCGCCGCATAGGCCGCCGCCACGTTCCATACCGGCTCGGGGCAAGTCGCCTCAAAACCGTGAATGGTCGCGTGCTGATCGTTGCGCGTGGCGCTCAAGGCGACCAACTCGCCGAGGGTGCCGCGCTGGGCGGTGTAGACATGCCCATAAAGCTGCTTGGCCCAGCTCCAGCGCCCGCTGGTGTCGTCCATGAAGGCCTTCCAAGCATCCAGCGAGGTGGCATCGGCCCACGGCGCACAGATGAACTCGAACGGTTCATCACCGAGACTGGCCAAGGCTGCCGCGACGTCAGGTGTACCCACACCGCCAGTCATCGGCGCGACCACCGCGGTCAGCCCGGCTGGCGTGGCCTCGCCGTTGTTACGGCCCAGGCGATTGAGCTGCAGCATCAAGTCGTTACCGCTCAAGCCCGACCATTTGCAGGTCAGCGTCACCACCCCGACAGCGGCCACCGCCGTCACTGCCAGGCCGGCAGCATTCACCGCCGCCGCCAACGCCGCAGCGGCCGCTGTCGGGGTGGCACCCTTGGTCACGGTCGCGCGCACGCGGCGGCCACCGGCATACAGGTTCAGTTCGCCACCGGCGGTGGCCGTTCCGGTGATGGTCACTGTGCCGGACGCCTTCGTGCCAGTAGCCTTGATCGGCAGGCACCAGACCTCGCCCGCTGGATCGTTGCGACGCCAAGTGTCATACATCTGCGCGAGCATCGAGCCATTACCGCCGATGCTCTTGGCCAGACCCAGGCTCGACACCAGGGTCAGCTGACCAATTTCCGTGGCGGAGGCGTCGTCGTTGACCTGCGCCACGATCAGCCGCGGCATGCTTGAGCCGCCGTTGTTCGCCTGCGAGTTATCGATCTCGGCGTAGAACAACGGCACGCGCAGGTCGCTGGGGATGGTGTTAAAGCTGATGGTCATTCTTCAGCGCTCCCAGGGGTGGCCGGAGCCAGGGTGGTTGGGGTGGCCTTGGCCTTTTTCGGCGTGTCGCGGGTGACGTCTTGATCCTGCAGGCGACGCAGCCAATACGCGTCACGTGGGACATCTCGTCCCTCCGCGGGCAAGTCGCCGCCGGCTTCAGGGTCGGGCACCACTCGGCCCGCGGCGGGGTACACAGTCATGCGGCTCATGGAGAGTCCTCAGTGGGTTGCGGTAGTTCAACGGAGAAAGTCGCCTCGACTCGACCATCGGGGCCAGGGCGCTGCAGGTTGGGATCAGCCGGGTCGATAAAGTCCACGTTGAAATCGACACCGGTGAAACCGGGCAGACCATCGAGTTCGAACTCTTGCCAGGTTTCGGCAGGCTCATCGTCACGATTGCGACCCAGCTGGAACTCTGAAAAGAACGTGAACTGGTAAACCACTCGGGCACGACTGATATGCAGAAGCGCGCCTTTGCCATATTCAATGGGGTCGTACTCGGCAGAAGGTATCCAACCAACCAGAGCCCGCCAGAGCTCGGCGCGGAGATCGTGCAAAATGTCGTTGTCCGCTTGCCCCCGCTCGTCAGAGGCTTCCAGAACAATCACCACATTGAATTGATCAGTGATGTCCTGGATCACCATGTTCTGCGCTTTGCTCGAGCTCGCAGCGTCAGCAGTGGCAATGACGTAAGCAGCAGGGAGAGCCAGGTGGGCACTTTCGACGACTGCATCCCAGTCGATGCCGCCGGAGACTCGGCCGGCAAAAGACGGGCACGTCACTCGCAAGTGAGCAACGATCGGGTTCAGTTTCATAGAGGTGTCCGGAGGGGTCAGCGATCAACGCAGGGCAGCGGCAAACGCAGCAGAAAGAATCGATTGAACTTGCGGTGATGAATCCTGCAAAGCATCGGCCATGTAGTTGTCGCGAGGCTTGATTCGCCATGCGCCGGCGGCACGCTCAGCAAGCGCGGCAGCCCTTGCGCCAATGGCGCGGCGGTTCGATTTGCCCTTGCCCTTACCAGGTGCGAGCTTTCCGAGTTTTCGACCCTTCTTCACCCCATAGTGAAGGTAAGCCGGGTAAAACTCTTCCATCGCCGAGGTCTTGGTCGGGGAGATACGGACAAGGAAACCCGAGCGGGAAACCTTAAAACTTACCGATTCAACCGTGGCGCCCGTTCGATTTACCGGATAGCCGTCCTGGCCTTTGCCCAGCGCAAGATTCATCTGTGCTCGCTGGGTGATCAGCAGACCAACTTTGCGCATCCCGGCGCGAATCATTCGCTTGTCGAAGGCGTCTCGTTCAAAGCTGTCGAAACCCTCAACGTGTAGATAACCGTCAATCGAAGCGGAGTTAGACATAGATGTCGCCTCCGCTCTTGAGTTGGCCTAACTCCTCAACTTCAAGGACTGTAAATCTGTGCGCCCCATTCAAGTCGGCGATGCGTTTCACTCGGTACAATGTCTCACCGTGAACGATTTCATGAGCATCGGTGATACCAGGGTGGTAGCGCAGCGTGATGCGATGAGTGAGCTTGTTGTCTGTCTGAACTCCATGGGCGTATATCGCGGTCCCGACAGGCTCTATCTTCGCCCAGCGTTTTCTAGGCTCAGAAAACACCGGTTCCAGGCCCATATCCGAAGCTGGGACATCGGATCTGAGTCGAAGGGTGATACGCCTGTTGAGCTCGCCGGTATGCGGTTCACGAAGCTGGTTTGCGCCACGAGCCATTAGATCCCCCACCCTATCCGATACGGCGTCAGCAGTGACCGCGAACCGGCAGGCATGCTGCTCAACTCGTCCCCCATCAACTCGTCTTCGCGATTACTGTAAAGGTCTCCCAAAATCAGCAAGCACGCTGCTCGAATGGAAGGATTGATCAAGATCGGTTTCAAACCGGCAGATCCGTTGAAGACAGCGGCGTCCAATGCAGCCGCATTTGCATAGAACCGGCGATTGAGAAACTGCGCCGCGCTGTCTTCGGCCGCCGCCAGAAGCAACTCCACATGCGCTCGATCATCTTCCTCCGCCCGCAAATGCTGAATTGCTTCGTCGGTCGATATGGCGTTCATATCAGGCCTTTGGATCTGTATCAGTCGCGAGGCCAGCAGCGATCAGCGAGGTCGCGTCATGCTTCGGCGAAAGATAACCGGCACCACCCCGGTGGCGGATTTCTTTGCCTTCCAGGTAGCTTCGCAGCGGGTAAATCATGATCGAGTTGTCAGTAACCGCTCCGCCCGCGGGAGACGTGTCAACAGACGTATCAGTGGCATTGTCATTTTCCACAGGCGAGCTTGGAGTATTACGCGCCATATCGATATCTCCTAAACGAGCAAGGCCACCAATCGGTGGCCTTTTTATCGGGGATTAAGCGGCAGTCAGGTCGCCGGTAACGAACGCTTCAGGTCGGTACACGGTGAACGCCAAGCGTTCTTCTGCACGGATGGTGACCATGTTGTTTTCGAAGTCCTTGTCGTTCTCGGTCGAGATGAGCACCTCGATGCCCATACGGTCGAAGATCTGCGCGGCAAGGCTGAAGGCGCCGACCAGGAACTGGTCTTGGACAATGGCCTGGGTTTCAACCACCGGCAGGTTCCATAGGCGAGGCGCGGTACCGTCCTGAGGCTTGCCGATGATGTAACGACCCTCGCCGTCCTTCAGGAGCTCGATCGCTGCCCAGTCGATAGGGTTAAGGACCACGCCGGTAGATGGGAACTCAGCCAAGGTCGCCTGCAGTAGTGCCAGGCGAATGCGGTCGATGCGCTGCTCGGCGGCCACGGTGATTCCGGCCGGTGCAGCGTACGTTTGAGCTTGAGGAATGATGCCTTTGAGGTTGTTGCCGGTACCGTTGCCATACAGCAGCTGGGCTTCTTCGGCCAGCAGCAGCCCGTAACGCGCACGTGCGTCAATGTAGCTTTGCAGTGCGGCGGCATCATCCAGAATCTGGCGGCTACCTTTGAACAGGTGAGCAATGGTGCGAACGTTGGCGTTATCCAGCGCGAAAGTCAGATCGCTGTATGGCTTGGCCAAGCCTTCGCCGACGATCGCGGCGTTGTTGGTAAAGCCGGTCTCTCGGACGTATTCAACAGCGTTGCTGCCAGTGGTACCCGGCGCGACCAAGTCGCGAATAGTCAGGCGGCGCTGAGGGGCAATAATCACGCCGACGCGGTCAGGGGCGACCAGGGCGCCGCCGGTGGCGGTGGTGATGGCGGCGCGCGGAACCTCGACTCGACGCGAGCCGCGAAACGAACTGGTCACGCCCTCTTCGGTCATCTTGGCGGCCACCAGGTGACCAGCAGACTGCTGCACTTCTGGCTCATGCAGCTTGCCAGCATTGACCAGCTTCTGCTCCGCCTCCTGCACACGGGCTTGCAGCTCGCCTTGCTTGAGCAGCAGCTCATCAACCTTGCCACGGGTTTCCGCCTGCATCTCACCGGAAGCTTTGATTTCCTTCTCGGTGCGCTCGGCATAGGTTTTGATTTGATCGCCAACCGCTTTTAGGTCGGCCTGGGTTTGCTTCTGGGAGGCTTCGATTTGAGCGTAATCCGGAGCTGGCATTTTTTGGTCCTTTCAGAAATGAAAAAACCGCCACAGGGGCGGTAGGTAATCGAGTGCGGTTACAGCCGCTCAGCGGCTCGGGAACAAACTTCGAAGCGCTGACGCCTGGTTTGCGGTTTCTTCAAACGCGGATACATCAAGGGCAGCGCTGGGCATGCCCGGCACGACAGCGCGAAGCGTGTCGCCGCCAGCAGTGCTAGACGTGCTGGTCTTGATTTCGGAAATGAGTTTTCGCCGTTCGCTGCGAGGCATGCCGGACTTCGCCAGTGCGGCGTCGAGCTTACGCGCTGAGTGGGCCTGCGCCCCCGTTTCGCTTGGCGCTTGCTCAACCTCGGTTGCGGAAATAAGACCCGTAGCGAACCCCTTCTCGACGGCATTAGATCCGTTCATGTAGGTCTCGGCGTCGAGCATTTTCTCTACCGCAGCTTCCTTTTGCCCGCTGGTATCTGCGTACAAGCTGATCATGGCGCGATCGAACTCCTCCATGGTATCGGCCAGCTCTCGGATGGCGTGCCGGTTGCCAGCGAAGTACGTCCAGCAGTTGTGGATCATCAGGAACGCGGTCTTGGCAACTTCACGTTTGGCGCCTGCCATGGCGATAACGGATGCCGCCGAAGCGGCCAGGCCAAGCACCTTGATGGTGACCTCTTGCGAATGCTCGATCAGGCGGTTGTAAATCGCGATGCCTTCGAACATGTCGCCACCTGGCGAGTTGATGTAAACGGTGACCGGCTTATCACCAATGGCCCGCAGCGCTGCGTCGACGCGTTTGAGAGTGACGCCCTCGCCGTACCAGTCCTCACCAATAATGCCGTACATGGTAATGGTGTCTGTACCGGCCTCCAGGGCCGCGCGCAGATCCGGGTTCCATAGATCGAGCGCGCGCGGGCTCAGCTCGCAGTTGAAACTGCGAGCATTGATATTCAGTGCCATGGTTACTCCTTATGGCCGAGCCAGCTTTTCAAGGCTGTCTGCGCGGCCTGGCCATCGGTGGATTCGCCCAGCTTGTCGATGGGGGTCAAGTTTGTTTGAACCGTTAGCACGCCTGCATTGCCGCCGTGCCGGGGGAGGTTCTCTTTTACCCTGCACTCGTCACGAGTCATGATGCCGTTCTGGGTCATCTGGCTATACCAGGCTGAGCGCCCGGCAGTGTCGGCTTTCAGGAATGCCTCAAGCGAAAATTCGGCGTAGTACGAAACGCGATCTGCCGGAGTCAACAATCGCTTGTTAACGCACTGCTGAATCTGATTGGTAATCGAACTGATGCTAAAGGTCAGGAAGGCAATCATCTGCTGCTCGAGCCCGGTACCCCAGTTACTGCCCGCATCCGTTTTTCCAACCATCCATGGCGGAACGCCGAACCAGCGGCACACCTCTTCAACGCTGTACCCCCTGGACTCGAGCAGCTGAGCATCCACGGGGTTAATCCCAATGGATTCTGGCGTGATTCCCTGCTCAAGCACTGGCGATCGCCCAGCATTCAAAGCCCCCGACACCTGCTTTACATAGTCGCGAAACTCTTCTCGCTGCTCTGGCTTGAGCACGCGATCAACCTTAAATGCCACCGCGGGAAGCAACCCGTTCTTGAACGTTCCATTCGCGGCATCATCCGCGGACATTGCAGCGCCGAAAACATCAGCGCCGTAGCGGATGGCTGAAAGACCAACACGCCCGTCCAGGCTAAACGCCGGGATATGCAACATGTCTGAACGCTGGATCTGGCGCCTGGCACCTTTTTTCGGGCGGTACCAGTAGGTGATCCTGCCATCCGCATCCAATTCCAAATCGACACGGCTCGGTAGCAGGAAATCTAAGGCGACAACTCGGTTACCAATACGCAAGATTTCCGCAAATGCATTTCCACGCAGAAGCATGGCGGCAACCATCGCCTGCCAGAATTGAAACGCCGTCATGTCCTCGTTGGGGCTTGTATGTACGATGTCGTAGAGGCCAAAGTCCCGGGCATCCTTGCGTCCACCGTCAGCTTCGCGTCGATACACACCCATCGGTAGGCCGGCCACCGACGTCGAGATGATCCTGACGCAGGACCAAACCGCCGAGAGCTGCATAGCGTTGTCGACCGTAACGTTCTTGCCCGAGCTGGATTCGCCACCGAGGAACTGCCCCCAAAAGCCGCCGTCGCCCAAGCCGATCTGCCGACCGATCCATTCGTTCAGGGTGTGCCCCAGCGACGCGCTCGGCTTGCGGGCCGCGCGGCCCAGCACGGCCGATAATGATTTAGTCACTGATCAGCCCCTTGCGCACAAATCCAGCGATCAGAACTAACGCAACGCCTCCGGCGATTAGCGCCCAGCCCAAGCCTTGCAGAACGTAAACGCCTGCAACGGCCGAACCGAACCCGCACAGCGCGAGCAGAATGAATACGTGCAATGGGTTCATACGATGATCGGGTTCCTAATGGCGGCCATGAAGTCATCGTTACCCCGGCCTTCGGGGTTCAGAGAAATCAAGGTCACCGCGTTGAATAGAGCCATCAAGGGATCGATCTTGGCCGAGCCACTGGCTTGCTTGGTGATCAGGATAGAGTTCGCGCGCGGCTCGACTTTCGCATTGCTGACACACCAGGCCATCATGGGTTGGCCACCGTGCTTCATCCCGCCTTCGGCGAGCTTGCGTTCCGCCGTCTTGATCGCCCCGCCGAGCTTCCAGCCCTGGCTGATGGCAACAATTTTTTCCGGGGGAATTTCGCGCTCAATCATCGCGTCATAGATCGCACCAATACCCACAGGGTCGACCCCGACCTTGTCCAGCAAGCCCGACTCTTCCACCTGTTCAACCAGGTCAGCCACCTCAAGCACGTCATCGCCGATTCGCTTTGACAGGGTCAGGTCGCCGTCTTTCTCAAAATCGTGAAAACGAGGGGCTTCTGCCTTTCTTCGCTCGAGCACCGAGGGATGCGCCCAGGCGTGCGTCCAAACCAACCAGTCACGGGTTCGTTTGTCCCGGCCCACCGCGGCAAAGCCCAGCAAGTCGTCCAGGCCACCACCATCGATCCCGATGTCTATGACGTCGCATCGGGCAATTACATCATCGAGGGTGAGCTTCTTTTCCGCTGCGCCGACCCAGTAATCAGCGCCTGCCCACCGATCGGAGCGCAACGCGAGTCCGATCTCGACGTTGAGATGCTTGGACATAAAGCCCAGTATTTCAGCCTCACCGGCCTCCTCCGCCTTTTTCATTTCACGGATCAGGAATTTCTCGCTAACCGAGTACCCCATGTTCGGGTTGGTGATGTAGAAGTTCTCGGACTTGCGGTGATCATCAGCCTCAAGGATCTTTTTCGGAAACTCGTAGATCACCGGCAGGAAGTTCGGATCGACAATCGTGCCGTCACGCACGCCCCGGGCGTACTGGAGCTTTTCGCGAAACACGCCCGCCGGGGGCTGGTCAGACTGTGTCGTGAGATAGATCACGAACCCTTCGGGCCTAGACGCGAGCCCACCGGTGGCTTCACGCAGCATGTTGGCCGCGTGCGGGTTCTTGCCGAACAAGTGAAGCTCGTCGACCAGGACGACAGCGGCCTTCTTCCCACCGACAGTGTTTTGATCAGCGGCTACTACCTTCAGCGTGGCGCCGGACTCGCGGTGCGTGATCGTCCGAACGTGATCCTGCACATGCAGCAGTGCCGACAGCTCTTCGTCATGTTTGACCATGTCGCGGGCCGGCGCGTAGGCGTTGTTCGCCACCTCGATCGTCGGCGCCAAGATGATGAACTCGGCTGACTGGCGCCAGTTCCGGATCAGCACCGTGAGCATGATCGCAGCAGCGATGGTGCTCTTTGCGTTCTTCTTGCTGATAAGGAGAAAGAACTCCTGAATCAGCCGCTCGCCGGTATTGGAGTTGTAGGCACCGAAAATAGCGCCGGCCAGGTCACTGATCCACGGCGCACAGGATTCGCCAATCAGCGGGCTACCCGGTGCGTCGACAATCCGCAGGTCATTCAGGACCTGCATGCACGCAGCCGCCTCATCTGGAAACAGAGGCGGAAACGGAACCAGCGATTGTCGATGGATGATTCGCGATTCCCAGTCTGGGCACGCTGTGTCCCAGGTGGGTTCGTTCACTTATTTCACCGATCGCAAATGAGTTGGGGGTGGAGGTGCAGCGCCGAACTTGCCTTTGGCAGCCTTCTTCGCGGCATCTTCCTTTTCTTCTTTTTTGCCGCCTTCACCTTTACGCGGATGAATGAACGGCATGAGCGCTTTCGCTGCGTCGACCCGAAGCTTCGCGTCCGCGTCGTAGTCGTTCATGGTCGCGATCAAGAATGCTTTTGGATCGGTGAATGTCATCGCCTTGGAAAAGTCGAAGGAGGATTCGGCATCACCCCGGGCTAGGTCCTCGGACGGCGGTTTTTCATTGACCGGCTTGGGGCCGGCTTTAACATTTTTGTTAATGGGTGAAGAGGCCAATGCGGCGAGAACGTTCGGGTGTTTGGCCAATCGTGAACCGGCCACCGAAGCGCTGGAGGCCGCATATCCTGCGGCTATCGCTGCGTCTTTGTTGGACGCACCTCTCCTCACAGCGTCGACAAAAGCACGCTGCTTGGTTGTTAACGCCATTAACAAAAAACCTGTGTGGGGGAAAAAATCTGTCCGTGCGGGGGCGAGTGGTGTCCGAGGTGAAAGGTCGTACGGTTTCGACCCACCCCACCCCTCCTAGCCACTCAGATGACAATGATTGAAATTTCCGATCGAATCGAGGAAAAACCCAGAAAAAGGCTCGACCAGACGTCAACGCGACTCTGCAGGTCGCACCATGCAGCGAAGGCGCCTGGCTCAGGCTCGGCCAGCCCCCTTTGCCGACTCAATGGCAGTTTTGGTTTTGTGGCAAGGGACACACAATGCCTGGAGATTCGACTCATCATCGGTACCTCCTGCCGCCACGTTGATGATGTGGTCAACCTCTAGATCCAGAGTGACCAGACTGCAGTGGCAGCAGGTGTACTGGTCGCGTTCGAGAATGACATTGCGAATGCGCCGCCAGGGGCGACCACCGCGACCAGAGCCCCAACCATCTACCCCCTCCGCCGCAACCGGCTTGGCCATCGCACGCTGCGGAGCAGCCTGCATCCTTGGCTTGATCGTGCAAAGCCTAGACATTGCGTACTCGACACATACATCTTCTCCGGACAATCTCGCGCCACGATTTGGCGCATTCGAAAACGTGGCGCGTATTACTCGACCTTCCGACTCGGTAGCTTGAAGTTCGCGAACCGATCGGCAAGGTCGGCGATCTTCTTCACACCTAGAAAGCCGATGAACACACCAGCAGCCGTGGCGAGGTTCTGAGGTAAGCCGAAGTACTCAAGCAGCGGGATCAGACCAATAGTAATCAGCGTGCAAAGCGAAGCTTCGAGCAGCGCCTGGCGTCGGGTGCCACCGCCATAGATGATCCGCAATGCCCCCACCACGAAGGACAGTGCGCCGGCATAGATCGTCGGCGCATGCTGGCTCAGCCACGCGAGTGCGAGCAGCCAAGTGTCTGGTTTGTCGGGCATGTTTGGCATCCGTTGTCCTCCCCGATCTGGGGGGCGAATAGGTCCGGCTCCAGCAGCACTCCCAGCTTGGAGCAATGGGTGTGGTGGAGCCGAAAACGAAAAAGCCCCGGCAATTGCCGAGGCTTATTGAGGTGAACAGGGCGAACAATCCGACCTATAGGACGGAGTTAGAATGCGTTACGCTGCTTTCACAGCAATCCACGCTGCTATAAAAACAGACTTATTCCGTGCGGAAAAGGTTTTTTGGCGAATGCAAATACCATAAGCTTAAGAAAGTCTCAAAAGGCCTAAGTAACGGCACAAAAACTCAACACAGCCTTCAACTTCACGCGCTATTAACATCAAATCAACCCTTTAAAAAACAAGACAACCAACACCATGGCCAAACAAATAGAAGAATCATCAAAACAAACGACACCTGCTGAAAGCTCACATCTTCGAACGTATTTGGATTACTACAAAGAACTAGAAAAACCTGGCTACGCAGTACTCATCACAGGTGCTTGGGGGTCTGGAAAAACACATCAAGTTAGAAATATTTTATCTGAAAGCGAAATTTACTACATAAGCCTTTTTGGCACACAAACAACCGAAGAAGTTTACTCCGCAGTGTATGCAAGAATGTTCCCCATAAAGGCATTTGCTCGCGGCGCCGCTGAAAAAACTGACGGTGCGGAACTGGAAATTTCATTCGCAAAAATAAACCTTGGCGGAGTCGTCTCAGGGATAGCGAATGCTCTGCTACGAGACCAAGTAAATACCGACCGGATAATAGTTTTTGACGACCTTGAGAGAAGCAGTATTCTCACAAAAGATCTCCTTGGCGTTTTCAACAGATATGTTGAACACCACGGATGTAGAGTTGTAGTTATCGCCCACGATGAAAAAATATCAGCAGACCTTCAAGACACAAAGGAAAAAGTATTCGGACAGACAATTGAAGTAACACCTCAAATATCAGACGCCTTCGATAGCTTCACCGAAGGACTCAAAGATCAAGAAGCCAGAAACACCATAAATTTATCAAAAAGTGACATTCTCAATATCTTCCAGCAATCTGAAACTTACTCACTCAGAATACTTAAACACACTATAGAAGACCTTGGCCGGTTATTGAAAACGCTATCAGCGCCTCATAAATCCAACAGCGCCGCTATGCGAGAATTGAGTTTTCTTTTTCTTGCAACAAGCCTAGAAGTCCGATCAGGAAGACTGAAAGAGTCAGACCTCATTGAGCGAAGCCAATCGATTATGCGATACCAATTGAAGCGAGCCAGAGTAAAGGAAAACCTAGACATACCGCCAATTTTCAGTGCAAACGTTCGGTATGACAGCATAGACCTCGGCAGCCAGATAATAAAAGATCAAGCTCTCATCAACCTTTTAATAAAGGGAAATTATATTGAGTCCGAGATACATGAATCATTAAACGAGAGTCTCCACTTTGTAAAAGTCGAAGATCTACCCCCCTGGCTAGTTTTTATGAAGTTTGATGAAATCAGTGACATTCAATCCAATGCAGCCGCCGAAAAGTTGCTCACTCAATTCAATGAGCGAGAAGTTGACCACATTGGTGAAATGCTTCATCTATTCGCCCTCCGCTTTCTTCTTTCTGACATGGGCATGATCACTACGAATTTCGACCAGACCGAGATCGACTGTAAAAAATACTTAGACGAACTTCTTGCACAAGACAGGCTTCAATCAAACATGAACAGCACTAATGTATTTGGAGACGAATATTCTCACGGCTATAACGGTTACACCTTTTGGGTGCAGGATAACTACAGATCACACTTTAGAAACGTTGTAGACCACTTGACAACCTCTAGATTAAATGCCGCAAAAAAACTTTTTCCAGCCATCGCCCAAGACTTATTAACCTTGGTTAAAACAGACGGAGCCTTGTTCGCCCGACAAATAAGCCGCACGTTTAGCGGAAACAACATTTACGCTAATATCGACATTTTAGCTTCTATAGAACCAAGTGATTTTGTACAGGAATGGATGGGATCACCTTCACAAAACTGGCAATACATTAGTAGAGGATTAGAGCAAAGATATAGCAGCGGCGAACTACAGTCGACACTTCAAAGCGAAAAAAAATGGCTGCAAGAAGTAACTGAACTTCTTAATAAGCAGCATAAAAGAGAAAGAGGTATAAGAAAGAAACGCATCGAGCGAATCCTGCCAAATGTGTTGCTCGACCCCACAAAATAGAACAAAGAACAAGCAATTATAAAATATGGCTACCAAAAAGTTGTAGCCATATTTACCTAACTCTAGAAATTCGATATCGACCTTACGCCACATCTCTCAAAGCGCTTAAAGCACAATCAATCCAAGCGGCCCCTGCCCGAGCTAGCTCTCTCGCCTTACCTTCGCTTATCCCGTAGTGTTTTCCTACTCGAGTCATCGGCCATTTTGCCCCAAAGTACAGCCAAGCAATATCGCCCATCTGTTGATCTCGAAGAGTGAGCCTAGCTACTGCTTCATCGATAGCAAGGGCCCAATCGTCTGTGATGCAGTAACTTATACTCGCGGCAGGCTGGGGCACCGCAAGACGAATCAGTGCAAGCGTTGGCGAAACGTATCCTGGCACTCCCACTCCATCCATCCGCCACCAGCCCCACTGCTCCAGTAAGTACTCGGTATCCCCTAGCGGACGCCCTGCTGGCTTACGAATCATCATCCTTTCAATCTCCTGTGTAGTTCGAAGCGCCGGAACCACGGCAGCTACTCCGCTCGTATTGCGCAGCCGGATCAGACGTCAGTGGCTCTTGCTTTAATAATTTGATCTGTGGCTCTAAACCTGAAGCAGGACGCTTAGTTGCGTAACATGCATCTCCAGCGGCAATGCTTCGCCGGTATCAGCAGCAGTCCATCCAGGGGTGCTCCACTGAACGCAGGCCGATTGGTAAAAAAGCCGTTCACAACTGCCTTGCCTTGACAGATTGAGCGCTGAGCAAGGCCAAGCTGCTCAGCTTTGAACGCGAGGGCATGGCTCTTTTTCATCATTCTTAAACCTCGCCCTTAACAAATTGCGGGATTGGCTCGCAGGCCGCGCTATTCAAGGCGTCTACGAGGTTTTGCGAATCTTCAAATCTAGCGCCTGTCTGCGTGTAGATCGCCTTGAAGCCGCGCTCGTCTAACCAGTTGTGCCACTTCACCAGTGCCAGCCGACGCTGCTCCTTGGCCTGGGTGTTGATGTAGGTCGAGGCGATCTTGCCCAGCGAGTGGTTGAGCAGCATCTCGCCGATGTGCCCATCCACACCGAGGTCGGTCCAGGCAGTGCGGGCCACCTTGCGCAGGTCGTGACTGGTCCAGGCGCCCTGCCCCAACCGGGTGAACACGGCACTGGCCTGGTGATCGCTCAGCGGCTTGCCGCGGCGGGATGGAAACAGGAACGGCCCCTCGTAACCCTGGGCGGCCTGCTGGTTGCGGTAGCGGCGCAGCAGCGCACAGGCCTGCTCGGTCAGCGGCACCCGCAGCTCGGTCTTGGTTTTGGTGTGCTCAGCCGGCAGGAACCACTCACGCTCCGGCAGTGCGATATCGGCCCAGCGCGCCTGCCGGGTTTCGCCAATGCGCGTACCGTGGCACAGCATCATCAAGGCCAGCATGGCGTCACCGGGCGCACGCTCGAAGCGCTCGGCCAGTAGTTGCACCAACTCGGGCACCTGGACATCCCGCAGGCGTGCCGGCTTGGGCAGGATGCGCGCCGTGGTGAAGTTGACGAACTTCAGTTCCGCCATCGGATTGGCCGGGATCAGGTCCAACTTGCGGGCCTGACGAAAGGCCACTGCGAGCAGTCGGTACAGCTGCTGGACATACGACAGCGACAGCTCCTCCTGGGCTGGCCACATCAGCAGCTTGTCCAGGGTCTGGGCGTTCACATCACGGATGAGCAGGTCGCCCAGCCGCGGCTTGAGCTGGCAACTGATGGCCGACTTGCCGGCGGATCGGCGCTTCTCGGACAGCGCACGCGAGCGGGCCATGCGATCGCCAAACCAGTCCAGCAGTTCCCCCACCGTCACCCAGCCCGACACGCTGGCAGCGCCATCCGCCGCCACGCGCAAGCGCACGGCCGGCAGCGCCGCGATCACCTGCTTGGTGGACAGGTCGGGGAACGCGCCGATCCGGTGCCACCGGCGCTTGTTGAGCAGGAACCAGGAACCGCGGGTGCGATTCTTGGCAAAACGAAAGTGCAACGCTGGGTGACCGGCATCACGCAGGTCGCGCACATGCTCGAGCTTCGCGTTGCGCTGGATCTCGGCGTCCGACAGCTTCACCGTCAGGGTTTTAATTAGAGCTGTCATGCTTGGTTACCTGTTGGGGCCTGTAGGTCGACAACTTCGAAGGTGCTTGGCCACATCGACGCGCCATAACGCTCAGCCATGCCCTGGTCAACGAACAGCGCCAAGGCGTGATCGGGAGTACTGCCCAGCTCCCACTTGAACGAGCAGCAGAACACCGCGAATCGATAGTTTTCAGGAACGGGAACCGCGAGAAGGCGATCAGCCACGGGAACCTCCAAGCTGGGCACGGAGACGGGCCAACGCGCCGTTACCGACTTCAGGGGTCATGCTGCGTCCAGGTGCCGCGAGTTGTGCGACTGGAACGGGCGGCAACGTCTCACCCCGCCAAATCTTTCGGCACTGATCGAGATACTTCTGCTCGAAGCGGACAATGCCCAGCTCCCGGCTGAGCGACTGCAAGCTATGAAACCCGGCCGCGGCAGTGGCGTGATAAATGGCCGGATGGAACCATTTGAGCCTACCCTCCATGCCAGGATGGGAGTTGCGCAGCGCCTGCAGGTAGGCCGTCTCCACCCCCGGAAGACCGAGCCCTTCAGGCGCAAAACACCAGCTGACGAAAACACCGGGAGCCGGTACAAACGCTGACTTACTCGCACTCACCAGGCGCATGCCGTGCCGGATCTGTTCCATGGAGGTGATCCCGGAGCGCATGAACTCGGCGAGCCATTCGAGCTTCGACGCGTCCATGACTTTCTGGTTGGGCCACGACTGACGCCAGGCGCCGCACGCACCCTGGAGTCGTAGAAAAAGGTCATCAATCACTTGCTGGGTGGCCGGGTCGATTTCGATCACCGCCGGGGCATCAGGCACGTAGGTGTAGGCCGGATCTGTTCTCCGATTGACAGCCAGGTACCCGGCTCTTACTGGACCGCTCATAGCATCACCCCCTTGGCTGCCCAGTTGTCACCGGCAGCTTGTAGTTCACCGGCCACGGCGCCGGCTGTGGTTGTCTTGTCCCGCTTCACCCACTTCACCAGCTCGAAACACCAGCCCGCTGCACTGTGAACCGACGCCGGACGGGCGACGTAAAAGCCCAGGAACGTCTCCAGCGTTTGCTCGGTTACGGCTTCAGCGGGGAGCCTGGCGATCGCGAGCTGGTCGGACAGCGCCTTTTCGTTCGGGATCCAGGTTGCGAACATCGCGAAGCGTTGACGTTCATCCAGCGCTTCAATCGCGGCTTGATCCTGTTCAGCAATCACATCGGCAATCGCGTGCGGATGCTGCTGTTCGGTTCCTTGATGGTTAATTGATGTATTGGGTGCAGTGGCTGCACCCCGTTTTGTCGTAGGCTGCACCCCGTTCTGTTGTGAGTTGCACCCCGTTGCGTCATCTGCACCCCGTTTTGTACGGGGTGCAGGATTTGCACCCCGCGATAGCTGCAAGTCGTAAACGACTGGACGGCGGTCATGGCGATCAATGTGCACGGCGGCAATGGCTTGATTGCCCTTTTGGATCAAGCCGCACTCCTCCAGATCGTCGAGCTTGTAGCGGACAGTGCGCTCGGAAAGGCCTGTGTCCTGCGCCAGGGTTGAAGCAGAAGGGAATGCACCTGCCCCGTTGGAGCCGGCATAGTTGGCCAGGCACAGCAGTACATGGCGCGCACTTGAATCTTTCAGGGATTCGGTGGACAGAGAGAGTGCCCACGACATTGCTTGAACGCTCACGCCCTGCCCTCGCAGTTCTCGGTACTAGCCAAACGTGACAGGCCCAGAACAAAACTAGAGCCTGATGCGATAGGGCATCTATTGCTTGCATCGATTGCTATGTGCATAATCGACCCCGATATGATTTGAAGAAGCCGCCCTGCCAGGCGGTTTTTTTATGCCTGCGATTCAGGCTGTGTAGGTGTCCAGCGCATCCGTGGTAGCTTTTTGCTTCCACACAAAAGGGTCACGGAGACCGGACATATGAATTGCGGGATAAACCACCATTCTGAGTGGGTCACTGCTTTGGATAAGCACGAAGCCGAGCTTAAAAGCGGCGCTACAGCTCGCTGGGAAGACGTTCGTACCGGCCAGGATCTGCGCATGGCACTGGGTACCTACAAACTGAGGTGCTTTGCAGATCGAATCTGCCAAAACAAGGCGGCCACATGGGTTCGGCTTGATAAGCTGGATGCGCTTAGGCTTCACCTGATCAACAAGCATCACTGGTCCCTTGCAGATGCTCGCCAAGTTGAGAAGGAAGAGGACTTCGTGTTTCTGCTTCATGAGGAACTTTTACAGATGAAACTGACTGAGGTTGAGGCGCATCCCGTTCGTCAGTGGACGGGCCATCTTGGGTCGCGGAGCGAGTACGAACAGCACTTTGAGGACGCTGCGTCATAAGTCCTGCAAAGCGCTGAGCAGATCCGTCCCAAAAAGCCGCTTCGGCCTTGTGCCATGCGGCCTTCTCTTCTCGCGTCGTATTGTTCGACCAGAGCAAAATCGGTAGGTGATTGCCGTCGAGTACGGCAATACCCGCAAGAATTTCGGCGGCAGCAACATCCGGCTTGCCTGTTGCTCGAGCAGCGATCGCTTGCACCGCTACTCCCCGGTCAACTGCAGAAACGGCCCCACACATCTCAACTTTGTCGAGCCACCCCGAAGCCCGGCCTATTTTGTAGAACTCTTCCCTATTCATCAGGCCACCTTCACTGATGCTTCCATCACATCCAGGCTTTGCCGGACGTGCCCGAGCTCTTTCCGGATTGACGCTTTCTCCAGAGGGGAAACATGGTTGTCATCCAGGGCCAGATGCACCGCGATGGTCAGATCGGCGACCTCTTTGCCCAGGCTGATCAACGAGGTTGTGAGCGCCTTCGGGGCAGGTGCAGTCTTGGCAACAAGGTCGAACCCAAACTCATTGGCGAGCACCGTCAGCGGCCGCATGTCACCGGTGTGCAGAAGAATCCCGAACAGATGCTCGATGGTCAGGTGATGGGCATCGTTGTCGGGGTTGGCACGCTGCAGCAGGCTGACGTGTGGAACACCCATCTGGCCGGCTAGCACCTTCGCTTCGTTGTCCAGGACCGCGCTTTGGCAAGCCCGCAGAAATTCGTCCATTCGTAAATCCTCGCAGTTGTTTCAGTGGTATCGCTGATGGCGTTTCGCGATGATTCGCTCAACAAATCACCGATACAGGGACGGTCATGCAGCAGATTTCTGGGATGGGAACGGACGCTGCTCCAGCGCCTGAAAGCTTCCATCTGGAAGCTGGATCACGCGGATATCTCGTTTCGCGGATAGAGCTTTGTGAATGGCTGGGGCAGTTACCCGAAGAAGCCGTGCGGCTTCGGACTGCCCTTTGTCAGCCACGAACTTGTCGAGGGGAGTCTCATTCATGGTCGTGCCTCTGCTGTTGACAAGGCAAATATTAACCATCTGTTAATCTTTAATCAATACCGATGGTTTCTTCTTATTTTTAACCATTGGTATACATTCGCGCGATGACCAAGAAACGAATCCTTCCGCCCGAGCTGATCGCTGAATGCACGGCCGCACACGACCTGTTCCTCTCGAAGAAGAACGAGCTGAAGCTCAGCCAAAAGAAAATTGCCGACGAGGCCGGAATGACCCCGGCCGCCGTAAATCTCTATTTCAAGGGCATCAACCCGCTGAACACTAAGTTCGCCGCCGTACTTGCGCGCATGCTTGATGAGCCGGTCTCTGCATTCAGCCCGCGGCTGGCTGGCGAAATAGCGTCGCTGACAAGCTCCCCAGCCAAACCCTCTGGCGCGGTCATGTCGAGTGCGGCCGATAAAGTGATGGAGATGATCCGCAAGCATGCAGGCAAAAACCTGGATGTGGATGCCCAGGAGAAAATCGCGGCGGCAGCGCTGTCTGCGGCTGGTGAGGCGCACGGCAAGGTCATCCAGGCTGATTTTTCCGGCCTAAAAGCAAGGCCTGAAGAAATAGTGATTCGCCAATACGACGTTCGCGCCTCTATGGGGCACGGCCAGGTTCCGGCTGAATATAACGAGGTGATAAGAAACCTCATTATTCGCGAGGACGTGCTGCGCGAGAAAGGCATCACCTACACCTCCCCTCACTCCCTTGCCATGATTACCGGCTGGGGCCAGAGCATGGAGGGGACGATCAACGATAAAGACCCTCTGATCGTCGACAAGGGCGTCAACGAATACGCAGGCGACGGTATCTACGTCCTGACCTGGCATGAGCATTTATTCATAAAGCGGATTCAGTTGCTGGATTCAGAGCGTTTCTTGCTTGTGTCTGACAACCCGCACGTCAGGGATCAAGAGGCGCGAATCGAAGACGTGACTGTTCACGCCAAGGTGCTGCTGATCTGGAATGCGCGGAAGGCGTAGCCGTGCCACTCACCAAACCAAACCAAGAATTGCATTGAGGCCTCTTGGCCTAGCGCCTAACACGCCAACAATAGTAGAAAAGGAGCTGTGCTAAAGTGAGTGACAAACAAAGAACTCCACCACAACCACAACCAAGACCAACTCCGGCACCAAGACCAGCGCCGGCTCAGGATGGCTGGAATAAGCGAGATGGTGGTGGTCCAAACACCATTTCGGAAAGCCGTCCGGTACCGCCGAGGCCGAATAGAGACTCTTAAAGCATGAGCGAGACAGACATTGCCACAGAGATTCATGAGCTTGAATTTTATGTTCAGCGCAATGTTCGATACCACATGCGCCGCGGTGCGTTCTTTCTTCGCTGGGGACGCTTCACGGCGTTTGTGGGGGTAATTTTCGGATCCGCCACGGTCACTTCACTCATTGCTGGCTCGTCTCCTATCTTGGTGGGAGGCTCGGCTCTGCTGGTTACCCTCGCGTCTTCAATTGATTTAGTCGTTGGCACTGGGCAAAGAGCCTGGCTTCACAACGATCTGAGGAAACGGTATCTCGATATCGAAGCCGAACTACTGTCCACCGGGCAAGAAACGTCACATCAAGGGCTTCGAGAGCTGAAAAGCAGAATACGTCGCATAGAAGCCGATGAGCCGCCAACTCTTCCCGCTCTTGAGCTTCTTGCGCGGGACGACGTAATCCGATCTATGTACTCAAAAGAAGATGCCGACAAATACGTCAGCAAGCTTTCTTGGTTCAAGCGAACAACTGCTCAATGGTTCGACTGGGATACGTCCAACGCATGAATCAGCTATAGGTATGCATTGAAGCCCGCCACTTGAGCGGGCTTTTTTGTGCGTGTTAGAAAGGAGCTAGATCTTCTATCTGTTCAACCTCGCCCGTCTCAAGAACACGATCCTCTTCGCTCAGCGGCTCCCACTCCAGTAAAACCCCACCATCATCCTGGAAGATCATATTTACCCCGTCTGTCTCGGCTATTCGCCCCATAACCTCATCCCAATCCGCATCCTGATCAGAGTCCAGTCGGTGAATTAGCGCCGAGCACCTTTCCATGGCGCGTGGCGAATTGATCATTGACGAAACACGCAGGCCAAGTCGTTCCACGCCGCTCATCTCCTGCCGTACTGCTGGTTTGGCCTGCCTAGCTGATGTTGCCATGTCACCCCCCCCAATAACTGTATATCCATCCAGCACAACAAAAGCATATCGCACACCAACCGAAAATAAATTAACCATCGGTATTGACGATAAAATATACCGATGGTTAACTACCCACATCGCAACGGCAAACCGCAGCGAAGGGCCTCAAGAGACCCGCCGCTCTTTAACAGCCAGCGCAACAAACAACAGACCGCATTGCCTCTACCGGCGACCGGCGAGCAGACAGGCCTGAAAGCCTGCCAACGACAGGAACAACCTGTACGGCTACTCGATGGTGAAACGCCAGAACCGTGTATGCCCAGTAGGCACGAATGACCCGGCAAGCAATGCGCCCCGCCCCTCCGGCGGCAATAGGACGGAAAGCATCACTGAGCGGCCTTCTTGCGAGGGCCGCTTGGGATGACAACCGAAGAGGACATCACCCATGAAGCACGCCCCCGCAATCGCTCAGCTCGAAATCCACGCTTCCAACTGCGAGAACAACGCAGTGATCCAGGAGGCTGAAGGTCAGTACGAAGACGCCGCGAACAACCGCACGAACGCCGCCGACTACCGACAGGCAATCGAAGCTCTCCAGGCTCAATGAGCATCACTTCTGCCCATTCACTGAGTGGGCAGCGGGATGACAACCACTTGGAAACTAATTGCATGGCCAAGTCATTCAAACAAATGATCAAGGACGGCGATCTGCGACGTGCCGATGCGATGAAGGCACGCTTGGAGGATCTCCATGAGGAACCTGGCTTCAACCTTCGAGCTGAAGGCGAGGATCTGGAGGAGAGCATTGAGGCCTTGGCCGAGTTCATCTTCGCCGGCGGCCAGATACCAGCGCTAGAAGTACGGCCCCGGGTTGAAGGTGGCATGTGGGTGGTCGACGGCCACCGTCGACGCCGTGCTTTCCTCAAGCTCGATCAGGCAGGTCGGCTGCCAAGAGTTCCGAGCAAGGATGTTCCGGCACGATTGGAGGCCTGGATTCCCATTGTCGCCTTCGAAGGCAACGACGCAGAACGTGTTGCCAGGGTCATCACCAGTCAGGAAGGGAAGAAGCTCTCCCCTCTTGAGTTAGCTGACGGCTACAAACGCCTCACAGCGTTTGGTTGGGCACCGGATCAGATTGCGAAGAAGATCGGAAAGACTCGCCAGCATGTTGAGCAGATGATGACCCTGGGCAACGCCAATACGGACGTTCAGCAATTAGTTGCGTCTGGCCAAGTCTCTGCGACAACCGCTGTCCAGGTCGTGCGCCAGCATGGGGAAGAAGCTGGGAAGGTTCTCGGTGGCGAGCTACAGAAAGCTAGAGCCACAGGTAAATCAAAGGTAACCGCTGGATCAATGCGAGGCCCGACAGTCCCACGCCAAAAGCTTGAGGCGATCAGGGTGGTGGCCAAGGAGTTGATGGACGCCCTACCCGTTGGCTGCCTGGAATCTTCATCCCCCACCATCACCCTGCCAGCCGAGTTGGTTGAAAGGCTGCATGCCGCCATCAGAGCTGTCGATCACACCGCAATTTGATTGCACTACCAAACAACCACCGCCACGTCAGCCTGACGGTAACTGCCCGAGCACCTGGTACTCCCCAGCACCAGGCCGCATCGGAGTGTGTTCTGAGTACCGCCAGCCAGCGCGAGAGCAACGGATGACAAACGTCATGCAGATCACACCCCGATGCGGACGAACACCCGGCCCAGCGCCGGCCACCTGCATATCACCCACTCAGCACGGAGGATTGGCAATGAATTAGCGCATACCGAAGCCCGCCCAACGGCGGCAAAAGCTTCCACATAGGGAGGTCTGTGTGGAGCACCACGAAAAGCCCGGGAATCCTCGGGCTTTTTTACGCCTGCCTTTACTCGTCAGCACTCCCCTCTGCGCCCAACGGCAACCAGCAGGCGGCCAGAGTGCTGACGAATACACGCAACCCCATCGAGGAACCGCCATGCACCCATCAATTCAACAGCGCGTCGACGGGGTTGCGGCCCTGCACATTCGCTCAAACATCGCCACCGCCGCGTTCTACGCCCTGATCGGCAAGGAGCAGCCAGTGCAAGAAGTTCGCTTCCAGGTCGTTACCAAGGGCAATGCCTATCACATCGTCGAGCGTTCCACCGGCTTGACCAAGGGCTTCCGCTGGACTTGGAAGGAAGCGGTCAACTTCGCCCAGGTCCTGGAGGCGCGCGCCGACGGCATCAAGGTCTCGCTATCAGGTGAACGGAAATGATCGGCGTGCCAATGCCCAACCCGCGAGACTCGATCATCGCGGACCTGAACCAGAAGCTGGATCAGTTCTTCGGCGCTGGCAAGACAGTGCAGGAGATCAACAGCGGCGTCAGCGCGGAAATGGTCGGCTATGGCGCCTCTGCCCATCAGGACCGGCTCAAGGCCGAGCGCGCCAAACTGGCTCCCATGGTCAAGGTCAAGGCCCAGGCCCAGGCCGACGCAGGCAAGACCGTTGCCGCCGCCGCGGCAGAGCTGAAGATGCGACCCGGCCGGGTGAAGCTCATCGCGCACGAGAACGGGTTCACGTTTTCCTCATGAGGCGAATCAACAACCAGGTGCGCCAGCGCCTTCGCCAGTCGCAATTCAACCTCCCACCAAGCGGCCTGTTGGCCAGCCCGGAGAAACAGCCATGTCCACCCCAACCGATACCGCAGAGTTCCTCGAAGAGCTGAACGGCGGCGCCTTCGCCAGCCAGATTGGCCACGCCCTTTCCGAAGTGGCATCCGGGGTCGTCGACCACGGCAAGGCCGGCAAGCTGGTCATCACTCTCGACTTCAGCCAGATCGGCGAGTCCAGCCAGGTGAAGATCAAGCACAAGCTCGACTACAAGGTGCCGACCAAACGCGGCACTCGCAGCGAGAACACCAGCCTGGACACGCCAATGCATGTCGGCTCCGGCGGCAAGATCACTCTCTTCGCGGAGAAGCACGATCAGCTCTTCAGCCGTGAACAAGCCCCTATCACTCCCCGCTCCTAACCGCCAACCATCAAGGAACTGAACAATGTCTCTGACAAAAGAAGCGATCCAGCTCATCACCGACACCGCGCTTGAAGCGAGCGGAAAAGCACTGGCCACTCAAACCCCGGCCATCGTGCTGCCTGAAGGCTGCCAGGTCGTCACGCTGGAAAAATGGCAGGCCGGTCGCAGCCGATTCCGCGGTATCTACTCCACCCATTCCCTGGCCGACTTCAGCGCCTACGTCGCCGACCGCGCCATCGCAACCGCGAAGGGCTTCATCGACCAAGACGAAATGACCTGCACGCTGCTGTTCAACCTGGGCACTGACGAAAATCCGGGCCACGCAGATGACCGCGCGGTGCTGAAGCTCAAGGCATCGGCCGGCTATAAGGCGGCCCAGTCCATCGGCGGCCGGGCGATGACGCAAAAGGATCTGAGCGATTGGATCGAGGACTGGCACCAGTACCTGACTCCAGTGGACGACGAAGGCAAAGCCATTCCCGTTGCCCGTGCCATCGCTGCCGTTCGGACCATCACTGTCAAAGCGACCAGCGAATCCGAAACCACCGTCGGCGACACCAGCGCCAGCCGTAGCGCCATGGACCAGATCGAAGCACGCAGTAAAGAAACACTGCCCGCCGCGCTGTTGTTCAGCACGATCCCATTCGAAGGTCTGACCGAACAGCAGATCAACTTGCGGATTTCCGTGATCACCAGCGGCGCCCAGCCTGCCCTGAAGTTGCGCTGGGTCGGGGAAGAAGTTCAACGGGAAGACATCGCGCAGGAATTCAAAACCGTTCTTCAAGAGAAAATTGGCAACAACGCGGCATTGTCTCTGGGTGCTTTCGATCCGAAGTAAGGGGTTTAGGCCGGGCAACCGGCCCAAACCAGCCAATCAATTTTGATTGATTACCAAAGGCGGTTGTCTGACCGACCATACTTAGCCATCCACGTTATAAATTCATTACCTGTGAAGGTAATTTTTAGTGTGTCACCCTCTACTAAAATTAGCTCTCTCGATTTAAGAAAATCTAAATACGGCTGCATCTCCCACTTATCCATAGCTGGCTTATTTCGGGATTTATGCTCCTCCCATTCGGCTTCTACTTCAGAAAGAGTCATGCCCAATGTGCCACGCTGATTCAGAAGCTGGAGTAGCCGAATTTGACCGCCATAAATGTAAGAATAAATCGTCTCAAAATACCAAAGGACTCGCCAACCAGCATCATCGCCGATCAGGTGTTGCAAAGCCTCCGCCTCACTCTTCCCCTCGATGTCCTTTTGGACAATGCGTAAAGCAACTTCAAATGTATGAGGAAAGTCTCCTTTTGGTATATTTTTTACTTCGCCATCTTTGACCGTCGGTTGAACTGGAGGCGATTGCGATTCAACTTCAAATCCATCAGAGCCGATTCTCTTAATTCTTGGTATAACGCTTTTTATCTCGCCTTTGAAGTAGTAAACCCCAACACAAAACATAATCAACACCGCATGTGGCCAACCAAGACCGCTCCATAGCGCTGCGAAAAAACGCTCTACCCATTCCCAAGTCGCTATTACATTTGCAATGAATCCAGACCAGTCATTACTGGCATCAGTTGCATTGTTCAATATTTCTGCTCCTTACCGGCTCCATGCCGGGCCGAACACAAATACCCCACTTCAACGAATCACGCCAGCCGGCGAGGATCCCCTATGCCTACTCACAACATCGTCAGCATGAGCGGCGGTAAAGACAGCACGGCTACGCTGCTGGTCGCCCGCGAGCTGGAGGTGCCGAATCTCAGCGCAGTAGTGGCTGACACCGGGCATGAGCATCCAGAGACATATGACTACATCCATTACCTGGCCGAAGCCACTGGCGTACCCATCCGCTGGGTGAAGGCAGACTTCTCCAGGCAGATCGCCGGCAAGCGCAAATTTATCGAGACCAAGTGGCGCGAGAAAGGTGTGGCGGAATCCGTGGTGCTGGGTGCTCTGGAAGTTCTGCACCCTACCGGCAACCCATTCCTGGACTTGTGCCTATGGAAGGGCCGCTTCCCCAGCACAAAGGCGCGCTTCTGCACTGATGAGCTCAAGCGTAACCCGATCATCGAGCAGGTTTTCCTGCCGCTCATGGACGGCGAGAACATGCTGCTGTCCTGGCAGGGTGTTCGGGCCGATGAATCGCTGGCCCGGAAATACCTGCCCGAGTGCGACGAGGTGGGAGGCGGCCTGTTCAACTACCGCCCGATCCTCAAGTGGCCGGTCGAGGCCGTGTTCGAGGCCCATCGCGCGGCGGGCATCAAGCCAAACCCGCTGTACCTGCAAGGCTGCAACCGCGTCGGCTGTCATTTGAGTCCGAGCGTTCGGTGTAAACACGGACGTCGGCATCATCCTTGAGCGCCTGAATCTCTGTCTGATCCTTGAGCTGATTGACCTCGTCATAGGACAAAGGATTGGCTTGACCCTCTATTCGCTTTGCATAACGTCCATGGAGCGTAGGATCGCTTGCGTAGAGGTGTACATGCACCAGGTTTGCACCGAAGACCTGTCGAAACTGCAGCACCTGCGCAAGCGTATTCAGGTGATCCACAACTAACGGTCGGCCATCCTTCTGCGCCTCACACACTGCCAGGGTTTCCCGAAGCATCCACTGGTCAGCGTCTTTCGCTTCGTGACGACGATCAGGTATGTCGGGTTGCGCCATGCGAAGGCACCACTCGGAATCATCAATGGCTCGACGATCGTAAACCACGGCGAAGCCAAATTCCTTCTCCAACAAACTGGCCAAACCACTCTTGCCGCTACAGGTCTTGCCACTGATCACTACGATCTGACGAGTTTCCATTAGCTACATCTCCCAGATTCCTAATATTTGATCCGCAATTTGAAACGGGGTGTACGTATATGTATCGAAAACTTCGTCCGCAAAACCTGAGAGCGAACGGGCACTCTGCTCGTTAAGATGCAACACGCTGGCGTTATATTCGTCGAGATCGGAACCGCCTCGTGCTGCGTACCTCTGTTGCAGGACGGATTCGGGCGCAATGATGTGCAGGTGCCTCACCGCATTGCCGAAACAGAGTCTGAACAATTCAACCTGCCGGGGCTTGCGGACAGCATCCAGGAGCCAGTTTTCGACGTCTGGCCGAGCTTGGATGGCTGGGTTTGCTACAGAGTCTATGAGCCAAGAGAAGTCGGTGGCCTTGTCGAGAGAGTCGCCGAGTTCTTGGAGGTTATGACGATCAAGTGGCTCACTCCGGGTAGCCAGGTGCGCACGCAGAAAGGAGCCGCTGCTGATCGGAACAAATCCATGGAGTTTTTGGAGGGCGGCGGAAACCGACGTCTTGCCACTGGCCATCGGGCCACTTAGGAGAAGTAGTCGCTTCATGCTTTGACGATCCCTGTCTTGCGAAACCAATATAGCGATAAAGCGTAGCTTAGTTGGTGCATTTAGCCGGGATTTTCGTGAAGCCGAAGCCAGGCACCAACTGGCTGAAATTTGCAGTAACTACCGCTGCCGCCGATGATAAATACCCAATACCATGGCCTAAACCCAGATTGAGCGTATAGAGGCGATTGAGTACTGTTAGAGATTCAGTGCCCGAGTACCATTGCCATGGACGCGGAATGCAGCTTTTAAATTATGTCTGAAGGGGCGGTACCTATGAATGAGCAAGCTGTAGTCGCGATCCGCTTCACCCTCTTCAAGCACAGTAGGGATTCTTTTCTTGCAGCCCTGGACGATGCCTCCATTCGCCATTCCAGCGTTATGCAGTTTTCAGGGCGGCCGCAGGCTTCGGGTTTTACCGAAATCATCTCAGCGCTGAGCGATGCTATGCCTTGGAACGGCATTGCTAAAGTGATCATCTCTTGGGTCGAGGCTCGGAAAAGCCGACGCGTAATGGTCCAAGTGGAAGATGGCTCGGTTGTTATTGAAGCCAATGGATACAACGCGAAGGATGTGGAGCGCTTATTAAAAGCATGCGCGAGCGTAACCGTCATCGATACGCTACAGGGGGACGCAGAAACCAAGGCCCTTGAATCAGATGCTGACGACTGACCCCGGCCTGTCAATTCGGGGCTTTGGGGCAGCTAATTGCATAGCTCCGACCACTCACGCGCCAGTGCTGTTGTTGCCTGCTTGACGTAGCTTTCCTCGGCCCGCCTGTTAAGGAGTCGTGTGCTGACCATTAGGATAATGAACCCGATTCCGAGCAAGATGTGGTATCCACCAACGATGTGCGATTGATGATCAAGGCTTCTACCGAGTCGGCCAATCGTCCTTTTCCGACCGAGTTTCAAAAACTGAGGTTTTGCTGATGGTTTTGAGACAGCCTGGTGAGCTCACAGACGACCTTTTTTCCATTCGCAGCCGGTCCCTGCGAATAAGTGGTGGGTGTCCTGGGCTAGATGGGGGCCGGGTTGCTTCGAATAGCTAGCCTCCCCAAAGATCATGGCTGGGCGAAGCGGCACGATTGATGAACCAGAGTTACACCACGAGACTTGACCAGCTTTGGACGGTCAGGTGTAACTGAAAATCCGAGCCAGATCTGGCTAGGGTATGCCTCTTGATGACCTACGATCTAAACCATTCACTGTCAGACGCCAGCGAATGCGGTCAGCCGTCCATTAGGACTTAAAAACTGCTCAGGATTCGCTATCTGCATGGCGGAGAGTCTTGAGCACAATAGCTTCATTGACCACTTCAAGATCCAATGATTCGCCAAGGCTGATGTTCATGCGCAGGAGGACATCGAGCGTAACCGTCCGGCCAAGTCATCTACCCAGCCCTGCAAAGCGAAGACATGGTGTGCACTTAAATTAAGTGGACACCAATTCTAGCTCTCAAGCGGGTATTTCATGCAGCCAACACGCCGTTCCTATTCCAAATCCTTCAAAGCCCAGATCATTCAAGAGTGCGCCCAACCAGGCGCTTCGATTGCCAGCGTCGCGCTCGGCCATAGCCTCAACGCAAACCTCGTCCACAAATGGATTCGGCTGCAAACGCAGAAAATCCCGGCGCACCCACCTGCATTTATTCCGTTAGCCATGCCGCTGGCGGGGGCGAACTCCCATCCAGCATCATCGAATATCTGCGTTGAAATACAGCACCCGCGCGCCATCATCAAAGTGGACTGGCCCGTTGAAAGTGCTGCCGCCTGCGCGACTTTTCTTCGAGATATTCTGCGATGATTCACATCGACTCCATTTGGCTCGCCACCGAACCGATGGACATGCGCGCAGGCACCGAAACGGCGCTAGCCAAGGTGATCGCGGTGTTCGGTGCGGCGCAGCCGCACTGCGCTTATCTGTTCACCAACCGCCGCGCCAATCGCATGAAAGTGCTGGTGCATGACGGCTTCGGAATATGGCTGGCGGCGCGCCGGTTAAACCAAGGCAAGTTCCACTGGCCTGGCATCCGCCATGGTTCTGAGATGGAACTGGATGCCGAGCAACTTCAAGCGTTGGTGCTGGGGCTGCCATGGCAACGCGCAGGTTCTGGAGGCTCGATCACACTGCTTTAATGGCTGCCATTAGCCTATCGGTCTATCGTCGCGAAACGCCTGCTCTGGCAAAGTCCGGCGTATGACTTCTTCGCCCAATCTCGACCAACTGTCTCCCAATCAACTGCGCGTCCTCGCAGCGCAGTTGCTCTCGCAAGTCGACACTATGGGCAAGAAAATCAACCGTGACCAAGCAGTCATTGAGAAACTGACCCATGAGATCGCCCAGCTCAAGCGTTTGAAGTTTGCCAAGCGCAGCGAGCAGATGAATCCTGAACAGGCCAGCCTGCTAGATGATCTGATCGATACTGATATCGCGGCGATTGAGGCCGAGCTTCAGGCGTTGCAAATAGCACCAACGGCGACCAAGGAAAAGCAAAAGCCCAAGCGCACGGCATTGCCGGCAGAATTTCCGCGAACGTTGATCCATTACGAACCGGACAACACTCACTGCCCATGCGGTTGCGCCCTCAAGCGCATCGGTGAGGACGTCAGCGAGAAGCTGGACTACACGCCCGGCGTGTTCACCGTCGAACGCCATGTCCGTGGCAAGTGGGTCTGCGATAACTGCGAAACGCTGATCCAGGCACCGGCTCCGCCGCAGGTCATTGATAAAGGCATCCCGACTTCGGGCCTGCTCGCACACGTCATGATCGCCAAGTTTGCTGACCATCTGCCGCTTTACCGTCAGGAGTCGATCTTCGGTCGAGCGGGCTTGGCGATTCCACGTTCAACCTTGGCTCAATGGGTTGGCGTGACCGGAGTTCAGTTGCAGCCGCTGGTCGATGCGCTGCGCGAAGTAGTGCTTGGGCAACAAATCATCCACGCAGATGAAACACCGGTGCAGATGCTCATGCCGGGAACAAAGAAAACCCACCGCTCCTATGTGTGGGCCTACGCTACCAGTCAGTTCTCGGATGTGGCAGCGGTGGTTTATGACTTCAGCCCCAGTCGCGCCGGAGAGCATGCTCGCGACTTCCTTCAGGACTGGAATGGCAAGTTGGTCTGCGACGATTTTGGCGGCTACAAGGCCAGCTTTGAACTCGGCGTGACCGAGATCGGCTGCATGGCCCATGCACGGCGCAAGTTCTTTGAACTGCACGCTACGAATAAAAGCACGCTCGCCGAGCAAGCCCTGCGCTATATCCAGTTGTTGTACGAAATCGAAAGAGAAGTCAGAGACCTGGAGCCGGATTTACGGCGCCGAATACGGCAAGAAAAAGCCGTACCGGTGATGGATAGGCTGCATGCCTGAATGAATGCGCAGCGTGATCTTGTGCCCGAAGGTTCGGCCATCAGCAGAGCACTCGATTACAGCCTTAAACGCTGGGCGGCGCTGTCGCGCTACCTCGATGACGGGGCGGTTCCCATTGATAATAATTGGGCGGAGAACCAGATCCGGCCATGGGCTCTTGGGCGCAAGAACTGGCTCTTCGCCGGGTCGCTACGCAGCGGAAAACGGGCTGCGGCGATCATGAGCTTGATTCAGTCAGCGCGGCTGAATGGCCATGATCCGTACGCCTATCTAAAGGATGTTCTCACGCGCCTGCCGACGCAGCGCGCGAGTGAGCTTAATAAGCTGCTGCCGCACAGGTGGGCACCTGTTTAATCGCGCAGGGTGTTTTGTCCTTAGGTCTTCCCTGGCATCTACATTTTGCGCCACACCAAAGCAGGAATTGCTCGGATGTAAATTAGTTCGCTGACCAACTCAATCAGAGTTTGAGTAATGACTGCTGCCGCAGCGAGCCCTCTGATTTCCTCGGGCAAGGCCAATGCCAATGGTAGAACTACCAATGAGTTTCGTGTCGAGCTGCTGAAAGCGACTGATCTTGCCGTGCTAGCCGGTAACTTAAACGCCCGAGCCACCAGCGCACCCACCACGGGTGCCAAGAGCATGAAACCAATGTAGACGGGAATAACAGGCAGCAGCTTGTCCATGTCTCTGACCACCGTTGAAATCTGAGAGCCGATCACTACGACCAATACAGCCGCCATAGCTGGCACAGGCATCCAAGCCCATACATTGTTCCAGCCCTCAACGACGCGTGACCCCTTTGCCCCGGCAGCTGTTGCTACTGCCAAGACCAAGGGTAAAGCGATCAGCACTACGAAGGCCTCAACAAATGGGCCGACCGATATAACCACCGCCGAGTCATCACTCACCATGAAGGCTAGATAGAGGGGTAGTAGCACAAGCTGAAGCACGAGTAGTAATGGCGTTGCCGCCAGAGTCAGTTTGGAGTCGCCCTTACCGATATGGGTAAACACCACAACATAATCGATACAAGGCGTCAGCAAGACCAATAGTGCGCCCACCAATATCGCCGGGTGGTCGGCTAGGCCCATCGTCAACGCCCAAACCAACAGGGGGATGGCGACGAAATTGGCGGTCAGCAGCGCGGTCATGAAACGCTTGTTTGCAAGCCCTTTGCGGAGATCCAGGAATGGGATCTGTAGAAACATGGCGTACATCAGCACAGCAATGGCTGGTGTCACCAACGCACCTAACGCTTGAGAGGCATCAGGTGCGAGCAGGCCTCCGATAGCCGCGACAATGACCGCGACGAAGTAAACGGGAATCTGGTTCTTCTCTAGCTGCTCTCTGTCCACGGAATGCCCTTAAAACGCGTGAAATCATTTTTCGATTGAGCAGGTTAATATCTGTAGCCACTACAGGTTCAAGAAAATGCTTGGGGAGTTTGGATGTCAGGAATCGGAGCACTGTCGAAATCAACGGGTTGCCACATTGAAACGATTCGCTACTACGAGAAAATAGGCCTTCTCCCTCCGGCCCTACGGTCGACAGGGCGGCATCGAATCTATACCGAAAAGCATCGGTCACGACTCATCTTCATCAGGCAGAATCGTGAACTGGGCTTTCCACTCGACGATATCCGCGAACTCATTGCGCTCGCGGCAGATGCTGATCGTCCGTGTGCTGATGCGTTGTCAGTGGTCAAGAAGCACTTGGCAGAAGTGGAATCTAAGGTAGCTAAGCTCCAGCAGATCCGGATAGAGCTGCTCTCAATGACAGGCACGTGTGAGTCAACATGCCTAGGCTCGAACACTCCAGACTGTACGATTGTTGAGTCACTGTTCGAACCCGTTGCTGGGGCTCGCTCTGGTTGCTGCTCCTAGACGAGTCAAGAGCATAGGGGGAGCAAGCTGCCGTCGAAACCGAATAGCGCGATAGTCTCGACAGGGTGTTTCGAGCGTCCGTCTACACCAAACGGGCTGGTGCAAGATGTGTTCGGCAGACGCTTACCTTGAAGCGCCCCACCAGCCCCTTCAGTTGACCAGAAATATCCATCAGGCGACCCGATCCGGTGTGCGCCGAATGCGCAAACCTTTCGACCAACTGGGCATCGGCATGGATTTGTGCAATGTGTCGGTTGATATCTTCGGCCACCTGATGCTGTTCCTCTGCTGCCGTGGCGATCTGAGCGTTCTGGTCGCGAATCGAGTCCACCGATTCGCGGATCTTGTCGAAACTGTCGTGCGCCTGCTGGATACATTCAACGCTGGTTTGTGACACCTCCAGGCTCCGTTGCATCTGCTGGGTGACCTCCTTAGTTCGCCGTGCGAAGTTGCCGAGCAAGCTGTCGATTTCGCTGGTTGAGTCTGCAGTGCGTCGTGCCAAGGCGCGTACTTCGTCGGCCACCACCGCAAATCCACGACCCTGGTCGCCGGCGCGCGCCGCTTCAATGGCGGCATTGAGGGCCAACAAATTGGTCTGTTCAGCAATCGAACGAATGGTATCTAGGATGGTGTTGATGTTCTTACTGTCCTGCTCGAACATCTGCATGGTACCTGCCGACTGCTGCAGGTCGTCACTCAATTTAAGAACGCTGCCCGTGGCCTCACCTATGTGCCGTTGCCCGTCGTGCACCTCTCGGTAACCGACATCCGCGCAGGAAACAGCATGACTGCAAGAGCGGGCCACTTCGTTGGAGGTAGAGACCATCTCGTAGAAAGCTGTGCTCACCAACTCAATTGCTTCGCGTTGGCGCACTGCGGCGTTGTTCATGTTACTGGCCACTTGACTGGTGTCCGCAGCGACCTCTTGCAAATCGGTGGAAGCGCAACCGATACGCCGCATCAGTTGCGCAATCATGCCAAGGAACTGGTTGAACCAACCAGCCAAAGTGGCGGTTTCGTCCTTGCCCCGCACTTCCAGTTCACGAGTCAGGTCGCCCTCCCCTTCGGCGATTTCCTGCAGGCCATCGGCAACGCCGCGAATCGGTCTAACGATCACACCGGCGAAGCTCGCGCCGACGATGGCGAAGATGAATGCCAACACGGCGGCAACCAGCGCGATCAACCCTGTCAGGCTGGTGGCCTGAGCCATGACTTCATCGCGCTTGATCAGACCAATAAAGCGCCAGCCCAGGCTTTCGGAACTGACCACATTAACCATGTACGGCACCCCATCGATCTCCACCTGGGTCATGCCATCGCCACTATTTGACAGCTCGGTATAGCCAGGGCCCAGGTCGGCTAGGGGCTTGAAACTATTTTTCGCATTGGCGGGATCGACCAAAACGTTACCATTGGCTTCAACCATCATTAGGTATCCGCTGTCGCCCAGTTTGAAGGTTTTAACCAGTTCAGTCAGTTGTTTGAGCGAGACATCCACGCCGACAACACCCACCGGGTTGCCGCTGGCATCGGCGAAAGCGCGAACCGTGCTGACCAGCACCATGTCATCAGGCGCCTAGTAGTAAGCGCCCGTGCGCACAGTTGAGCCTGGCGCGGCCGCCATGGCGGTCTTGTACCAAGGACGCACTCGGGGATCGTAGCTGGCCATTTTCTGGTCGTCGGGCCAACCGGCAAAACCGCCGTCGTTGAGCCCCAAGGAAATAGACGCGGTGGTCGGATGGGTCTCGGCAAATTGATCGAAAACAGCCTGGAGTCGCTGATCGACTTCGGTCACAGGGGTTTGCTCAGCATTGGCAGCGGTATAGTTTTTCAATCCCTTGACGGTGGCAATCCGAGGATCCTTGGCAAGGTATTCGACGTTTTGGCGGATGCTTTCAAAGAACTGCTTCATGCCGTTGTCGATCTGACGAATTTCACGGCCGCTGCTATCCAGGAAATTCGCTTGTGCTGCGCTACGCAAGTTCAATACGACGAGCACCGCGACCAGAATCACCGGAAGGCAGGCGACGGCAGCAAATACCCATGTCAGCTTTTGTTTGATGTTCATGACTTCTCCAGCGGGTATTTATAGGTAGTCAGGGCGAGCCGATGGACGGATATACCGAATGAAATCAAAACAACGCCCACGACGAATGCCACGAAATCTGCGAGTGCAGCGTCCGTAGATAAAAATCAGTGTTTTATTTTCAAGAAATTCAGGTTCTCGCCCACTACTCCGAGTGAGATGGGCGAGAACATTCATGCACAGCTACTGAGCTCAGAAACGCCCTGGAGCAAAGGGTGCCGGATCGACCACTGGTGTCTCGCCCATAATTAACTCTGCTAGAAGTCGACCGCTGACCGGGCCGAGCGTGAACCCCTGATGGGCATGGCCGAAATTGAACCAGAGTCCTTTATGCAAGGGCGCTGCGCCGATCACCGGCTTCATGTCTACCGTGCAGGGTCGGGCGCCGCTCCAAGGCGTGCGCTCCACCTGGGGGCCTAACGCTAATACCTGCCGTGCGGCCCGCTGGGCCTTGGCTAGTTGCACCGGTGTTGGAGGCGCACTCAAGCTGGCGAATTCCGCCCCCGTTGACAGGCGGATACCGCGCTTCATCGGCGCCAGCATGTAGCCTTGTTCAGTATCCAGCACCGGGCGGCTCAATGTCGCGCCATCGGCAAAGTGAGCGTGGTAACCGCGCTTGACGAACAACGGAATGCGGTAGCCCAACTCGCCAAGTAGTTCGTGAGCCCAAGGGCCCAACGCCACGACCACCTGCGACGCGCCGACCGATCCAGAATCGGTGTCGACGCTCCAACCGGCTCCCGACTGACGCAACGATCGCGCATCGCCGCGCAAAATCTCCCCACCTTCACGCACGAACAGATCGGCATAACGCTGCACCAACTCACCCGGCTCAATGCACGTCCAGGGTTGCAGCCAATGAATGCCCCCCACCAATGCATCGCTCAACGCTGGTTCCGCCAGTCTGAGCGCGGCACCGTCCAGATGCTCGGACGACACGCCGTATGCACTCACGCGTACCGCACGCTCCACCGCCTCATCGAATTGCTGTGGGCTACGAAAAGCCTGGATCCACCCTTTGCGCACGATCAGGTTTTGCGAACCGCTTTGCTCAATCAACTCCGAGTGCTCGCTGATCGAGTGCTCAATCAGCGTGCGAAAGGCATCTGCAATGGCCTGGTAATGCCTAGGTGCGGAGTTGGCCCAATACCTGACCAAGGCAGGCACGTATTCAGGCATCGCGCGCAGATGGTAGTTGACGCCAATATCGCGCTTGGCTGCCACGTTTATCAGGCTGGCAAGATCCCTTGGGAAAGCATAGGGCTCAATGGCCTCACGCTGAATGATGCCTGCGTTGCCGAACGACGTTTCACGCCCCGGCAAACCTTTGTCCACCAGCGTCACCGCGCAGCCACGGCGTTGCAAATGCAACGCCGTGCATACGCCGACAATACCGGCCCCCAGTACCACCATTTGTTTTTCGTTCACGCTGCCTCCGAATCAAGCACGCTGTTGCGCGATGACACTGATCTCGACCAATGCATCGACCACAAGGCCGGCGCAGACGGTCGCGCGCACTGGCAGGTTGGTCGTGAAGAATGATGCATAAGCCCGATTGAATTCGGCGAAATTACTCCGGTCGGTCAGGTACACGGTAACGCTGACAACATCGTCCAGCGACAGCGATTCGGCTTCCAGCGTCTGGGCAATACGCGTCAAGGTCAAACGCGTTTGCGCTTCGATACCTTCAGGAAAGCTACCGTCCTCACCAAACGGCAATTCGCCAGACAAAAAAACCAGGCCCTGGCTGTGGCGGACTTTGGAAAAGGGCAGATTGCTAACGGTCATGGCAGTTCTCTCTTGGGTATTTCAAGAAGGCGCCCATCAACGAGCACCGGTTGTGAATCATCGATTCGACTTCTGCGGTTTTTACGGTAGGCCATTGAGTCATGCATACGCTTGAGCATGTAATCCCCCTCGCGGACACCGGACACATAGATCAGGAGCGAACAGCTGCTTGAGATCATGTCGACTCGTTGCTTCATACGTTCAGGAGGGGTGAATGTATGTTTTAGCCTGAAATACCAATCCTGTATATACACGATGAAGCATTTACCATGCCGCTCGATCAAAAATACGCCACGGGCCTGAGGTAGAGCGACTTACCCTCCTCTCGCGACTAGGACACCATAGGTGCCCCGATACTCAAGGTTTCGTTTTCCCCCATCAGGCATCATGGGTAACACTCTAGCGCAACCATTGGTTACACAAGGCTAAAAGGCAGCGATCATCAGCCTGGTCTACTCCGCTAGGAACAGGCCTGTACTGCGGAATCAAGAGCAGCTCAGATATTTTGGCCTGCATTTTGCTTTACTGGTATATACAGGCACATACAGATGTCTGCTGCGTACTCATCCTGATTCCCAAGGATGTTACTCATGAATGTACTGATACCGCTCAGACCCATTCAGCTAACAGCCGTACGAGATCAGCCATAACGCCGAATAGCCGCGTCTGCAGCAACTCCTGCAGAACCACCCGGATCGTAATGCCTTCCAGCAAGACACTAATGAGGTTAGCCCTGTATGAATGCCAATGACTTGAACCTGCTTGCCCGCGCAGAAGTGCGCGAACTGGCCAGTTACAACGCCGGCCTTGCCTCGGATACTGTGCGCAAGCGTTTCGGCCTGACTCGCGTCGCCAAACTAGGCAGCAACGAAAACCCGATGGGCACAGCACCCGCCGTTAGCGCCGCAACGGCTCGAGCTTGCAGCGAAATTGCGCTATACCCCGATGCTGGCTGCCAGGCATTACGCTCTGCACTCTCGGAAAAGCTCGACGTACCCGAGAATCAATTGGTGTTCGGCAACGGCTCGGAAGATTTGTTGAGCGTCATCAGCCGGGTGTTTTTAGACCACGATGACGAAGTAGTTACCGTGGTGCCATCTTTCGGGTTGCACTTCATATACCCAATGGCAGCCGGTGCCCGGGTGGTAGGTGTTCCCATGACCGACAGAGGCACCTTCGACGTAGCGGCAATGATCGCTGCACTCACCCCCCACACCCATGTGCTGATGTTTTCATGCCCGTCAAATCCGGTCGGCTGCACCTTAAGCGCCGACGAGTTGCAGCAGCTGCTCGACGCATTGCCCTCGAAGTGTCTACTGGTGTTTGATGAGGCCTATTACGAATACGCGCAGTGGGAGGCCGAGTACCCGGATTGCCTCGGTTTGATTCAGGCCAGCGGCAAACCGTTTATCCTGCTGCGGACTTTCTCCAAGGCTTATTCCTTGGCAGGTTTGCGCATCGGCTACGGTATCGTCAGCGATCCACTGCTGGCAGATCTTATTAACCGCCTGCGCACCCCGTTCAACGTCAACAGCGTGGCACAAGCTGCGGCGATTGCGGCGCTGGCAGATGATCGTCATCTAAACGCCTGCCTATCCCATGTCGCCAGCGAACGCCGGCGGCTGGAAGTGGCACTGCACGAGCAAGGCATTACGACCGCACCGTCCTTGGCCAACTTTCTGTTTTTTAGCACGCCTTATCCGGCCGAAGTAATCAACCAAGCACTGCTGCGTGAAGGGGTTATCATCAAACCGTGGCGCGAAGTTGGATACACTGAGTACTTGCGCGTCTCTGTCGGAAGCTGTGAGGATAACGACCTTTTCCTCCAAGCACTGGCAAGCGTCCTTGCCGCACTAGAGACACGGGCTGACTAATGATCAAAAATGCACCACAAGCGCTCTACCGGCGTGCAAAGGATTATGTGCAAGACCAACTTCGCGCGGGCGTTTGGAAACCTGGTGACCTGATTTCTTCAGAAAACCAGCTGGTGCAAGAACTGGGCATTTCGCGCATGACCGTCAACCGGGCCTTACGCGAACTGACCGAAGAGGGTCATCTGGTCAGGATTTCAGGCGTTGGCACGTTCGTAGCCGAAAGCAAACCGCAATCAAACTTGCTGCGTATCACCAACATTGCCGATGAAATCCTTGCTCGAGGTCACAGTTACACCTGCCGTGTCCTGCACCTGGGGCGCGAATCGGCCTCAATGCCGGTGGCGTCCGCATTGGGCCTGACCACCGGCTCTTCAGTTTTCCACCTGATCTGTGTTCACAGCGAAGAAGGCGTGCCCGTGCAACTCGAGGATCGTTACGTCAATCCCGAGCTGGTGCCAGAATTTCTGAAGCAAGACTTTGGCGAGCACCTGCAACCGGCCAAGTACCTGTTGCGGGTCATCAAGCCCGACGAGATGGAACACATCGTCGAAGCCTGTCACCCCAGCAACGAGGAAAGCAAACACATGCAAATCGATGCTAATGAACCTTGCCTCGTGCTCATACGCCGAACCTGGAGTCAGAGCAAAATCGTCACCTATGTGCGTTTAGTACACCCGTCCTCACGCTATCGCCTAGGCAGCCGCCTGCCAGTAAATGGGGCGCACAGGGACAGTTGAGGCCTGAAGGCACTTGATGAATTGAACCATCATGATTTGGGATGAGCACCTCATTCCTACAGCTTCGTTTGAGCCAAGCTATCAACGCCGAATCTCAGGAGTTGCTCCCTGCGACTTCAGGCTTTCTGCTATTTTTTTGCTTGTTCACCGGCTGCTTCATGCTGCGTCCGATCCGCGAATCCATGGGCATAACGGTGGGGGTGGAGAATTTGCAATGGCTGTTCACCGCAACTTTCTTCGTTATGCTCGCCGTAGCTCCCATGTTTGCCTGGCTCAGCTCCCGGGGGACACACCTGCACTTTGTCGATTGGGTCTAGGGGTTCATCAGCGTTAACTTGATGATTCTCGCCACACTCTTCCAAGTGCAAAGCGAAAGCCCGTGAATGGCACGTGTTTTCTACGTCTGGATCTCTGCCTACAACTTATTTGTCGTCTCGGTCGCCTGAAGCCTGTTGGCGAACGTATTCGACGGCGTGCAACCCGGACGCTTGTTTGCCTTTATTGCGGCCGGCGCCAGTGTCGGCGGGCTGGTGGGGCCAGCACTCAGCGCGTTGTTTGTCGGTCAACCGAGAGAGACAGGTCTGATGCTGCTGGCGGGTCTATTACTTGGCGCAGCACTGGCACTCAAATACCCGTTGATGCGCTGGCATGAGGTCGGCGGTGCAGGACGCCCCGGAGCCACATCGATGGACAGTCCGAGCATCCTCCTTTCAGCGGCTTGACGCGAGCCCTGAAGTCGACTTACCTACTGGATATATCCAGCTTTATGATGCTGCTCGCAACTATCACGACATTTTTACTGCGAACAAGCACGTTTGATGGTCGAGCTTTTTCCTGACCGTCTGACTCAGATTCGCGCATTCGGAATCATCGACTTCATTGTCCAGGCTGGCACCCTATTCTCGCAGCTATTCCTGACTGGCTGCTTGGCGGAGAGGTTGGGGGGGCGCATGCTTCTGGCGATCGTGCCGCTGCTGATATGCATCGGCTTGATTGAGCTCGCGCTGGCGCCAAGCTGTATCATCCTCACTGTCCTAATGACCGTGCGTCGCATCGACGAATATGCCTTCGCCCGACCGGGCCGGGAGATGCTCTTCGCGCCACTCGACGCCGAGAGTAAATACAAGGCCAACAGCGTCATCGATCTCGTCGTTTATCGCGCAGTCGATGCCATTAGCGGTTGGGTCAATAGTGCGCTTGATATGCTGGGCCAAGTTGGCGGCCTGCTTGCAGTTGTCAGTAGAGTGCGCGCATTGCTCTGAGGCTGCCTGGGATGGAGGCTTGGCAAGCAGGCAGATGAAACTAATGCCAAGAGCTCCGATCTTGCTGCCGGCAATCCGACGCAAGGTTTGCCGGTGGAACGGGCGGGCGCTTAGAGATTCTGTAACAGCGCTTCAGCGAAAATGCGACCGTCATAGGCATCTCCCTGAAACTCAAAATCTCAGGCCATGGCTGTCGTGAATTTTCATGTACTACAAACGCAAAAAAGCTCCACAGCTACAACGACTGCCTGTCGCCAATAGCTGTAGAGCAAAAAACTGCATAAACATTGTAGCTAATGCGTGGAATGACTCGACCAATTCAGCTCACCCGAGACAGGGGCCAAAGGCCCCTCCCCACGACTACAAGCTTGGGAGCAACTTCGGCAACACCAGCTCGTTCAAGCAACGGGAAGCCAACAGCTCGCTCGCCGCGTTGATATCCGGCGCGAAGAAGCGATCTTTCTCGTAGTAGGCCACTTTGCTGCGCAGACTGGTGCGGGCAAGCTCCAGCTTCGCCGAGGTCTTCAGACCTTCGCGCAAGTCTAGGCCCTGGCACGCAGCTAGCCACTCTACAGCGAGCACGCCACGAGTGTTTTCAGCCATTTCCCACAATCGCTTGCCGGCTGCTGGAGCCATGGACACGTGGTCTTCCTGATTCGCGGAAGTCGGCAGGCTATCTACCGAATGCGGATGCGCCAGTGCCTTGTTCTCACTGGCCAGCGCCGCTGCGGTGACTTGGGAGATCATGAAACCGGAGTTCACGCCGCCATTAGCCACCAGGAACGGCGGCAGTTGCGACATATGCTTGTCCATCATCAGCGAAATGCGGCGCTCGCTCAGGGAACCGATTTCAGCGATGGCCAATGCCATGTTGTCAGCGGCCATGGCCACAGGCTCGGCGTGGAAGTTACCACCGGAAATCACATCGCCTTCGGTAGCGAACACCAACGGGTTGTCGGAGACGGCGTTAGCTTCGACGACCAACACTTCGGCGGCTTGACGGAACTGTGTCAGACACGCGCCCATGACTTGTGGCTGGCAACGCAGGGAGTACGGATCCTGAACCTTGCCGCAGTTCTGGTGCGAGTCAGAGACTTCACTGCGCTCGCCCAGCAAGTCACGGTAAGCGCTAGCGGTGTCGATCTGGCTTTTTTGTCCACGAGCGGCGTGGATGCGAGCGTCGAACGGCGAGCGCGAGCCCAAGACTGCTTCAACTGTCAAACCACCAATGGCCAGTGCGCCAGCGAACAGATCTTCGCCCTCGAACAAACCACGCAATGCGTATGCGGTAGACACCTGCGTGCCGTTGAGCAACGCCAGACCTTCTTTGGCAGCCAGTGTGAGTGGAGTCAGACCGGCGATTTTTAGCGCCTCGGTCGCCTCCAGCCATTCGCCTTTGTAGCGGGCCTTGCCTTCGCCCAGCAGCACCAGCGACATGTGCGCCAAAGGCGCCAGGTCGCCGGATGCGCCGACCGAACCTTTCAACGGAATGTGCGGATAAACCTCGGCGTTGATCAATGCGATCAGCGCTTCGATAACGACGCGGCGAATGCCGGAGAAGCCACGGCTCAGGCTGTTGACCTTGAGCACCATAACCAGTCGGACTAGCGCATCGCTGATCGGCTCGCCAACACCGGCAGCGTGGGACAGAACCAACGAGCGCTGGAGGTTTTCCAGGTCGTCGGTGGCGATGCGGGTCGAGGCCAGCAGACCGAAACCGGTATTGATACCGTAGGCGGTGCGGTTCTCGGCGAGGATCTGTTCCACGCAGGCAACACTGGCTTCAATCTGGGCCGAAGCGCTGTTGTCGAGGGTAATTTTCACCGGGTGCTGGTAGACATCACGCAGTTGGGTAAGGCTCAGTTGGCCTGGGATAATGTTGAGTGTGTTCATGCTTTGGCTCCTTTAACAGGGGTGATCATTGGCAGGTTTAAGCCTTGCTCTTTGGCGCAATCTATTGCGATCTGGTAACCCGCATCGGCGTGACGCATGACGCCGGTTGCCGGGTCGTTGTGCAGCACGCGAGCGATGCGCTCGGCCGCTTCGTCGGTACCGTCGCAGACAATCACCATGCCCGAATGCTGGGAGAAGCCCATGCCGACGCCGCCACCGTGGTGCAGGGAAACCCAGGTCGCGCCGCTCGCGGTGTTGAGCAGGGCGTTGAGCAGTGGCCAGTCGGACACGGCGTCGGAACCGTCCTGCATCGATTCGGTTTCGCGGTTCGGGCTTGCTACGGAACCGGAGTCCAGGTGGTCGCGACCGATCACGATTGGCGCCGACAGCTCACCGCTGCGCACCATTTCGTTGAACGCCAGGCCCAGCTTGGCGCGCAGGCCCAGGCCCACCCAGCAGATACGGGCCGGCAGCCCCTGGAAGCTGATGCGCTCGCGGGCCATGTCCAGCCAGTTGTGCAGGTGGGCGTCGTCCGGGATCAGTTCCTTGACCTTGGCGTCGGTCTTGTAGATGTCTTCGGCGTTGCCCGACAGCGCCGCCCAACGGAACGGGCCGATGCCACGGCAGAACAGCGGACGGATGTAGGCCGGTACGAAACCCGGGAAGTCGAAGGCGTTTTCCACGCCTTCTTCCTGGGCCATCTGGCGGATGTTGTTGCCGTAGTCGAAGGTCGGTACGCCCATTTTCTGGAAGTCGAGCATCGCCTTGACGTGTACGGCCATCGATTGCTTGGCGGCCTTGATCACGGCAGCCGGCTCGGTCTTGGCGCGCGCGCGGTATTCGTCCCAGGTCAAGCCGGCCGGCAGGTAGCCGTTGAGCGGGTCGTGGGCGCTGGTCTGGTCGGTGACCATGTCCGGGCGCACGCCGCGCTTGACCAGTTCCGGGAGGATTTCAGCGGCGTTGCCGAGCAGGGCGATGGAGATCGCCTTGCCTTCTTTGGTGTACTTGGCGATGCGGGCCAGCGCGTCGTCGAGGTCGGTAGCCTGCTCATCGACGTAGCGGCTTTTCAGGCGGAAATCGATGCTGACTTGCTGGCATTCGATGTTCAGCGAGCAAGCGCCGGCCAGGGTCGCAGCTAGCGGCTGGGCACCGCCCATACCGCCGAGGCCTGCGGTCAGCACCCAACGACCCTTGAGGTCATCGTTATAGTGCTGGCGACCGGCTTCGACGAAGGTTTCGTAGGTGCCTTGGACGATGCCCTGACTGCCGATGTAGATCCAGCTGCCGGCGGTCATCTGGCCGTACATGGCCAGGCCCTTGGCGTCGAGTTCGTTGAAGTGCTCCCAGCTCGCCCAGTGCGGCACCAGGTTGGAGTTGGCGATCAGTACGCGCGGGGCATTGCTGTGGGTCTTGAACACGCCGACCGGCTTGCCGGATTGCACCAGCAGGGTCTCGTCGTCGTTCAGATTGGTCAGGCTCTCGACGATCTTGTCGTAGCACTCCCAGTTACGCGCCGCACGACCGATGCCACCGTAAACCACCAGTTCTTTTGGGTTCTCGGCCACTTCCGGGTCGAGGTTGTTCATCAACATGCGCAGTGGAGCTTCAGTCAGCCAGCTTTTGGCGGTCAGCTTATTACCACGCGCGGCGCGGATTTCGACATTACGGAAATGGGATGGCTTGCTCACCGGTAATCCTCTCGAAATGACTTTCTCAGCCTATTTATTGGTTTAGTGCAACAGATTGCACATAAATATAATCATGTATATACAACCATAATCAAGCAAAATTTTACTCACCTGTAATTGGTCTTTTTGTGACCCGTTCATCCACCGGGGTTGTGCCTATTGCAGATGAAGGGCAAGGCTATTTGAAGAGGTGGCTAGACAGCGAAGTAATGGGATTCAGCAATTCGACAGTCCTGCGCTGTCGCAGGTTATGGCAGGGAATTGACGCACGCGGCCGCTAAGCGCGACAGGGTCAGCCCCAAGTCATGCACCGAATCGCCCCACCAGACGGTGCCTTGAACCGGCAAAATCAGGCGCGCAGACGTGACAGACTGATAGCCAGACCAAGTCCGCCGACGAATCAACAAAGCACGCCTCATGACGTGTGATCTGCAACAGCCTGCACTCCTCCTCGTCGGCTAGGATCGCCTCGACCACATGCTCACCCTCAGTCAGAGGAGCGACCTTCGAAAGATAGGATAGGGCGTCTGCATCACGAAATTCTGCCGCAGATAATCCGGAGCCACTGCCGCGTTCACATAGCGATCCTCCAATTGCACCGCCACATTATTCTCGTAGTGCACGATCAGAGAATGAAACACCCGCTGCCCTTCGCGCATCTCCAGCGACAAGGCGTGGTCAGCGCTAGCCCCCTCCTCGCATAGGAGAATCACCTTGCAGTGGTGGTAATGGTCACGCTCGCTGATTTCATCAGCAATGTTGTTGACGGCAAATAAAGCCGATTGACCTTTGCGTTCGGCTACGAACGCCCCCACTCCTTGCATGCGCACTAACACACCATCGGCGGTGAGCTCACTAAGAGCGCGACTTATGGTCATGCGACTCAATCCAAGTTCCTGAGCCAGTTCACTTTCCGAAGGTATACGCTCGTGAGCCGACCAGGTGCCACTCAAGATCAATTGGGTGATCATCTGCTTGACTTCTGCATAGAGCGGCGCGGGGGAATCACTGAGCTGATCGACCCGCGAAGGAAAAATCCTGGATTTCTTCGGCACGTGGCTCTCCTCCTCAAACTGGACAGCGGCCTCCTCCCACCGCAAACGCACGACCGAGTAGGCAGAGCGCGTGCGAAGGAGCATCTGAGCGACCCAACAGTCGCTCGAAGGCATTCCGGTTACTTCAGGTTGCCACTGAGGAACTGCTGAAGGCGCTCGCTTTTGGGATTGCCCAGGACATCTTCAGGGCAACCCTGCTCTTCCACGAGCCCTTGATGGAGGAACAAAACCTGGTTCGACACCTTGCGCGCGAAGCTCATCTCATGGGTCACCATAATCATGGTTCGGCCTTCTTCGGCCAACCCCTGGATAACCTTAAGCACCTCGCCCACCAACTCCGGATCCAGTGCCGAAGTGGGCTCGTCGAACAACATGATCTCCGGCTCCATGGCCAGCGCCCGGGCAATAGCAACCCGCTGTTGCTGCCCACCGGAGAGAAAGGCCGGGTATTGATCGGCGACGCGGGACGGCAAACCTACCTTGTCCAGGTAACGCCGAGCCCGTTCCTCTGCATCCTTCTTACTGACACCCAGTACCCGGCGCGGGGCCATTGTGATGTTGTCGAGCACTGTCATGTGGCTCCACAGGTTAAAATGCTGAAACACCATCGCAAGGCGCGTGCGCAGACGCTGCAGTTCATCTGCGTCGGCCACATGCATGCCGTGGCGGTCATGGATCATGCGAATTGGCTGGTTATCCAGGCCCATGGCACCGTCGTTGGGCGTTTCCAGAAAGTTGATACAACGCAAGAAGGTGCTCTTGCCCGATCCACTGGCGCCGATCAGGCTGATCACATCGCCTGTCTTGGCATTGAGCGAAACGCCCTTGAGCACTTCGTGGTTGCCATAGCTTTTATGCAGGTTTTCAACGGTCAATTTGTACATGTTCAAACATCCTGAATTAATGAGCCGGGCCGAGGAAAGACAGCCAACGGCGTTCAGCCAGACGGAACAGGCCAACCAGAGAGAAAGTGACTGCGAGGTAAATCGCGGCGGCGATACCGAACGACTGGAAAGTCAGGAACGTTGCCGAGTTGGCGTCCCTTGCGACCTTGAGAATGTCCGGCACAGTGGCGGTGAACGCTACGGTGGTCGAGTGCAGCATCAGTATCACTTCGTTGCTGTAGTTCGGCAGCGAACGGCGCAGTGCAGACGGCATGATGATGCAGGCATATAGCTTCCAGCCGCGCAGTCCAAAGGACTTGGCTGCTTCGACTTCACCGTGGGCCATGCTGCGGATCGCCCCGGCGAAAATCTCCGTGGTGTAGGCGCAAGTGTTCAAGGCGAACGCCAGGATGGTGCAGTTCAATGCATCGCGGAAGAATGCGTCGAGCATGGGCTGGGAACGCACCGCTGCGATGCTGTAAATGCCGGTGTAGCAGATCAGAAGCTGTATATACAGTGGCGTGCCACGGAACAAATAGGTATAGAACTGCACCGGCCAGCGCACCCAAACGCAGGTCGAAACCCTGGCAATCGACAACGGAACCGACATCACGAAACCGAAGAAGAGCGAGGCACTGAGCAGCCACAGCGTCATCGCCAACCCGGTGATGTGGTAGCCATCGTTATAGAGGAAGGGCTTCCAGTATTCCTGCAGTAGCTCGATCATCGCACGGCCTCCCGAGTGCCTGCGGCGTAGAAGATTTCTAGCCGGCGCAAGACGTAGTTCGATGCGGTGGTGATGACCAGATAAATCAAGGCAGCCAGCACCAGGAAAAAGAACAGTTGATAGGAGCTCTTGCCCGCGTCCTGAGCCACCTTGACCAAGTCGGCCAGACCAATGATCGAGACCAGCGCGGTAGCCTTGAGAATGACCATCCAGTTGTTGCCAATACCCGGCAAAGCAAAACGCATCATCTGCGGGAACAGCACGAAGCGGAAACGCTGGGCACGGGTCAGGCCGTAAGCAGTGGCCGCCTCCATCTGGCCACGGGGCACAGCGAGGATCGCCCCACGGAAAGTCTCGGTGAAGTACGCCCCGTAGATAAAGCCTAGAGTTATCACACCGGCACTGAACGGATTGATCTCAATGTAATCCCAACCCATGGCGGCGGTCAGATTGGTCAGCCAGGTTTGCAGGCTGTAGAAGATCAACAGCATCAGAACCAGATCCGGCACTCCACGGATCAGCGTGGTGTAAGCCTGCGCGGGGACGCGAAACAGTGCCGACCTTGAAAGCTTGGCACTGGCACCGATCAGGCCCAAGACCACGCTTAGCAGCAAGCAAAGGAAGGATAACTTGACAGTCATCCAGGAGCCTTGCAGCAACAGCGGGCCGAAGCCCTTGAGACTGAAGCCTGACAGCCCCAGCATCTGCAATATGTTTTCTAACATTGGGGAGCCCTTCGTAAATCAGGAAAACGCCCATCCGCAAATGGGCGCAGCGTCATTATTTGCCGCTGTAAATATTCTGATCACCGAAGTGTTTCTTTTGGATGGCCGCGTAGGTGCCGTCGTCGTGCAGCGCCTTTATACCTTTGTCCACCAGGGTTTTGAGCTCGGTGCTGCCTTTGAGGAGACCCATCGCCGTTTTCGCTGGCAGCAGCTCGTGATCGACTGGCTTACTGACTTCAAAGTCGGCGCCTTGCGGGGACTTCAGGAAACCCATTTCAGCTTGCAGCATGTTCTGAATTGAGGCGTCGAGGCGACCAGTCACCAAGTCAGAATAAACTTGGTCTTGGTTGGAATAGGCCTGGGTCTTGATCCCGGCCTTGTTCAGCACGGCCTTGGCGTAGGCCTCCTCGGTGGTGCCTTGTTCATAGCCCACGGTCTTGCCAGCCAGCGTCGTGATGTCTTCGCTTAGGCCAGAGCCCTTCTTGAACACGAACGAAGTGGGCACCGAAAACAATTCGCTGGAGAAGTCGATGACTTTTTCCCGCGATGAGGTCACGGTCATGGCAGAAATCACGCCGTCGAATTTATTGGCCTTCAGGCCGGGGATCATGCCGTCGAAATCGCTTTCTACCCACTTGCACTTGACCTTCAGTTCAGCGCAAATCGCGTTACCCAGATCAATATCAAAGCCCACCAGGCTACCGTCGGCGGCCTTGGATTCGAAGGGCGCATAAGAGGGGTCGACACCAAAGCGCAACTCCTTGTACTCCTTGGCCACGGCAGAGCCAGCAGCCACGCATAGAGCCAATACTGAAAGGGTCAAAATAGATTTTTTCATTGTTTTTATTCCTAAGAACCAACAGAAGCGCTTGTGGCGCACGAGTACAGTTATGGAGCACGTGTGTCGTTGCACAGAACACACACAGCCCCCCATTTGCGGATAAACGTGTCGAGACGCGTGGTCGACTCTAACGCGCAAATACATACTTGTACAGACAGGCATAGTCAATCAAGCAGCCATTTATCTGGTCGACTGCCTCAAGACGCGTGATGAAGGCCGCATAGTGCCGGGAATACGGCTGATTGAAGCGTCTTCGACACGAGCAACACCCTGACGGTCAACTACCCCTCAGTGCCCCGATCGTCAGTGGGCGGCTTCCCAGGCGATAGCTTGAAGAAGGTAGGTGAGTTCGCTTTGACTCCAGGTTTGGCCTGTGAGCACCAGGCAAGGCCTACTGCCATCTATCTACGTGGCTTTGCTCTCATCGCTGCTGGGATGAAAGGCTGCGACAGCATATTCCATTTTATCGAGCTTAATGCCTTCAATAGGAATTTGGCTGGGCACACTAACCAGCAACATAAAAGGCCCTTATCGGGCCTTTTATGTACTCAAACAAAAAACACTTGGTCCATGACTTAGCGATTGCGGAGCCATGCACGACCTTCTAGACCCTTTTCTACGCTGTCCTCTTCCACGGAGGAACCACAATGTCGAACGCAAACTTACTCCCTTCCCTACTGTACAAGATCAATCAAAATCAATTGGCTCTCGAAGCCGCCATCATGGGGCTTACCGAGCGCACCAGCAGTTCGGCATCAGCATCCGCGGTGAACCCTTCAACAGGCGGCTTGAGCTTTCTTGAGAACTATCCGGTGGAAGAGAAGCAGCCACGCAATATCGCCTTTTTCACCCAACGGGCGCTGGTTGCTAGTGACGGCTAGAAAAGCGAAATAGTCGGCACTTACGCGGTCAGCAACAACAGCGTTTTGAAAATTGTCGGTGAAACGGTGTCGGGCAAAGGCGCGCTATGGATTGAGATACTGCAAACGTCGGTGGCGTAATCATCGGGCGGGAGAAAGACGCAACACTTGGAGGTCAGGAGTTGGCTCATTCTGACCTACATGGGATTTTGCCTTTCAAGCTCGCGTGACGGGTCGAAGGGCTGAATATCCACACCCACAGGGCGTGGACATTTGCGAATAAACCCTCTACCGATCCGCTTACTGCTTAGCGTGTTGCACCTGCGCTTCAGGCATCGCCGAAGAATGGTGATTGAGAATCTTCCACTGACCGTCGACCTGTTCGTAGACGAAGGTATAGCGTGCCTGCACCTGACGGATCTTGCCGCTCGCCTCCGTCAGGCTGAAGGTATAGACGCCGCTGTCCATGGCCACGTTACTACCCAGCTGGCGGATTTCGCGGTAGTTGATTTGGCCCACCGGCTTGAGCGCCATAAAGTGATCGAAGTAGTCCTTGATCTGGTCCGGCGTGGTGCGCACCTGATTGGACACCGTTGGCTGCAACACGGCGTCCGGCGCATAGAGGTCGACCACCGATTGAACGTTACCGGTCTGCAACGCGCTGTTCCAACGGTCAAACAAACCAGCAATCTCACGGTCCTTCACGTTGGCAGGCGCTTCGGCCACAGTGCGGTAAACATGCGGGGCCGTCTCCGTTGCTTGAACAAACGGTGCGCTCAAGGCAAAAAGCAGGGCGATGGCCGGGGTTTTGAATTTCATTGCGATACTCCAGTGGTGGTCGTTGAGCACACTTTGCCAATTCGCCAGCCACCCGACATCGGCCAACCGGAGTCATTTATCTATGCCATTTGGCAGATGGCGCCCGGTACGGTTAACAAGGTTTAATGACCTCCCCCTGCGCCCGCGGCGCTTGTCTCAACGCCGGAGTCGAAGCATGCAAAGCCCGCCACACGACTCCGGTAGCGCCTTGGCCATCCGTACCCAATATCGACAATCCGAGAGTCGCGCGGCGCGCCTGCGGCTGTTGGTGGACACCGGACAGGAGTTGACCCGACTGGTCCCGGACGCCATGCGCGAGCGAGTGTTGGCTCGGGCCTGCGCCTTCCTCGCGATGGACCACGGGTTGCTGCTGGAGTGGGATACCGACGGGCTTGTCAGCACCACCGCCCGGCATGGCAGTAGTGATCGACTGAACAGCCTGGAGGTCGTCGCCGACCGCGCAATGCGCACGCCGTACTGGCAGGACCGTCCAGGGGAATCCTTGCCCAATGTGCTGCGGGTGCCGTTACGCGGTGGCGATGGGAATGCCTTTGGCGCCCTGGTGCTGGCCAACAGCTTGCGTCTGCGGGCGCCGGACAATGAAGACAGCGAATCCTTGCAACTGCTCGCCACCCTGCTGGCCGCGCACCTTGAAAACTACCGATTGCTGACAACGCTGAAGAACCGTGATCGCACCCTGTCGGAGCTGGTCAACCGGTTGTTTCGCGCACAAGAAGACGAACGTAAACGCGTTGCTTATGACCTGCACGACGGCCTGGCCCAAACCCTCGCCGGATTGCACCAGCGTCTGCAAGGTTTTGCCGGCCGTTGCCCGACATTGCCGGACACCCTCGGGGCGGACTTGCAGGCGATTCTGGCGCTGGCCCAGCATTGCGTGGTTGAAGGCCGGCAACTGATCGGCGGCCTGCGCCCGACGGTGCTCGACGATTTCGGATTGCTCAAGGCTGTCGACAAAGAAGCCGATCGGCTGCGCGAAGCCGGAATCAGCGTGCACTGGATCGCACGTTGCGAGGCGCGTTTTCCCAGTCAGGTGGAGATCGGTTTGTTCAGGATCGCCCAGGAAGCGATCAACAACATCCTCAAACATGCGCACGCCAAACAGGTACAGCTGGGGCTGGAACTGCACGAAGGTCAGGCCTTGCTGCGGGTGGACGATAACGGCAAAGGCTTTGCTTCCACCGAACTACAAGTCGATACCGACAACGCTCGACATCTGGGCCTCTCCACCATGCAGGAACGTGCCAGCCTGTTGGGTGGACGCCTCACCTGCGTCAGCGCAATCAACTGCGGCACCCAACTGCACGTCGGCGTGCCCGCGAACCTGGATGGAACACCCCAATGACCCACGTCTTACGTCTCGTGCTCGCTGATGATCATGAAGTCACGCGCACCGGTTTCATCGCCTTGCTGGCGGGTCACCCGCAATTCGAAGTGGTCGGTCAGGCCCGCGATGGTCAGGAAGCAGTCGAGTTGTGCGAACGGTTGCTGCCGGACATCGTGATCCTCGACATCCGCATGCCGTTGCTCAACGGCCTGGGCGCCGCACGCCTGCTTCAGCAACGCCTGCCTGCCCTGAAAGTGGTGATATTCACCATGGACGACAGCCCCGACCACTTGGAAGCGGCCATGAGTGCCGGCGCCGTCGGTTACCTGCTCAAAGACGCCAGCCGCGCCGAAGTGATCGACGCCCTCCAGCGCGTCGCCGTCGGTGAAGAAGCCCTCAATAGCTCCGTCAGCGCCCGTCTGCTACGACGCATGACCGAGCGTAATGCGAGTGGCGGCACCCCCACCGAAAACCTCACTGCCCGAGAACGCCAGGTGCTTGGATTGGTGGCCAACGGCATGAGCAACCGTCTGATCGGCGAGAAACTGGGAATTACTACCGGCACGGCAAAAGCCCACGTCGAACGGGTCATCGGAAAACTCGGGGCGGCTGATCGAACCCAGGCGGCGGTCCGTGGCATTGCTCTGGGCCTGGTGACTCAACAATGAGGGTGTTTTACGCCAGACGCTGGGCCGACCTGCCGCTACGGGGCAAGGCACTGGTGGTGATTTCCCTGCCATTGGTGGTCCTGCTGCTGTCACTGGTGTTGATCTACATCACCGAGCGCCAGACCGCCCGTGCCGAAGAAGACGTGCGCCGGGTATTGCTGGTGCAAGGTGATATCCAGACCGTGCACACATTGCTCGCCGAAGCGGCCGCCAGCGTGCGCGGTTATCTGCTGACACATCGGGAAGATTTCCTGCCGGGTTATCTGAAAGCCAAGCCCCTGATCCAATCTGCCCTGCGCCGGCTCGATAGCAACGTTCGTGATGAACGGGTACGTGCACAACTCACCGCCATCACGCCACTAATCAACAGCAAAATCGATGGCCTGGAGCAAATGCTCAGCGATAGCGAGGCAAAATCCGAGTCGATCACCACCATCCTGATCAATAACAAATACATCCTCGATGAATTGCGCGAGCACATCAGCACCATGCTCACCCTTGAGGACACGTTGCTGGCGGAACGTACTGCGGCGGCATACGCGACCCGCCAGCGGCTGTTGTTCTCAACCTTGCTGGCCGCCCTCTGCGGACTATTCGGTGCCATCGTGGCGGTGCTGTTTTTGTCCAAAGGGATCGTGGCCAGGGTGCAGCAAGTCCAGGGCAATGCCCAACGCCTGGCTCTCGGGCAGCCGTTGCGGCCGCAACGGCCAGAGAACGATGAGATTGGTCAGTTGGGCACTCGTCTGGTGGAGGCCGGCTTACTGCTGGCTGAACGCGAGCGAGCGTTGCGCGACAATGAAGAACGCTTGCGGCTGATCATCGACGGCGTGAAGGATTACGGGATCTTTGCCCTCGACACCCAGGGTTATGTCACCAGTTGGAACGCCGGCGCCGAGCGGATCAAAGGCTATACGGAACAGGAAATCATCGGCCAACACTTCTCGGTGTTTTACCTGGCGCAAGAGTGCCCGCAGCATCCCGAGATGGCCCTGCGTGAGGCCACTCGCAACGGGCACTACATGGAAGAGGCATGGCGCATTCGCAAAAATGGCAGCCGCTTCTGGGCCAGCGTGGTGATCACCGCGCAATACGACAGCAGCGGCGCGTTGCGCGGGTTCTCGAAGATCACCCGAGACATTACCGATCGCCGCGCGGCCGAGATTGCGTTGCGGACCGCCCGCGAAGAAGCCGAGCGCGCCAGCCGGGCCAAAAGCGAATTCCTGTCGCGCATGAGCCACGAACTGCGGACCCCGCTCAACTCGATCCTGGGCTTTGCGCAACTTCTGGACATGGACTCGCTCCCCGGGCAAAAGGCGCAGATCAGTCACATCCTGCGTGCCGGACAGCACCTGCTGACTTTGATCAACGAAGTGCTGGACATTGCCAAAATCGAAGCCGGACGCCTGCCGCTGAACATCGAATCCGTGCCCCTCGCGATCGCCCTGCAAGAAGCCCTGACACTGGTCTCGCCGATGGCCGCCGACGCCGGCATTCATCTGACGCCACTGCCAATGCTGGCCGCTGACAGCGGGATCGTCGCCGATCGACAACGCCTGACTCAGGTGCTGCTGAACCTGCTATCAAACGCCATCAAGTACAACCGGCCTGAGGGTCAGGTGAGCATCGAGGTCAAGATTGATCAGCAACGAATCCATGTGTCGGTCAGCGATACCGGCAAGGGCATTGCGGCTGATCGCCTGGGTCAACTGTTCAAGCCGTTTGAGCGTCTTGAAACCGACCCGAATGTGGAAGGCAGCGGCCTTGGCCTGGCGTTGAGCAAAAGCCTGCTGGAAATGATGAATGGCAGCCTGACCGTGCAAAGCCAACCCGGCGCCGGTTCCCGATTTACCCTGGAGCTACCGTCTGTACGCTTGCAGGAAACCGCCGGGACAGCCGCTGCGCCAATTGATAACCGATCGCTAATCCCTGCACTCGCAGGCCCCGAAGTTCAGGGCAAGATGTTGTGCATCGAAGACAACCTCTCCAGCCTCGCGCTCATCGAAACCGTGCTGCAACGGCGACCGGGGATAAAACTGCTCTCAAGCATGCAAGGGCAACTGGGGCTGGATCTGGCCGCCCAACATGCGCCACAGCTTATCCTGCTGGATGTCTCCCTGCCGGACATCGACGGGCTGAACGTTCTGCAGCGCTTGCGCCAGTCCGCAATCACCCGAACCACCCCGGTGCTGATGATCACCGCCGACGCCAGCGACCTCACGCGTCTGGCCTTGAGCGACGCGGGCGCGACAGCCGTGCTAACCAAACCGATTCACATTCCTTCGTTTCTCGCACACCTCGACCAGTACTTTCCGGAGCCCGTGTGAACACCGACCTGCGCATTCTGATCATCGACGACCAACGCCCCAACCTCGATCTGGTAGAGCAACTGCTGGTACGCGAGGGACTGACCAACGTGCTGAGCAGCACCCAGCCGCTGCGGACTCTGGAGCTGTTCAACAGCTTCGAGCCGGACCTGGTGATTCTCGACTTGCACATGCCCGAGTTCGACGGTTTTGCCGTCCTGGAACAACTCAACCGGCGCATCCCGAGCGGTGAATACTTGCCGATCCTGGTGCTCACCGCCGACGCCACCCGCGACACCCGCTTGCGCGCCCTGGCCCTGGGAGCCAAGGACTTCATCAGCAAACCACTGGATGCTCTGGAAACCATGCTGCGGGTGTGGAATTTGCTGGAAACCCGTGTGCTCTACAAGACTTTGCGCACCTTGGTGCCAGCGGATCAGATCGATCTGCTGCAAAGGCGGAGTTCAAAGTCATCCAACTGAACGCCGCGTCGGCGATGGGCCCTGTGGATCGCAGAGGGGATAGCGGCACCAGACGATCCTTGAGCTACGTTTCCAACCAAACGCTGGCAGACTTTACGTAGCAGTGCAGACTTCAAAACGGTGTATGCGTTTTCACACAGCCTGGGCTATCGCCCGTTTCAGCCGCTTCAGACTCGAGCGGGTGGCACGATGATTCGGGTGCTCTGGACAGATATTGCGCTTGAACGGTGCGAGTGATCCAGGGACGCTCAATAGACAGCGTCCTTCACTGCGTATGGAATCGGCACACCAAATCCCGCTGGTGGTCGGCGAGTCTGTTCAATCGCGTGTTGGCTTCTGATGCTTGATCCATCCCTTGTGTCACCGCCGTGGCCACTGCATCGATATTCGCGATGCTCTGCTGGATCTCATCGGCCACCGCTGATTGCTGCTCGACCGCGCTGGCGATCTGCATGTTCATCTCGGTAATCACCGAAACCGCCTCGACAATCCGGTCCAACGCCTGACTGATCTGTGCCGATTGCTGCAAGCTGTCGCAAGCCTTCGCCTGACTGACCTGCATGGCATCGACCGCCTCCTGCGTGCCTCGTTGCAATTGCTGGATAAGCCTCTGATTTTCTCCGGTGGCATTTTGCGTTTTGCGTGCCAGGCTCCTGACCTCGTCCGCGACCACAGCAAAACCTCGACCCTGCTCCCCTGCCCTGGCGGCTTCAATAGCCGCATTCAGGGCAAGCAAATTGGTCTGCTCGGCAATTCCACGGACCACCCCCAGGATTGCGCTGATATTTTCGCTCTCCGTTGCCAATTGTTGGACCGTTGCCACCGCGTGGGTTATGTCCCCTGACAGGGCTTGCACCGCGGCGGATCGCCGCCATCCCGCTGCTGAACGCCACGCCGGATTCGGCCAGCTCTAGCTCGCAAATTTTTGCCTCGAGAATCTCGACCATCGGGTTGCTCATGCGGCTGTAAATAAAACCTGGCGCCTTACCCAACACTACGTCGTACCAGACGTCGATGTCGTCATAACCATAGGCGGCGCTGACCACGATGGGCGTTTGAGTGGCATTGTAGGGATGCCTGACTTGCTCCCCGCCCCACACTGCACGGGTTCCCGAACCTGCTTTAACAAGCCCTGCGTCGTCTGGTTTTTTACTCATTAGGACTACTCGCACTGAAGGCGGTGGATGTTGCGTCACTCACCAGATCTGGCGGCCAATATAGTGAAAAATAGCACCGCCGAGAAACGATGTTGTGCCAAAGGGCCGCTTTTTTAATGGCTGTGATTGCCTGGAGCCAGGTCAATTGCAACCTTTCGTCATAAGACGGAGCACGGCGGCTGATGTAACGATCTCTCTCGACGCCTGCGCCATCGTCAACACCGCATGCTCCAAGTACGCCAGTGGACACTCTGACATCTGCATCAGGGTCTGCCCGGCCACGGCAGCCCTACCACGTTTTTTAAGGCTACTTAATATGCCCTTTAAAGTGTGTTGGCTGTTCCGCGCCGCCCTCCCGGCCCGGTCGAGTACAGAGGATGCTTCTGAATCCCAAAAGATGAATATCTGGCAGATCAGCAAATAAAATCTGACCACTGAATGATAAGGTCGAGGACAGTCTCTGAAGAGTCTGAGTCATGTAAATTCTCATGCAGTGAAAACGAAGTGAACAGTTAGAGCCAAGGACAACTTGGCAAACTGCACGCCACCTACTCGCCTTCATTTGCGGGCATGATCTGTGCATACTCCTCTCTATTGCTCGAACGGGAGACTCTGATGGCAGACGATGTGAAAAGTGAAGCGGGCAGTGGCGAGACTCCGGCTTATTGGCGCGCCCAAGAGATGTTGTTGCTTCAGCAGGTGATGGCCATTGCTGGCAAAAACTTCAGCCCCGAACTGGTTTTCAAGGAGGTCCTGCATTTGCTTTCCCAGCTTTTGGGGTTGAACCGTGGCCGCATCGTGCTCATCAATGAAGGGGAAAGATCGGGCAGCATCAAACATGCGTACGGCCTCACCCGGGATGAAATGAGTCGTGGGAAGTACGCCTTTAATGAAGGCATTACAGGTCGAGTGCTGGCGACCGGACAAATGATCATTGTCCAGGATATCGACAACGATCCTGTATTTCTGGGTCGTGTGGTGGCCAGGGAAAATCTGCCTGAGGGACAGGTTGCCTTCCTCGCTCTACCGGTCTTGATAGGCCATAAAACTGTCGGTGCCCTCGCCTGCCATCGAATCCGCCTGAGATCCAGACCGCTCGCTGACGACATCACTATTCTTCGTATCCTCACGACACTGGTGGGGCAATCACTGCATTTGCAAAGCTACATTGAAGAAAAAACCCGCGCACTTTCCATGCAGAACGATCTGCTGACCAAAGCGCTTCATGCGGACGCCACTCGCTACGGCATTGTCGGAAACGCTCCCGAATTGCTACGTGCGATTTCTGAGCTGGAGCGTGTCTCTGACGCAACGGCCAGTGTCCTGCTGCTTGGTGAATCAGGTACAGGCAAGGAGCTTTTTGCCAGGGCCCTGCATTTGGCCAGCCCACGACGTGACAAGCCCTTCATCAAGGTCAACTGCGCCGCCATCCCTGAAAGTCTCTTCGAGTCTGAATTGTTCGGCCACGAAAAAGGTGCCTTTACTGGAGCCGCAGCGATGCGTGCGGGTTGGTTCGAGCAAGCCAATGACGGCACCATATTTCTGGACGAAATCGGCGAGATGCCACTGCAGATGCAGACCAAACTACTGCGAACATTGCAGGAGGGCATCATCACCCGGCTTGGCGGGAAATCCGAGATCAAAATCAACGTTCGACTGGTCGCCGCGACCAACCGTGATCTTGCGACCGAAGTCGGCCGCGGCCAGTTCAGGCAGGACCTCTACTACCGCCTGAACGTGATCCCTATCCATCTTCCATCCCTTGCAAGTCGGCGCAGCGATATCCCTGTTCTGGCCATGCACTTCTTGAACAAGGTCAACCAGGTCAATCAGCGCAACATCAACCTGAAGGCTGATGCCATCCAGTTGCTGGAAGATCACCACTGGCCCGGCAACATCCGTGAGCTCTCGAACATGATTGAGAGAATCGTTCTTCTGGCGCAAAAATCGTCGATGAGTGCTGAAGACTTGAAACCATTTTTCAGCGCCAGCACAGAAGAGAATCTGGCGCTTTCAGGTGGACGATCAACACCCGAGTACGCTCGCGAGCCAGCGATTCCTTTCAGTTATGCCATTCGACCCTACGTATCGGCTGAGTCACATTCCGCCGAAACGCTTACCAGGGCCTTGGCCCAGGCAGGCGGTAATAAATCCAGGGCGGCCCAGCTCCTTGGATTGACCTCTCGTCAATTCAATTACCGCATCAAGAAAATGGGCCTGGAGTAGCCCATTAAAAAACAACAGAATGTTAACAATGCTTACATTTTGTTCACGGCATCGATCACTCTGGCCGCCCTTCGCGATCCATACCCTATGAATACATTCATAACCATATGAAATATATGACTTTTTGATGTTTAAGCGTTTTTGGCACGCCCCCTGCAATTGACTCTCTATCAATGCCCTTCAAAGGAAGGGACAGGAAATGGAGAAGCCCCTCATGAACCAGAACCTCTCTTGCGAGAACAGCGAATCCATCAAACGCCGCGGTGTCTGCATGAGCGTTAATCTGCAGGAGGCCGCTCTGTGAACGTCGCACCTCGTTTTTCACAACTGACGCCTGGCGCCGAACCCACCCTCATGGAGCAGGTTCAGCAGATTTCTCGCGGCCCATTGGCCAAGCTCGCGAACACCATTGATCATGATGGCTACTATCCGCTCGACGTGATGGGCGATCTGGGTGCCAGCGGTGCCTTGGGCATCCACTTGAACCGCTACGGCAACCGTTTTGACCTTGCACTGACGGCGATGAACGAAGTCACTCGCTCATGTGGGTCTACCGGCTTTCTGATGTGGTGTCACGACGTCTGCGGCCTGTACATGGAGCAATCCGGCAACCCTGCGCTGCTTGCCCGGCTGGACGCTCACGCCAAGGGCAAGACGTTCGGCGGCACCGCGCTTTCAAATCCGATGAAAACCTTTGCCGGTATCGAGAGCATGGTGTTCCGGGCTCGAAAGGTGCCGGGAGGCTACAAGGTTTCCGGAACGCTTCCATGGGTCAGTCACATCGCCAAGGGCCAGTATTGCGGCGCCATCGCAAAGGTCGAAAATGCCGATGGCAGCACCTCCCACGAAATCATGTTTTTGCTCGATATAGACGACACTGTCGACTTGGGAACATGCCCCGATTTCTCAGGCATGGAAGGTACGAGTACCTGGCGCGTTCAACTGCAGGATTACTTTGTCGGCGAGGACAACCTGATTGCCGATCCCGCCAAACCCTTCATTGCCAAAATCCGCTCCGCCTTCGTACTTCTACAGGCGGGCATGGCCACCGGACTGGTTGATGGCAGCATCGATTCGATTCGTGAAGTGGAGCCCGTTCTGGGCCACGTAAACCACTTTTTGCATGACCGTCAGGATCAGTTGCAAGCCGAACTCGATGAGTTGAACTCGCGGGTGGCCCGGCTTGCCCTGACGCCCTACGACGACAGCAAGGACTTCTTCATCGAAGTACTTGATGCACGCGCTCAAGGCGCCGAGCTTGCCCTGCGTGCCACGCAGTCGGCGCTGCTGCATCAGGGGGCTCGTGGGTACCTGAAAAGTGCGGCGCCGCAACGCCGTATTCGCGAAGCCCATTTCGTGGCCATCGTCACCCCGGCCATCAAACATTTGCGATGGGAAATGGCACGACTGATGAAAGAGGAAATGCCGAAATGAGCGCTTTAGTCGATACCTGGAAGCAGTTCATCTGCCGCGCCTGCGGTCTGATTTACGACGAAGAACAAGGGGACCCGGATAGCGGCCTCGTTCCCGGCACGCGGTTCGAGGACATTCCGGATGACTGGGAATGCCCGCTTTGCGGTGTCACCAAGGTCGACTTTGAGCCTTTTGTCCAATGCGAAGCCGCTCCATCCTGCGCGCCCGTTGGCCCGACGCAAGCGCCTGGAATTGTGGTCGTTGGTGCGGGCCTGGCTGGCTGGGCCGCCGTCGAAGCCATCCGTACGCTGGATGCTGAAATCCCCATCACCCTCATTAGTGCCTGCGTCGGCAATCTTTACCACAAGCCAGAACTGTCTGTAGCGCTGAGCCGAGGGATCACGGCTGATGCAATCGTTCGAGAATCCGCCAACGATGCAGCCAAGCGTTTAGGCGTGAAGCTTTATACCGAAACATTTGTGGTGGGGTTGGCGACGGGCTCGCATCAGCTTCGCACGACGCGTGGCGCCCTTCAGTACACCAAACTCATTTTGGCCCAAGGCGCAAAACCGATCCTTCCACCAGAATTCCCTGCGCACCTGTGCTGGCGCGTCAACGACCTCGCGGGTTGGAGCGGGCTCCAGATTCAACTGGCACGAGCCCCACAACGTGTAGCCATCGTCGGCGCAGGGATGATCGGGTGCGAAATGGCAGAGGACTTTGCCAAAGCCGGCCACGAAGTGACGCTGATCGACCGCCAAACCCTCCCCCTTGGCGGACTGCTGCCAACTCAAGCCGCAGAACGACTGAAAGCCAGCCAACTGAAGTGCGGAATCAATTACATCGGCGGTGTTCAGGTTGCAAAAATCACAGACCTGGGCGCTGGCGTGAAAAGCATCACCACGACCTGTGGCGTCGTCATTGAAGTGGATCACATCGTCGCGGCTATCGGCCTGGCAACCGAAAACCGGCTGGCGCGGATTGCCGGACTGGAGTTTGAACGAGGCATCAAGGTTAATCCCGCAACGCTGCGGACCAGCTCTCCCGATGTTTTTGCCCTGGGAGACTGTGTGAGTCTGGATGGCATGGCGTGCCGCTTCATCGAACCTATCGCCAAGCAGGCCCGGGCAATTGCTCATGAGGCGCTTGGCATACCCGGCGCCGCTTACGTCCACGCACAGCCCGTTATCCGACTCAAGACCCGCTCACTTCCCATTGAAATCCACGGATCGCCTCGCCCGGAAGGTGAGTGGATCGTTCTGGAAGAAGACGTCAATTACCTGGTGATGCATCAAATTGTAAATGGCCAGCCTGGCTCCTTGCTGCGCGTAGGCAGCAATAAAGCTGCGTAATCAATGGAATTTCGTGAGGGCGTCGGGATGAGCAAAACTAATATTTTTACCCCCTACTCAAGTGAGTCAAACCTGGGTGGATGCAGTTGCGGAGCCCATGCAAGCCAGGCCGATCACGTCCGGGACGAAGAAGCGTTGTCCCATGACTTTATCGAAGCGGCTGCGGTCAAGGCACTGTTCCCGAACGAGCACACTCGTCGACAATTTCTCAAGGCGGTGGGTATCAGTACCGCAATGGCGGCGATCGCATCGGTTCTGCCGCTACCGTCGCTTCAGGCCATGGCTGATGAACGCGGCCCTCTTGAGAAGAAAAACCTCAAAATCGGTTTTATCCCGATCAACTGCGCGACCCCGTTGATCATGGCTGACCCCATGGGCTTCTATAGCGAACAGGGCCTTCAAGTCAGCCTTCAAAAGACCGCAGGGTGGGCGCTGGTTCGAGACCACATGCTCAACCGCGAGCTGGATGCCTCACATTTCCTCGCCCCGATGCCACTGGCCATCTCCATGGGGCTCGGCTCTAGCCCGCAGCCCATGCGGGTTGCCACAATCCAGAACGTTAACGGCCAGGCGATTACCCTCGCGCTCAAGCATAAGGACAATCGCGATCCGAGAAACTGGAAAGGCTTCAAGTTCGCCATTCCGTTCGAATTCTCGATGCATAACTATTTGCTTCGCTATTACCTGGCCGAGCATGGACTGGACCCTGATCAAGACGTTCAGCTTCGCGTCACGCCGCCCGCAGAAATGATCGCCAACCTGAGGGCCGGCAACATCGATGGTTTTCTTGGCCCAGACCCCTTCAATCAGCGCGCGGTGTATGACGAAATCGGCTTCATCCACATTCTCTCCAAGGATATCTGGGATGGCCACCCTTGCTGTTCGTTCGGGTCGTCGCAGGCCTTTATCGAAGAAAACCCCAATACCTTTGCCGCGCTGTACAGAGCGATTCTGAAGTCTTCGACCGCCGCGAGAGACCCTGCAAACCTGCAGACCATCTCTCAGGCAATCTCGACACCGAACTACCTGAACCAGCCTGAAATCGTGATCCGTCAAGCGCTTACCGGACGTTACGCCGATGGTCTCGGGACGGTGCAGAATCAACCAGGACGCGCCGGCTTCGATCCAATGCCTTGGTACTCGATGGCCACCTGGATGCTGGTGCAGATGAAGCGCTGGGGCTACATCAAAGGCGAGATGAACTTTAACGACCTGGCTGAAAAAGTGTTCTTGATGACGGATGCCAGAAAGCAAATGGCCAACCTGTCGCTGGCTGAAGCCGATGCGGCTCCGATCAACGGGTACAAGAAGTTCTCGATCATGGGCAAGGAGTTCGACCCCACGAAGGCCACTGAATATTTGAACAGCTTTGCTATCAAGCGCAGTTGAGGAGCGATTATGAAATCGACAATCAAGTTGAAGGCAGCAATGCTGTCAGTGTGCATATTGCTGTTCATGATGATGGTGTGGCAGTTTGCAACTCAGCCCAACAAGCAAGACCTGAAGATCGCGCACGACGCTGAATACGCGATGCTGATGGGCAAGTCTGCAGATGGCGCTTCGAGCAGCGCAAATGGCGTTCCGACACCCGCTCAGTTTGCCGCGCTGGCTTACAAAAACCTGAGCGACCCTTTCTATGATCGCGGGCCCAATGACAAGGGGATCGGCATCCAGTTGGCGTACTCGCTCGCACGTGTTGGTGCAGGTTATTTCCTCGCCGCTCTGGTAGCGATACCTCTGGGATTCCTCATTGGAATGTCGCCATTGCTGTATCGCGCCCTGGATCCATTCATCCAGGTGCTCAAGCCCATTTCACCACTGGCCTGGATGCCGATTGCGCTTTACACCATCAAGGATTCGACCACGTCAGCGATTTTTGTCATTTTCATCTGTTCGGTCTGGCCGATGCTGATCAATACCGCATTCGGCGTGGCAGGTGTAAGAAGGGACTGGCTCAACGTCGCCCGTGTGCTTGAGGTGAGCCCGCTGCGCAAAGCCTTTCTGGTGATCCTCCCTGCCGCAGCGCCGACGATCATCACCGGCATGCGCATTTCCATGGGTATCGCCTGGCTGGTTATCGTCGCTGCGGAAATGCTGATCGGTGGGACAGGGATTGGCTATTTCGTCTGGAATCAATGGAACAACCTTTCACTGGGCAACGTCATCTTCGCCGTTTTAATGATTGGTGTGATCGGCATGCTCCTTGATCTCATGTTTGCTCGCCTGCAAAGGAAGGTCACTTATGCTGAATAATGAATCCAGTAACGCGCCTTTCATTAAGGTCGAAGGCCTGACCAAGCAATATCGTGCCGATCTGCCTCCGGTATTCGAGAACATCAATTTCGGCATTCAGAAGGGCGAATTTGTCTGCATCATCGGGCATTCCGGCTGCGGCAAGAGCACCATTCTCAATGTCATTGCCGGCCTGGAAGAAGCCACCAGCGGCGGTGTAATCATGGGAGGGAAAGAGATTTCAGGCCCCAGCCTTGATCGAGGCGTAGTGTTCCAGAGCCATGCGCTCCTCCCTTGGTTGACCGTGGAGGACAACATCGCCTTCGCCGTTCGCTCTCGCCATCCCGAATGGAACCGCAAACAAGTCCTGGAGCATGCAGCGAAATTCCTTGATCTTGTCGGGCTTAAATCCGCTGCGAAAAAGAAACCCAGTGAACTCTCTGGCGGCATGAAGCAGCGTGTAGGCATCGCCAGAGCATTTTCCGTCGAACCTAAAATGTTGTTGATGGATGAACCTTTCGGCGCGTTGGACGCGCTGACCCGAGGGGTGATTCAGGATGAACTGTTGAAGATCTGCGGGGCAACAAAACAGACCGTCTTCATGATCACCCACGATGTAGACGAGTCCATCCTGCTGGCCGACAAGATCATGCTGATGAGCAACGGCCCTCACGCCAAGGTCGCAGAGATAGTCATCAATACGCTACCGCGCGAGCGTAGCCGAGAGACTATCCATCATGACCCTCAGTTCTACCGGATTCGAAATCACCTGGTCGACTTCCTGGTTCGTCGCTCCAAAGAGATCCAGCAGTGCGGTTCTGCACAGAACAGTGAGCCATTGATTGTTCGCCCAGGCCTGGAAGAAAGCACGCCCCCGCCCGATCCCTCTAAAGATCAGAAACCCAAAATAAGAATGGTCAACTGACCACTTAACGATGGCCAACTTCATTCCCCATGCTGCGCCAAAACGCGGCAAGGGGAGTTCAACTCGCCTTTCTGCTCCTCGCCCCCCCGATAAAAGAAGATGGATATGATTCTCGATTTTTTGTATGGCGCAGGCGTCGGTCTTGCTCTCGGCATGACAGGCGGAGGCGGAGTTCTGGCTGTACCAGCGTTGATGATTGGGCTGGGTTACACCCTTCCCCAGGCTAAACCTGTCGCACTCATTGCCGTCGGTAGCGCGGCCTTCATTGGCTGTCTGGATGGTTTACGCAGAGGGTTGGTGAGGTACAAGGCCGCAGGGGTGATGGCCGTAGCTGGCACTTTATGCGCCCCGATTGGCTTATGGCTGGCGAAAAACCTCTCCATAACGACGTTGATGATTATCTTTTGCACGGTGCTTTTATTCATTTCAGCCAGAATGTTCAAACAGGCAGTTTCCCCCTGTAAACCTGAAACCAGGCAAGGCTCAAACCTGCTCTCGGCAAAATGCCTGGTGAACCCCTCTACGGGTCGGTTCAGGTGGACTAACCGGTGCTTCGCAAGCCTGTCATCAATCGGTGGCATCTCCGGGTTATTTAGCGGAATGCTGGGCCTGGGTGGCGGTTTCATAATCGTGCCCGGCGTTCGGCAATTCAGCAATCTCGGCATGCACGGGACTGTCGCTACGGCCTTGGCCGTTATCGCCTTCATTTCAGCCGGCACGGTAAGCGTATTCCTGATAACAGGCGGGGTCATAGAGCCCACGGCATGGCGCTTTATTGGGGCCGCCGTGGCTGGAATGCTGATCGGCCGCACACTGGCGCCAAAAGTATCGGGCAGCCTGCTGCAAATAGGGTTTTCTTTGCTGGTGTGCGCAGTGGGCGTGATGTTGCTGGTAAAGACATTGATGCCATATCTTCGCTGAGAGGTCACTGCATGCAAATGCTGGTCAAGACTTTTACCGATACGGTGACAGGCACCTTCAGCTATGTCGTCTACAGAGAAGGTCAGAAGGAGTGCGCGGTCATCGACCCAGTGCTGGGGTATGACTTCAGGTCAGGTAAAACCGACACAAAAGGTGCCGATGGAATCCTCGCTTTCATAGTCAGCCAAGGCCTGGAAGTCCAATGGCTGCTGGAAACCCATATGCATGCCGATCACTTGTCATCTTCGGCGTATATCCGCAGCAAGACAGGAGGAAAGATAGCGGCGAGCGAGAAAGTAAAAACCGTGCAAGCTGTCTTCGGAAAGATCTACAACTTTGAGCCTGAATATTACGAGGCCGACGGGCTGTTCGATTATTTCTTCAAGGACGATGAACACTTCGAAATAGCCGGCATGACAGCGATCGCAATGTATGTGCCAGGCCACACGCCTGCCGATGTCGCCTATGTTGTGAACAACCAGGCCGTCTTCGTTGGAGACACACTGTTCGCACCAGACTTGGGAACCGCCAGATGCGACTTCCCGGGCGGCGACGCAGAACAACTCTTCACGTCAGCCCAACGAATTCTCTCACTGCCAGCGGACACTCAACTCTATCTGTGCCATGACTATCCGCCAGAAGGACGAGAGCGGAAAAGTGTGGTTACCGTTCACGACCAACGCCTCCAGAACATCCATGTTCGCGAAGGCACAGATATCGCCACATTCGTGCAAGTGCGGGAGGCACGAGACGCAACTCTGGCTATGCCCAACCTGTTGTTGCCGTCACTCCAGGTAAACATCAGGGCAGGTATGCTCCCGGAGCCAGCCGAGAATGGCAAACGCTACCTGCGAATCCCTCTGGACGAGGACTAACGTTCATGCATAGCGTTCTCACGGCAGTGGCATCCGTCTGAAGCTTGACCAAGAGAGCGTCAGGGGCTCTCTCAAGCCCCGCTTTTCTCTCCGCTTTCCATCCTCAAGTTTTGCCCCGAACCGCATTCAGTTGTTCCGCGTGTAGCGCTGGGCAACTGCCTGACATCAGGCCGGAGTCGAACCCAGCGCCTGCTGCAAATCGTCGATCAGGTCTTCAATCGCCTCGATGCCTACCGACAGACGAATCATTTCTGGCTTCACCCCAGCCTTCGCTTGTTCCTGCTTGTTCATTTGCCGATGGGTAGTGGAAGCCGGATGGCAGGCAAGAGACTTAGCGTCACCGATATTGACCAGTCGCTTGAAGATTTGCAGAGCATCATAGAAGCGCACGCCTGCGTCATAACCGCCCTTCAAACCAAACGACAGAATCGCCGACGGTTTACCCTGCATGTATTTTTGCGCCAATGCGTGATGAGGATGGTCGGAGAGGCCGGCGTAGCTGACCCATTCCACTTCAGCATGGCTCTGCAGAAATTGCGCAACTTTCAGGGCATTGTCAGTGTGACGCTCCATGCGCAGCGCGAGCGTTTCTAAGCCTTGAAGCAGCAGGAACGCGTTCATGGGTGCCAGTGCCGCGCCTGTGTTGCGCAATGGCACTGTGCGCGCTCGCGCGATGAAGGCGGCGGGGCCGAACTTCTCGGTGTAGACCACACCGTGATACGCCGGCTCGGGTTGGTTGAAGCCGGGAAATTTTTCCGGGTATTGGGCCCAGGGGAAAGTGCCGCTGTCGACGATCGCTCCGCCCAGGGAGTTGCCGTGGCCGCCGATATATTTGGTCACCGAGTGCACGACAATGTCGGCGCCGAACTGGATCGGCTTGCACAGGATTGGCGTGGCCACGGTGTTGTCGACCATCAATGGCACGCCACGGGCGTGAGCGACCTGGGCCAGGGCTTCGAGGTCGATGATGTTACCCGCCGGATTGCCAATGCTTTCGCAGTATACCAGCTTGGTGTTGTCATCGATCAGTTCGGCGATGGCCTCGGCGGAGTCGTTGCAGGCGAAGCGCACATCGACGCCAAAGCTTGGCAGCAGATGGGCAAACAGGGTGTAGGTGCCGCCGTAGAGTTGCGGAGTGGTGACAATATTGTCACCGGCTCGGGTCAGGGTCTGGATCGCATAGTGGATCGCAGCGCTGCCAGCCGAGACGGCCAGGGCAGCGATACCACCTTCGAGGGCGGCCATCCGTTGCTCCAGCACATCGTTGGTAGGGTTCATGATCCGCGTGTAGATATTGCCGGGCACGTCCAGGTTGAACAGGTCGGCGCCGTGCTGGGCGTTATCGAATTCGAAGGCGACGTTCTGATAGATCGGCACGGCGACGGCCTTGGTGGTCGGATCCGACTTGAAACCGTGGTGCAGCGCGATGGTGGCGTCTTTCATGATTGTTACTGAGCTCCTTGAAGGTTGTCCCGGATTTTGTGGAAGCAGAATTTCTATTAAACCGACAATAGCTGATCTTCAAACGGGAACTTTAGCGATTTAAAAAAGCTTTTTCAGTCCCGGATCGGAATTGTCCGCTTTTTGCTGATGTTGTTAAGCACCCGATAAAACAGCTTCATCATCGTAACCTCAAGCCCAGGTCGCTGGTTCGGCAAAAAAAATGGCTGTTTTCCCCGCATTCTGACCGACGCCCTGACAGAGTTATCGCGAAAAAAACACCCATTTTGTAAACAATGTCAACAAAATGTCGACCTTGTCTCTCTACAACCATGAGTCGTTATTAAGCTAATTTTTTGATTCTATTAGCTTATTTTTTATTTACAAAGTTGGCATCTAACTTGCTGATCATCTGCTATCCATAAGGCAGCCCAGCTGCTGCGCGCCTACCCCGAGGAGTCAATATGTCCGAATCAACTACCGTCAAAGCCTACCTGCGTCCAATTGATCGTGATGGTCTGATGGCTTTCGCTGAAAAAGGTCGCAACAACCCATCCAACCAAGGTACCAACAAAGTCCATACTGTCATGCAGGGCATGTACCGCAGCCTAAGCTACGTCGGCCAGCATGAGGCAGTCGTCGTCGACGAACCTCTGCACCTGTTCGGCGAGGACACTGCACCTGCTCCGGGTGAAATCGTGTTGTCGGGTCTGGGCGGCTGCTTGGCTGTGGGCATCACCGCAGTCGCTACCTGGAAGCAAATCAAGCTGACCAAGCTGGAAATTTTCATTGAGGGGGATATCGGTAACCCTGCTGCCTGGGGTGCTGGCGGTTCAGAAAAGGAACCCGCGCAAATGGGCTTCCAGGACATCCGCGTAAAGGTATTGATTGAGGGCGATGCTACTCGCGAAGAGCTAAACGAAATCGTCAAGCACGCAAACTTCTATTCTCCAGTAGCAAACACTATGCGCAACCCGATCTCATTCAGCATCGCGCTGGCTGACTAAACCCACTTATCCAGAGAAAATCCTGATGATCACATCTCGCGAAGAAGTCACGAAACTGATTGTTTCGGCGAAAGTTGGTAAAGGCCTCAAGTGGAGTCAGATTGCCGAGGCCGTGGGCATGTCCAAAGAATGGACTACAGCAGCTTGCCTGGGTCAGATGACTTTCGATAAAGCTCAGGCTGAAACCGTCGGCAAAATCCTGGGCCTCCCTGATGAAGCGGTAGCGTGGTTGCAGATCGTGCCCTACAAAGGATCTCTGCCCACTTCCGTACCTGCAGATCCGTTGATCTACCGCTGGTACGAATTGGTCAATGTCTACGGCACCACCATCAAAGAACTCATCCATGAGGAATTTGGCGACGGCATCATGAGCGCCATCGACTTCAGCATGGATATTCAACGCCAGAACGATCCCAAGGGTGATCGGGTGAATGTAGTTCTTTCGGGTAAATTTCTGCCTTACAAAAGCTACTGATTATTCGCTAGCCAAACGCCTTCTCAAGAAATTGCGAAGGCGTTTTTTTTGGTGCCGCTCATGGTCGAGCATTCTATCGGGGCTACTTTATGACAACCGACCAAAACAATGAAGTGATGAATGATCTGCGTCGATACTCCTCCAGCCTGTGCTCTCTACTTTCAAAGGCGCGATCGTTGCAATTGACTGCCTATCTGCAACGGCATGAACAACGGGTCGACGGTAACCGCTTCGAATTGCGTCACAACGACACCTTGTTCAGCATGAATAGCCAGTGGTCTGCCGGCTTCGATTACTCGGTAAACCAGCAGAAGCTCTACGCGAAAGGAAGGCCTCGACGTATGAGGTCATGAAGAGTTGTGCGGCGTGAAAGCAATACTAAGCTTGACCAATATTTCCGGAAGGTGATGAGCCTGGTAGGTAACAGCATCTGTACCCCTTAGAAAAACCTAACTACTAGCCGGGCCCCACTGGCCCGAAACATCGGCTATAGGAAAATGGCTCTACACGGCACCCACTGCTGGACATTGCCTCTTTCGATGGAATTGGCGTATTCGTTCTGGATCATAGTTTATGGCAGTCCCGAAGGTCGCCATGGAATCGTCATAACGCCTATTTTTTGGACTCCCATTCCTACTCGTGGGAACTCCCCTTTCATCTGCGCAAGTCGCTTTAGTGAGCCCTTGCAAATCCTACCAACTGGATGGTAGGCTTTGCATCGAATTCACAACTCTTTCCGCAACCTAATAGGGCATCGCGCCCAAGTGAGTATCCCATGCAAGATTGGAAGCAAACTCGTAAAGACATCACCACCCGCTTGGTGCAACTCAATGGCCTGTCACCGGAGACCATGAAAGGTGTGACTTCGTTGGGCAATGCCGGAGCAAAAACAAACCATCTTGACGCCAAAACTCGTGAACTGATTTCGCTCGCTGTAGCGGTGACCACCCGCTGTGACGGCTGCATTGCTTTCCACGCTGCTGAGGCCAAAAAGCTAGGTGTAACAACTGAAGAGGTCTCAGAAGCTTTGGGCGTAGCGATCAACATGAACGCTGGTGCTGCATTGGTTTACAGCACTCACGTTTTGGATGCATTCGACAAGTCTTAATACACGGCAGTGCGGAAATATCAGTAAAATTGGAAGCCTAGCCTTCCCGCCCCGCCAATTAACTGCAAGAAGTTTCTCAAGCCCTACAGGCTGTCCCGCACGCCATTAGCCAACCGCTCGTTGTGCTGATGGCCTGTTGAGGAGAATGAAACTCACCTGCGATTTTGACCTTTATATCATTAGCGCCGGTTCCGGTGGTGTACGGGCTACTCGCTTTGCGGCCGGTTTTGACGCGAAAGTGGCTGCCGCTGCATGGGCGGCACCTATGTGAACCTCGGCTGCGTCCCGAAGAAGTTGCTGATCTACGGCGCACACTTCTGAGCATGCGCCCCCTTCAGCTTCGATTGGTCGAACGCGGTTCATCCTTCCGACAACTGCTGGAAAGAACGCGTATGAGCGAAGCATTGGAAGGCCTAGCTGACGCCGAGCTACCACTTGTGATACTGGCAGAAAGACTGGGCCATACAGAGCCCTGCGCGTTTTCGCATGTTGTCCAGAGCTACTTCGTTAAAGTGGTCGCGGTAGGGACGGCAGTTACCTGCCGGCCCCGCACAGATCTGAACCTAACTCTGACTCGGCTGGCCCAAGAGCATTTTCCTTCCCTGAAGGTAAGGTGCGCTCGCGATATGGGTAACATCATTGCCCTACGCCAAATAGGCATGGAGGCAGTCGAGCGGGAGACTTTTGAGAGCGCTTTGTCCCTTGGAAGTAAAGCGCTGGAAAAACTGGGCGTCGGGCACCATGAAGCCCGTGAGCGCGCGGATCGATTCCGTCGCCTGAATCTGGAGATGCTGAGGAAATGGTCACGCAGCCCTCGGATGAGACCGAGTTCTAGCACGACGCCTACAAACGGGCCAACGCCCTACTAACGGAAATCTTCAATGAAGATACAGCTTATCTGATCAATAGCTGGCCGGAGCAAAGTCGAGCCAAGGCGGAGAAGAAAAATAGCCAGCGAAAATCGAAAGAATTAAAGCCATTCAAATCGACCTACAAAACGTCCTTTAAACCAGCCAAGATTGCTATCTTCAAAGCGGCAAGCGATCGAGAGCCGGCCAGAACCAAACGTAACCGCCCTTCGTGAAAAATCACCAAGGATGGCACTGATCGTATGCCGTACATCTGGGAAATCGTCGGCGAAACCGCCACATCAATTTTCCCGAAGGCAGCGCGAGAATACAGCTTGCCTGCGAGGTCGTGAAAGACCGGCTTCATTACCTGGCATGGCTTGCACCAAGACGCCGAAAACAGTACGACGCTGCTGCCTTTTGCAACAAATCTGGCGAACTGTTCGGCTCTCAAGTCTACGATACGGCTCATTTGCACCTCATCCACAACGCTACTTCAAGTTTAGAGATAGCAGCACCACAGGTGCTGCGAAGTCTCTAGCATCAATTACATCCATCAAGACCACAGACTTGACCACTGAACGACTCATCCTCACCCGTTGATTCCAAATACATTTGATTCAATGCTTGGAGAAAAGCCTCTTGGGGCTGAGCTCCCGAAACTGAAAACGAATTGTTGAAAACAAAAAAAGGAACGCCTGAGCCGAATTGGGCCGCCGCGCGCTCGTCCTGTTGCATCTGAAAGCGCAGATCTTGGGATGACCACGCGAGTACAACAGACTCATCAGATACCCCTACAGACTTTGCTATCGCCTCTAAACTTTTCCTGTCAAAGAGCGATTTACCCTGAGTGGTACTTTGCTCATAGAGCGCTTCCACCAAGTATTTTTTCAGGGTTTCATCTTCGACTGCTTTGACTAATACGTGCGCATCCGCAGTATCACCAAACAGCATGGTTTCGAAACGATAATCAAGTCCCAAAGATTGGCCATATTGCTTCACCGCACTCATCATAGTTACAGCAGAGACCGGACTACCCAATTTACGTTTTAGGGCTCCAACCATAGGCTCAGCAACATGGTTCGGGGCAAGACGATACGCTCTTACATTGACTTGAACACTGTCTTTGTACGGGAAGCTTGCAAGCGCATTTTCGAAACGACGCTTCGCCACCCAGCACCAAGGACAGACGTAATCAGACCAAATATCAACTACAAATTTTTTAGAAACGCAACTCATAAATCACTCGACATTGAAAGAAATTGAAGACATCGCTACCTATTGAGCAGAAGCCAAGAGACTGATCTAAAATCAACCTATATGGTAGCGACCAGAATGTTTTAGTATATGACACCACTTGAAAACTGATCGCTCTAGCCACTTAATCAAATAGTTAAACCCTACCAAGCGCTCAACTGATCTGCCTATTGTCCATTCAATGAGACTTACACCTTCTAACGCGCTCAACAGCATGAACACGTAGTCTTCAGGTGGCATAGGCTAACCACGCGTTTTTTCAGAGCTGCCTCGCTGATGGCTTTCTCCAGCCATTCAAGTTGTGCCTCGAGAAAGCCTCTAGTAAGCATAATCGTAGCCCAACCATTTCTTCTGCCAGCGCGCCACACAACGGTAGAAGCTCTTCACTCACACTAATGCTGAACAGGCAGTAAAACGCTCGAAGTCGCACTAGCGGATCCTGATCAGCATCTTCGATTAACCTTAAGGTAGACTGGAAGCGGCTGATAGAGTGCTTGATTAACGCCTGACCGAGACGCTCTTTGGTAGGGAAGTGATGATGAATACTGGCTTTTCTAATGCCAATCTTCGCGGCCAAATCAGCATAACTAAATGCTGAGTATCCTCTAGACCTCATCTGGTTTTCTGCGACTTTTAGCAGCGCTACTCTAGTAGTAATCGACACTGAAATCTCCAGCGGCCAGGTTTCAGCCGCGCTACACCAGAAGCTGGCTAGATGCTGCCAGTTGGGCCGAGTAAATGGCCTTTGGTAATCGTTCTAACCATTGCACTTCCCAGCACTTTTGGTGATGGAACGGAAGTCGACTTAGGCGATTGCCATCAAACAGCATTAGCTGAAGTTAGGCACGAACGGCCATGATTCCAGCATCCACGTCCCAGATAGCGCCGGTCACCCAAGACGCTTTACCCGACAGCAAGAACACAATGGTGTTGGTAGAATCTGCCGGAACACCGACTCGCCCTGGGCGGAAATCGTTCAGCGACTTCACCGCTCCTGGAATCGCATCTTTGTCCATGAACCCTTCATAGATCGAGGTGTGAACGATCCCTTATGAGACGGCGTTGACGCGGATACCCGAGTGAGCCAATTCAATAGCCAGATTGCGTGTCAGCGCATCCAAACGTACCTTCACCATGGAGTAGGCAGAGGAACCAGCGAATGCAGCATGTGCACTGATAGAGCCGACACTCCCAATTGAGCACCCATACCACTGGTGCCACCGCCGACAAGCAGTTTTTTTGTTGAAAAAACTGCTCATTTCGTACTCCATCGAATTATTAGGCCAAAAGTTGCAACGCCAGTAGTGCTTTGCCCACTGGCGCTCTTAAGGCTTTAAAGATGCGAGGCCCGATGATTATCAGTCCTCACGAACCTCGAGGGTCGGCACCATACGGATGGCTTTCGAGAAGTTTGCGTAGTTGACCGACGTCTTAATCACATTTTTATGCAGTTCTTCCACGCGCTCACGAGGTGCGTCGGTGTGCAGGCGAATCATGACGCTCACTTCGTCGTACCCTGGGTTGACGCTATCATCGAGGCCCAAGAAACCACGCAGGTCAAGGGTACCGTCCGTCTCAATTTCCAGACTGTGGATCTTGATACCCATCATGGCGGCGTTGGCCGCATAACCTACCGACATACAGGCGTTCAGCGCCGCCATCAGCAGCTCTTGAGGGTTTGGGGCGGAATTCTGACCTAACAGTTCATTAGGCTCATCGGCGACGATTTCGAAATCACGGGGGTAGGTTTCACCGGCCAAGCTGTAGCGGCTGACTTTCGCCACAGAGCGAGTCTGGCCTTTCCACTGGGTCTTGACGTTGAAGCTCGCGTGACGCTTGCTCGCATCCTCAGCAACACCTTGAGCAAACTGCTGCAGAGCGGCCACGTCAATACCATTCAGATTATTTGTCATTAAAAAGTCCTCTATGGAACGCATTTTTGCGGTTGGATGAATATTCTACACAATCACCCTACCAACTGGATGGCTTGTTTGCAAGAGGATTTTCTTTGATCTCGTTATCCAGCCCACGTATTAACTGATGAATCACTTCTCAACCCCTGCTAAACGTAGCTCATAGCGAAGTACCGCTTGTCCGAACGGACAGACGGAGATACACCAGGAAAGGCGTATATGCACAGAAATTTTATTCTGCAGGATTGGACCAGTTGCTGAAGCAGACTGCGAAAGGTAGAAATGAGAAGCCCACCTAATAGGATGGGCAAATACAACGTGTTCAGAAAATGTTCACTACTGAAATGTCGGTAAGCTGGTCTAAACCGTGATTACGAAACGATAATACCGTTCAATATCAAATCGAACCCAGACTGGTCAACAACTGTCTCACTCAGCGCCCAAGACACAAAACTGCTGCCCTCAAGCAAGCTCAATATCGCCCGTGAAACCGCCTTGGGATTGACATCCGCCTTTATAACGTTTTCGGACTGACCCAATACGAGATTACTCTCCAACCATGCAAGATGGATTTCAAAAAATTTCCTAGTCAGCTCCTTAAGACTGTCCGGCAGAGCAGAAAGCTCAGCAGCGAGCGCACCACATAGGGGTAACATTCCATTTTTTGAGCTATCAACGAACAACTTACAAAACTCGTTCAACCGAACTACCGTATCGGAATTTTCTTCATTTATCAATTCTAGGTTCTTCTCAAATCTAAAAAGATAACTCTCAATAACGGCAATTCCAAGCCCTTCTTTTGTAGGGAAGTGATGATGAATACTCGCCTTTTTTATACCAATTTCGTCAGCCAAATCGGCATAGCTAAATGCAGCGTACCCTTTGGTGCGTAGCAATAGCTCGGCAGTGGTTAAAAGGTCAGAACGAGTACTCATAAATCTTACCTTGAATTTTTGATACATGCATATTAACTGCATCACAGAAACGGTTCAACTCAAAGCGATGAGAGCACGTCATAAACCGTGCTCTCATCGCCATTTAGCTAGACTCCTACACGATTCGAGCCATCCTCAATCTCTTCCGAGCGCACGGCTTTGGAACGGACGGCCTTCGCCCAACCCAGCATTAATGCTCCAGCGACTAACGGTATAGATAGAACAGTATATGTCCCATTAGGATAATCGAAACCCAATAGTACCAGCACTACGAGCAAGAAACCCAAGGTCAACCAAGAGGTAAACGGAGCGCCTGGCATTCTAAATGAGACCATATCGGCTTCACCTCTCTTTACCGCACGGCGGTACATTATTTGAGAAAGTACAATGAATGCCCATGTGGAAAGAATCCCCAGAGATACTAGATTAAGCAGAAGCTCAAATAGCTGGGACGGAATTAGAAAATTCAATAGTACGCCAAATACGTTGATCCCCATAGTAACCAAGATCCCCATATAGGGAACACCTTGGGTGCTCATACGTTTAAACATCTTTGGAGCAGAGCCCCCCATAGCTAGCGATCTCAATACTCGCCCAGTTGCGTACAAACCAGAGTTTAGACTAGAGAGCGCCGCAGTCATTACCACAATATTCATAACGGAGCCAATGCCAGGAATTCCCAACGCTTCAAAGAAAGTTACAAAAGGGCTGACATTAGCGCTGTAGGCCGTCCACGGCAATACAGTGACTAGCAAGAATACTGAGCCCACATAAAAAAGCCCTATCCTCCAAACCACGCCATTAATTGCTTTGGGGATGACACTTTTAGCATCTGCCGTCTCACCAGCAGCGGTTCCTACCAACTCAATACTCGCATAAGCAAAAATTACACCTTGCACGATAATGATTGCCGGCAGAAGGCCATGAGGGAAAATGCCCCCATTATCAGAGATCAAATGCAGACCCGGGATGTGCCCTGCCACCTCGTGGCCAGTAGCAAAGAAGAACGAGCCGACCACCAAGAAAATACTGATAGCTGCCACCTTAATAACAGCAAACCAAAACTCCATTTCCCCAAACCACTTGACACCGACCATATTCATCAATGTCACCACACCCAAAGCGCTAAGCGCGAATATCCACTGTGGGACATCCGAAAAAACGCTCCAGTATTTCATGTATATTGCAATAGCTGTGATGTCCACTACGCCTGTTAATGCCCAAACCAAGAAATACATCCATCCCGCTACAAAAGAGGCGCGCTCCCCCATAAACTCTCTAGTATAAGATACAAAACTCCCGCTGCTAGGACGGTGCATCACTAACTCGCCCAACGCTCTCAATATGAAAAAAGCAAAAACCCCACATACCAAATACACCACTGCAAGTGCAGGCCCGGCAATTTGAAGCCTTGCCCCTGCTCCCAAGAACAAACCAGTGCCGATAGCTCCGCCTAGTGCCATCATCTGCACATGACGTTTTTTAAGATGTTTTGAGTAGCCACTCTCATGAGAATCAAGCCAGTTCGACTTTTCTTTCAATTCGCTATCACACTGAACTGCTAAAACGGGCTGTACCTTTTGCTTTTTCATACTTCACCCAAACGATTAATTTGCAGTTGTTTTTTTTATCCCTTGCAAACTTAAATCTTTCTTCCCAGTCCCAAAGAGAAGTCACAAAGAGAGCGCCGTGCCCAACGCTATTACGGACATGAGGCATCACTCCAGGAATGTCCTAGCGCCCATAAGCACCGCTATTCGGTCGACCAAGAGCGAAACCTCTAAGCACTGAAAACCTACCATCCACTTGGTAGCCTTGCAACATATTTTTATATGATTCGCGCAACGAACTGTTTTTAAACGGCTTTTTTTCGCATACCAACCTAGTAGTAGACTTTTAAGAAAAATAGGATTTTAATCTCGGCGACGCGCGGGAAAACACGCGACGAGCCCTCCACTACGCAAGAAACGGAAGCCAGTATGAAAAAATATAAAACCGTGCAGACCCTACTCGCCCACGCTTCTATCGAGCCCAATCAGCATCATGGCTTCGTGAATACACCGGTTTACCGGGGCTCCACGGTGGCTTTTCCTACGTCCGAATCCATGCGTGAGGGACGCCAAAAATATGCGTACGGCCGGTGGAACAACCCTTCGACGGAGGCATTGACTCTGGCCCTCGAGCAGTTGGAGGGGGCGGAAGGCACAGTTCTTTGTCCTTCAGGGCTCTCGGCTTGTACGACTGCCATACTGTCAGTGGTGGGGGCAGGAGATCACCTACTAATTGCCGACAACGTATATTCGCCGATAAGGGCTTTTTGTGAGCAGGTGGGTCGACGCCTTGGAATCGAGGTCTCATTTTACGACCCGACAATAGGTGCCGGAATCGTAGACTTCCTCAAGCCAAACACTAAAGCAATCTATACAGAATCACCTGGCTCCTTGACTCTGGAAATACAGGACATTCCTGCAATAGCCAAGGTTGCTCATGATCACAACATCCTGGTTATTGCAGACAACACTTGGGGCACCCCGCTTTACTTTCCGTCACTGGAACTTGGTGTCGATCTGTCCGTCATGGCAGCCACGAAATATATCGTCGGCCACTCCGATGCGGTTCTTGGCACTGTATCAGCCTCCAAGCGTGCGTGGGATAGCCTCAAACGATACCACTTCAACATGGGATTGTTTGCGAGTCCGGATGACGTAACCCTGGCGCTCCGAGGTATGAGGACGCTAGATGTTCGACTGGAGCGTCATTACAAAAACGCTATGATGGTCGCCAAGTGGCTGGAGACACGCGAGGAAGTGGAAGCAGTTTATTATCCTGCATTAGAGTCTCACCCTCAGCACCAATTATGGAAAAGGGATTTTAAAGGTGCGTCAGGCTTACTCTCCTTCGTTACCAAACCCTCCACACAAGCAGCCGCAGATGCACTCTTGGATAGCCTTTCATTGTTTTCAATTGGCTACTCTTGGGGAGGCTTTGAGAGCTTGGCGATGATTGCAGATCCCAACCCTGTTAGAAGTGCAACGTCCTGGGAGGTTGATGGGCACCTTGTGCGGCTGCATATTGGTCTTGAAGACCCATCTGATCTGATCGAAGACTTAGAACAAGGCTTTGCGAATTTCAACATATTACGCGGCCAATTAAAGTAAACTGACTAAATGCACAGCTCTTAATTGGGCTGTGCTTACTTTGCCGCCCGATCGCGGCATCTCAAGTTCAACACCTTCGACATTCCTCATCGATAAGACTCATTTATCTCCGTCTATAACCTGAATCCGACGATAAAGCCTTCTCACTAACCCCAACTCATTGGCTAAATCTGCTCGTGCCCCCCCTCGAACACATTAAGCACTTAGGGCGCTAGTTTTCCGCCATAGAGAAACTCCGCCAAGAAAACTTTTCCACGCTCAACCGTCAGAGGGCAGGAACCATAGCCGTTAAACACAGCTTGATACAGCTTCATTCCCAGGTAAACCAAGACGTTGTGCTACGACAGGAGCTTGTTCGCGTATGGCCGCCATGGTTTTTGTGGTATCGATCACGTCACCTAGCGCCCAGACATTGGGAAATTTGCGATGAGCCAAGGATATAAAGCAACAACTATCATATCGTCGATTTGAATCGTGGCTTCGCCGTTAGGCTTACACATGGCGCAGCGCATTCCTAACAAGCCTCTCGCACTCGTCTTTTCGTTGGTGCTGATGTACACAAGCGTGCGCATGTTGCGCTATGCAAGTCGGGAAATCCGTAATGGCGGTTCAGCTCCGCGACGCGAGGTTTTACCCTGCGTACTTAATCCGGTAAAGGGCCGGTTACGTTGGACGTTGCCGTGTGCTCGAGTATTGGCGTTAACCGGTTTCATGTTGGGCTTGCTGGGTGTCGGTGGAGGATTTGTCATCATCCCGGCCCTGACGCGCTACACCAACCTGGTAATGAAAAGCATTGTCGCTACGTCTCTTGCGGTGATTGACTTGGTTTCAATCGGCGGAGTGGCTGCGGCGGCGATTAGCGGCGTAATGTATTGGCAAGCGGGGTGCCGTTCGCCGGCGGTGCGGTTAAAGGATTAATCGCGGGAAGGCAGCTAGCTCATAAGCTGGCCGTTCCTCGTTTACAACAGCCGTTCTCAATCGTTGGAATGGGCGCCGCTATCATGCTGGCAGTCAGCGTACTGGGGTTCCACGTATAATTCTTAACTAAGTTCGATAGCATAAATGGTTCATACCCTTGTCGCCGATGTCACCGAAACGCCTGACCAGCATGTCTTTGGAACACAGTTCTGAAAGACTATCTTCCTGGTGGATTTCTTGGTGAGCTTCCCTTTGTTACCAAATGAGTCCTCATTTTTGTCTCGCTACCTATTTTTGCTTTAGACATGTCCCTCGCACGTGGCCTTCAGGGGGCGAATGTGACAACGGTTGTTAGCCTACCGACTACACGGTAGTCTATTAATAGACCTGGACGAACCAGCTCCGAAGTAGAACAGAGTGAGATTGCTTCGCCGCACATAACGCACGTCCAGCAGAAGCAGGAGCGTTAATTAAAATGAACATCGTTGGCTCAACCTTGAACTGCACTCACCCCTTGCGGCGCCGCCGCAGTCATCGAGCCTGCGGTTCTGAGTCAGCGACCGGCTCGGAAAGCGGACTATCCGACACGTGCGGTGCCGTTTGGCACTCTGAAGATTGATTTTTTAGGTCATCACTGGAACACTTAATACCGACCGATCAGTACAATTCAGACATTGGTCGCTGGCAAATTTGTTGATCAGGAGAACAAGAATGAACAATGACTCAACAGACGATAAAAATGAGATACCCACTTCATTGCCCCGTAGGGTCTTCCTAAGCAGAACAAGCACGATTGTAGGAACAGCGGCCCTCGGCGCAGCTTTTGCACCCCTTGTGCGGGCTGTAGAACCCTCACTGACTACTACGGTTGGCGGCAAACCGTTAGAGGTACCTACCTGGACAAAGTCTTTAGGAGGCCCAACCGCTGTGGCCTACGGTAAACCCTCCAAGTTTGAGACTGGTGCGGTACGCAGCTTATATCCAGGGCTAAAGGAGCCCATGTCGGCGTATAGCACCTCTCCTCTACAGGAATTAGACGGAATCATCACGCCCAATGGCCTTTTCTATGAGCGCAATCACGCAGGGGTGCCAGAGATCGATCCTGCGAATCACCAGTTGGTCATCCATGGACTGACGAACGAAGCTCTTCTCTTCACTGTGGATGAGATAAGACAGTTCCCATCTGTTTCACGCATACACTTCATCGAATGCTCGGGAAACCCCTCATTTTTGCCACCATGGGGTAAAACTGCGGCTGAGGTTGCTGGCTTGGTGAGCTGCGCGGAATGGACTGGCGTGCCCTTGAAAACACTGCTGGAGGAAGCAGGACTCAAGCCTGAGGCGAAATGGGTAATTGCTGAGGGGGCGGATGGGGCAGCCATGACACGCAGCATTCCGATCGAGAAATGCCTGGATGACGTAATGGTGGTGTACAGCCAGAACGGTGAAAGGCTACGACCTGAGCAAGGGTACCCCTTGAGATTATTAGTACCAGGTTATGAAGGCAACACGCACATTAAGTGGTTACGGCGCTTACATGTAACCGATGCTCCTGCTTATAGCCGTGAAGAAACGGCTAAATACACCGACCTCATGGCAGATGGGCGCTCAAGGAAATTCTCATTTGTGATGGAGTGCAAGTCGCTCATCACGTCCCCTTCAGGCACTCATAAGCTCACGCGCAAAGGTCTCCATGAAATGCGGGGCATCGCTTGGAGCGGAAACGGAAAAATCACGCGAGTTGATGTATCCATCGACGGCGGGCGTAACTGGTACGAAGCGAAACTCCAAGAACCTGTACTCAACAAATCTTTGACGGCGTTCCGCGCCCCTTTTGAGTGGTCAGGAGCGGAAATGGTCATCATGAGCCGCGCTATTGATGAGACGGGATACGTTCAACCAAGCCTTGAGCAACTGAAGAAAGTGCGAGGAGAGGTCTCTTTCTATCACAACAATGCTACCCAGCCTTGGCGAATCAACTCCAATGGGGAGGTGACAAATGGCCGGTCATAAATTCATAGCCATGAAATTGGGGGTATTAAGTATTTGCGTCGCTGCCAGTGCGGCTGCTGACCAAAAACATGGCTTGGGACATCCCGTGACAGAGGCACAAATCGCAAGTTGGAATATAGACGTTGCCCCCGATGGTAAGAACCTGCCCTCCGGTCAAGGAACTGTCATAGAGGGAGAGAAGATTTATCAAACAACCTGTCTTGCCTGTCATGGCGTCAACCTCGAGGGCGGAATGGGGCCAGCGCTAATGGGCGGGAAAGGCACCCTTACCTCTCAGAAACCGATGAAAACCGTCGGCAGTTATTGGCCCTACGCGACAACATTATTCGACTACGTCAGGCGCGCTATGCCGTTCCAACAACCTCAATCGTTGAGTAATGATCAGGTGTACTCGGTGGTTGGTTATATTTTGAACAAAAACGAGTTGCTGGAAGTGAACGCCACGGTTAATGCAGACACCCTGACAAAGGTCAAAATGCCAAATCGAGACGCATTCTACGTAGATGATAGACCAGACGTGAAAGTAACCGCCTGCTATAAGGATTGTAAGTAAATAAACTGCACTGGCGGGCAAAAAAATACGTCAGTTTCTACACAGTAGAAGCTGACGTAAATTGAAGGGTCACTGTGCTTTTCTTTGCCTGGACATCAGCAGCATGACGATTCCCATATTCGCTATGTTAAGCCCAGATAAAATCAACAAAAATTAACCTCCGGAACTGGCTTCTAGGTGACTTCGCCGGACGGTTAAGATGCACTTAGTAACTGCATTGGATAAAAAATGAATGCGAGATTTATACGCATAAAGCCCTCACCCTCAACACCGAACTTGGTACCTTGGTCAAGCCAAAGCCGCGCTTGCCGCAGCAGGAAGTCTTGCAGTTCGATGGAGCACATCCCGAGCGCACGAAAATCGATCCACGCCAGGTACAGGGCGTCCGAAGGTGTCACTGTCAAGGGGAGATGGAGCTCCTTGACGCGACGGGCAAAGTATTGCTGGTTGCCTCGCACGTAAGCCAGCATTGCGTTCATCCATGGCTCGCCATGGCGATAGGCCGCCTCGCATGCGGCGGTTCCCATTGTATTAGGAACGAACTGTTGCGCTCACTTTGTGCTTGATAAGCTCGGCGCAGTTGATCGTTAGGGATCAGGATGTTGGCGCAGGACAGCCCAGCTATATTGAAGGTCTTGCTGGGTGCCGTACACACGATTGAATTATGAGCAGCTGCATCGTTCAACATCGCAAAGGGGATATGCCGCGCGTCCTCGCTAAAGATCAAATCCTGATGCACTTCATCCGAGATCACCAGAATGTTGTTACGTTCGCAAATCTCTGCCATCGTGAGCAGTTCTTCGCGCGTCCATACGTTTCCTGTCGGGTTGTGCGGGTTGCACAGGATGAATAACTTTGTTCCTGGGCGGATCGCCGCCTCGAACACCGCCGGGTCGAATCGGTAGCGGCCGTCTTCCTCAACCAGCGGTGCATGCAACAAACGTCGACCATTGATTACAACATCCGAGTGGATGTGAAAATAAACTGGGGTTTGCACGAGTACATAGTCGCCCGGCTGCGAGAACGCCTGGATAGCCACGTTGAGTGCCCCAATGACACCCGGCGACTGGGTGATCCACTCCGGTTCCACCCTGAACCCAAAGCGTCGCATCTGCCAGTACACGACGGCTTCGCGGTATGACTCAGGCGTACCACCGTAACCCAACACCCCCATGTCCAGTTCGCGTTGCAAAGCATCGAGAATCGGAGGAGCCACCCGAAAATCCATGTCAGCGACCCACATCGGCAGCGGATCGGCGGCGTACTGCTCCGCAGTTAGGAACTGGCGCCCATGCGACCACTTCATGGAATTGGATGCGCTGCGATCAATATGCTCATTGAAGTTATACACTGCGGGCCCCCGTCAAGGTTCGGGTTTTCAGTGGGGTTCGGCCACTTCGAATCTGCGTGGGTGCGATGAGCAGCAGGCATCCAATCAATCCCAGTACACTGCCAGCCAGCGTATAAAACACTGGGGCAAGCGTCACACCGGTCGACTCGATAAGCCAAGTGACGGTGAACTGTGCAAAACCACCGAACACCATGACGGCTATGTTGTAGCAAATCGCCAGTCCGGAAGATCGCACAGCAGTCGGGAACTGCTCGCCTAACGCTGTCGAGAACGGCCCAAAAAATCCACCAAGGAAGACACTGAGCGTGACATACACGACGAGTAAAGTGGACAGGGTCGGCGTCGCCTGCACCCATGAAAACAAGGGGTAAATGAGCAAAGCATATGGCGCAAGGAACGCCAACATGACCGGCTTGCGGCCGTATCTATCGGACAAAGCCCCCGTTACGGGAACGGCAACGATAAAGGCCAACAGCCCGATTGCCTGTGCCATGAATGCATCATGCAGAGGAATATGAAACTGGCGAACCACGAAGGTCGGCATGTAAATGATGAAGATGTAGGCAGCGGTTGTAGCGCAGGTTGTGAGGGCCAAGGTGGCCAAGATGGCTCTTGGGTGCCGAGCGAAGATGGTGCGCAGACGCGTCTTTTCACCTAGGGCCATTGCTTGCAAAGACTCTTCGGGCTCCTCCAGGTGCCGACGTATCCACCAACCCAAAGGCGCAATCAGTAAGCCGATCACGAAGGGGATGCGCCACATGCCATCGAGCAGTTCTTGTTGTGTGAAGATAGATGTGAGCAGGAAACCGGTCAGTGCGCCGCAGAGATTCGCTAAGCCCTGTCCGAACATCTGCCAAGCGCCGTATATCCCTTTTTTACCTTCAGGCGCCGCCTCGACCAGATAGGCTGTTGCAGACGCGAATTCCCCACCGGTCGCTAGACCCTGGAGCAGCCTGGCAAAGACGATCAGCAGCGGCGCGGCGATACCAATGGTGTTATACGAGGGAGTGAAGACCATCAACAATAACGACACCGTCATCAAGGCAATGATCAACTGCAAGGCGGCTTTTCTACCGCGCCTGTCGGCATAGAGGCCAATCGCAATCCCGCCCAGCGGGCGCATGAGGAAACCCACGCCAAATGTCGCCAGCGTGAGAAGCAGGCCGGTGTATTCCCCGGCGGTCGGGAAGAACACCTGGGAGATGATGACCGCTAGGAAGGCAAAGACACCGAAGTCGTACCATTCGAGGGCGTTACCGATGATGGCTGCGGACAGTTGCACCCAGCGCGGTTTCTCTTGTTTTTGTATGCTATTCATGGGGTTGCCTCTCACGAGTTTAAAGGAGGTCGTTTTCACGCATGTAAAGGCATGCTTAATTCAGCGATGCGCGCGAGCAATGCACTTCCGATTGGTGTGGCTGCATCGTTAAAGTCGTAGTACGCGCTGTGAAGTCCGTGGCAATGTTTGCCGTCGCCGGTGCCCAGATGAATGTAGGCGCCGGGCCGTTCGGCAAGCATGAAAGAGAAATCTTCCCCTCCTAGGCTTGGCACCGGTTGCTGGACAACATGCTCGACCCCTACGACATCGATTGCTGCTTGCCGCGCGAGAAGAGCTTCCGCTTCGGAGTTGATCGTGGCAGGGACGCCTTTTCGATACTCCAGAGTGGCGCTCCCGCCAAAGCTGCGGGCAACCCCCTCGACGATCTCCCGAAGCCGTGACTCGATAGTCTCCTGAACTTCGGCGCGCAATGACCTAACCGTGCCAGAAATGACGACCTCGTCGGGAATGACATTGAACGCCTCAAGACTGCCACCCGATATTCCGCACAGGCTGATGACACCGGTGTCCAGCGGATTGAGATTCCTGCCAACGATGGAGTGAACAGCGCTGATGATTGCACCAGCGATTAGGACGGGGTCTACGGTGTACTGGGGCGCCACGCCGCCATGACCACCTCGTCCCTGAATCTTGATGGTGATGATGTCGGAGGCTGCCATGACGGCGCCGATCGGCACTGCAATGGTGCCCAGCGGGAGGGTTGGCCAGTTGTGCAGTGCATAGACTTGTTCGATGGGAAACCTCTCGAAGAGTCCATCGTTAACCATTTCAAGTCCACCGTTATAGCCTTCCTCGCCCGGTTGGAAGATCAAATAGACAGTGCCGTCGTAGTCACGCGTTTTTTGTAGATAGTCCGCTGCGGCCAGAAGCATGGTGACGTGTCCGTCGTGCCCGCAAGCGTGCATCCTGCCTTCTCTCGTCGACGCGTAGTCGAGTTTGGTGCACTCCCGCACTGGCAGCGCATCCATATCGGCTCGCAAACCAATTGCACGGCCGCTCGACGTTGCGCGACCCGGAATGACGCCGACAATCCCAGTTCTACCGATACCCGTCTGGTACGGAATGGACAAATGATCCAGCGCCGCACAGATGACTTCGACGGTGCGGTGTTCATCAAAACCCAGTTCGGGGTGGGCATGGAGGTCACGCCGAAGCGCCTCGTAGTCGGCAGCTTGGGAGCGAATTTGATCGATGATTTTTTGGGGCATTTCTTGACAGCCTTTACGAATGTTGATGTGGCCGAGTGATTCCAGCGCTGTCATCAAATCGTATTCATCGACTGCCATACCGTATAATGCTATTTACTGATACAGGACATGCCTCAGAGGTATCCCTTGGATTTACGACAACTGCGCTATTTCATTGCTGTTGCAGAGCAGGGAAGCATCAGCGCTGCCGCAATTAAAGTGCACATCGCGCAGCCAGCGCTCACGCGTCAAATCCATGCGCTCGAAGAAGGTCTGGGAACTCCCCTGTTTCATCGAACGACGCGTGGTGTCGTCCTAACCGATGCCGGGGAGATATTGCTGACTGATGCGCGCCGCCTTGTCGACGATGCAGAAGCGGCGAGGGAGCGTGCCAAGCGTGCCGGTCGTGGCGAGATAGGACACCTTTCGGTTGCTCTGCCCGTGGTACAGACGCTGGCGCCTATGACCGCAGAGATGCTTCGTAAGTACAGGGAAGAAGTGCCCGGTGTGTCCATCACATTGCGCCACCTGCTATCGGCCGAGCAAACCGCATTGCTGTCCAGTGGGCGTCTGGATGTTGGCGTTCTTTTGGTCAGGCCTACCGACGATCCCTTATTCAGGGGAATCCATATTTTCTCGGAGAAGATGCTTTTGGCGTATCCGGCAGCGTGGCAATGGGAAAAAGGTCGGCCGCAGTCGCTAAGGGATCTCAACGACCTAGACTTCGTATGGCTCCACCGGAATGAGGCACCGGCCTGGCATGACAAGCTGATTCACTGTTTCTACGATGCAGGCTTTATTCCCAATGCGTCAATTCTGGGAGGGGATGCTGCAGCGATGCTCACACTGGTTTCAGCTGGCATGGGCTGCACGGTATTGCCTGAGTCCGTCAAACGTATCGCACCGACCACAGTCGCGTTCATGGAAATCCCAGATTTAAAAATGACCCAGCATTGGGAGCTTGTCTGGCGGGCTGACAACCGCTCATCGTCTCTTATGCGATTCATCGATGTGGTGACACGTTATTTTGGGGACAGCTCTGAAAGCATCAGTAGTTCAACCGATGGGGTGCTTAACAAACTCTGAAAGTATTCACTTTTCTAAAACAAACACTATATTGCTTACCTCCCGGTGGCGGCCAGAACATAAGCAGAGCGGTAAACGCACCCATAGTCGCTATTGCAAGCCCAAATAAAAGTAACAAAGCTGAGCCTCCGGAATTGGTAGCCATTATCAACCAAACAGCACTCATGATCATTGGAAAAGCTAAGTGCCAGCGACGCTCGTTATTAACGTCGGCCGACTTACACATGAAAATCAAAAATAGCGTAGCGGCCGCGTCAGGAATGGCAGTTATAATGCCAACCATCAACATACCTCCCCAGTTACCGGACTGGACAACAATCGGCAACCAGAATCCAATGGCATATACTCATCCTTGAAAAGAGAAATAGATCAAGCCAAACAGCCAAACAGTCTTGCTTTTTATGACCCCCTTTATGCCATCCGACTTGACTATTGAGTTCTTCAATTCATCTTTAGCCAATTCTAAAAGAAGAATGGTTTCTCATAGGCCGTAGCCACTTAGCGTCCTCAATCCGATCATCAAGTTAAAATACACACCAATTCCCAGGAAAATCGTTGGTATACCTTCGATTAAAAAAGCCAAAGCTAACAAATGTCTTTGAAGAAGTGACCGCAGCTGCCTGGATGACAGGTAATGCAGCGCGGGTGGCCGGTGATCGCGTTGGTGAATTGAAAGACCCCCCCTTCCTTGATGGCAATGCTGCGTATGTCTTCTGAACCTGATGTGCGCCGAGGTATAGCTTTTGCGTTGTCTTTTGCCGGAGCGCTGGGGCGCCAGCTGAATCATGGTATTGCAGATCATTGCGAGGACTGATCCCAACCAAGGTGAAAAGAGTTGGTTGAAATTCAAACTTGCATGATCGATGCAAGAAACTCAGAACAGCCTAGCCAGTAAACCGCTACTCATGTACTGAAAGCAATCGCCGCCGCTTACAACTGCGGCGACTGCCTTAGCGCCCCTTCTAAAATAACTATTATCCTATTTGCTTGTCAGCATCTCAAACAGTAATAGGATTAAGTTTCTTTACCTCTGTATTTCGGCCCTTCAATAAAGAAGCAGGTATCCCCTTGAGTAACACTACAGCCCCTAAAATTAACACTCCGGCGAATATGTAGAGCCCATAATCAATAGATCCCGTAGACGTTTTGATCCAGCCGATAAGAGCGGGACTGGTAAAACCTCCGAGCAGCCCTATTGAATTGATAGCAGCGATGCCTCCCGCTGCTGCAGAACCGGACATATAAGACGTAGGAATTGTCCAGAAAACCGGCATCGTTGTAAGAATACAGGTCGCTGCCAGCGTTAGAGCAAGCATTGAAACTATTAAGCTCTCACCGAATAAACCAGTAACCAGAAGGCCGATGCATCCACCGAGCATACAAAGCGCGACATGCCAGCGTCGTTCCTGCTTCTTATCAGAGTGCTTACTAATTAAAATCATGCCACAGACACCTACTAAATAAGGGATAGCTGTTAGCATTCCAATTTCTACAGAGTCGGATACACCATGCTCGCGTATTAAAGTAGGAAGCCAGAAGCTAATAACATATAGACTGGCTGATATTGAAAAATAAACAGCTCCCAAGATATATAGACGGGGATCGCTCAAGGCCTGCTTGAAGTGATGCGTCTTTTGACCATCGGCAGAATTCTCTTCCTCTAAGGCATGAATGACGGCGTATTTCTCTTGCTCTGAAAGCCATTTAGCTTCACTAGGACGGTTTGCGAGTGCAAAATAGACAGCCAGACCTAGTAGTACCGTTGGAATGGCCTCTACCACAAACATCCATTGCCAACCTTTCCAGCCATAAACGCCATCCATATTTGACAACAACCAGCCGGAAATTGGCCCGCCGATGATCCCCGCTACAGCGATCGCTGACATAAACATCGCGATAATCCGTCCGCGCATAGCTGCCGGGTACCAAAAAGTCAAATAGAGTACGATTCCTGGAAAGAAACCAGCCTCAAATGCACCGAGTAGAAACCTGGCAATGTAGAACTGCATCGGGGCTTGAATGAATGCAAAACTACCTGATATCAGCCCCCAAACAATCATGATACGCATCAGAGTCAATCGTGCACCGACCTTCTCTAATACTAGATTACTCGGAACCTCGAATAGAAAGTAGCCAACAAAAAACATTCCTGCACCAAGCCCATATACCGCTTCGGAAAACCCGAGATCTTGCTTGATATGCAATGCTGCAAAGCCAATATTTACCCGATCCAAATAAGCAAAAACATAGCATATGAAAAGAAACGGAATTAATCTCAGTGTGATTTTCTTGTAGATTCTTCGCTTCTCATATTCATTTTCACGAATATTCAGAGTTTGGCAGTCTTTAAAATCGCCCTTATCCATTACCTTTCTCCTGCGCAGGATCAGTTAGAAGAAAGGAAGAGCCTTCACTCAATGCAGCAAAAACTTTATTTAACGCATTAACTTGAGAGGTTGTCATTTTTATTCTCCCGTCGATTAAAGAATCGGGAGGGACTCCCCCCCCGCTCCTCAAGTTAAATATAGAAATTTACAAACCTAAGTAACCCTTAAATACACGTGGCGGGTGATTTTTCATTTTCTCCTCAATCGGATCGCATCCCCAACCGGGCGTATCAGGGACGACAATCGAACCATTTTTTATTTCAGGAACATAGGTAAATAGATCTTTATCCCAAGCTAGCCGGTCAATATCATGTTCCATGATACGAAGGTTTGGCACTGCGGCGGCAAAATGGATGTTCATCATTGTTGCTTGGTGACTGTAGAAATTGTGAGGTGCCACGTTCACATCAAAGGCGTCTGCAACATTAGCAATCTTCATAGACTGCCAAACTCCGTTCCAGACAGCATCGATGATCGCAACGTCCACGGACTGACTCTGAAGATAAGGCAGATACTGGCGAACTCCGAAAAGAGTTTCACATGCTGCGATCGGTGAGTGGCTACGTTCTCGAATATATGCAAGTGCTTGTGGATTGTAGCTATCAAGCTCTATCCAGAGAAAATCATAGTCACGCAGCTCTTGAATGATCTTAACAAAACCCTCAGTTTTGAAGTTGAAATTCAAATCAACCATCAGTTCAGTATCGGGGCCTGCGCCTTCTTTCAGAGCATCCAGATGAGCGCGCACACTTCTTACAAGTTTCTTGTCCACATTTAGTGAGGGATCGTAGGGCGCCGCGAAACCAGGCATCCATTGGCGCATACCTGCTTCGTCATTCAAAAAAAGGTTCGTTTTCACAGCAGGAACACCGAGCTCACGCGCATCCTGCCCAGCCCGTTTCACGCCTTCTAGATCAGTAATCACCGGACTGTAGAATTTCGGATGGTTGATTCGCCATGTAGCACAGTGTGACCAGTAAACCGGGATGGTGTCCCGGTGCTTGCCGCCAAGGATTTCGTGGCAAGGAACACCTAGCGCTTTCCCCTTGATGTCCAGCAAGGCATTTTCGATCGCGCCTAATGCCTCTGCACTTAGGCCGTGCGGTGCTGGTCGCAGGGTGGCAGCTATCGGCCCAATAACTGATTCGTGACCATTCACTGGCTTACCGATTAGGCGCGGTGCAATTTTCTCAATCACGGCTGTCAGCCCGGAAGGCCCGAAAGCCTCATCGTACTCGGCCCAGCCAACGATGCCATTGTCAGTCACGATCTTCAGGTAGTGGTAATTCCGCCATCCTGCATCGCATGCGATCGTTTCAACATGCTCAATACGCATTTTTCTCTCCACTCTGTTAATTGTCTTTGATTAATTGTTAACAATCGACAATGGCGAATCTATCCCCATTGCTCCAACCGGTCAACAGCCAATCGTCAGCGGTTCGCTGCCTACCCTTCTGGAGTTCCTCTGTCTGATTGTTAACTGTTGACAGTGGATTTTTACCGCTTCAGTATGTGGGCATGACCCAGAAAAACCTCCTATCTATAGCGGGCGAGAATATCGACCGCCGCAGCCTAGACCGTAAGGCTGCGGACTGCATCCGCGACGCGATCATATCCGGCCAGCTTGCCCTAGGCTCTCGACTCACTGAGATTGGGCTTGCAGCTCAAGTCGGGCTGTCGAGATCAACTGTTCGGGCAGCATTGCAGCGCCTATCAGGCGAAGGGCTTGTGGTGCAGCACGCCTATACAGGCTGGGAGGTTTTTTCCCTCTCATCGGATGATGCAAGAGAGCTGTACACGTTACGCAGTTGCCTGGAGGGACTAGCGGCTCGACTAGCTGCGGAGAACATTGATAGCGAAGGCAAGAAAGCGCTAACCGCAGCGTTGAAGACGCTTAAGCTTGCCACGCAACGGAATGATTGGAGGGCAATTGCTGAGGCAGATCTGGCTGTACACAAGACTATTGTCAGCATCGCAAATCACAGAAGGCTCTTACAGCAGTACGCTCTGATCATCGATACCGTACTTCTCTACATCCTCAGTACCAATCGTATGGTCGGAAGCGCTGCGTCGATCTACCCGGAACATAAAGCGCTCGTAGATGCCATTATCAGTGGCGACGCGGCACTCTCGGAGCAGCTGGCTTCAGAGCATGTGACAGTTCACGGACAACGTCTCACAGAATCCCTACGAGACACAGGCCATTGATAGCTCGCGCCATTTCCCGCCCACTGAATGGTAATTGGCGGGCCTGTACCTGATTTGCAAGTGAACTTGAATCTAGCGCTTGGCACGAGCCAAGACGCTTTGGTCATCAGGATCGCAGCTTTTTTTCACTGCGCGATGGGGTCGGGCTCCGGCGGAATGTCATGCGGGCGTCTTATCGGCAACGCCCTTCGGCTTATTGCTACTGATACTTCAAACCAGGAAGCAGCATCTGGCAGAAAAAATCTGATATCGCTTCTGGCGTACGCGGGCCACCAGGCTTTATCCAAAGGTAGCTGTAGTGGTGGATACCAAGGATCCCTTTTACAGCTAAAGAATCCGCAGTACCGAATACACCTTCCTGAACGCCAGACTTCAATATCGCTGACCATATCTGCTCATATCGGCGATGAAGGTCAAGCAACTCCATTTGGCGCTCACCAGTAACCGAATGAACTTCACGGAAGCATACGGTCATTTCAGCCAGGTGATTGACAATCGCTTGCATGACTATCGAAGAGAAGCGCCTAAATTTCTCCTCTGCTGGGAGGTCAGTTTCGCTCAACGGAACACCTGCCGCGATCAACACCCTTAGGTAGCGGCTCGTGATTTCGAACAGTAGCTCTTCTTTACTCCCTATATGATGGTACAGCGCGCCTCGACCTAAACCAGTCGCTTTTTCAAGCTCAGCCATTCCAGTCGCATGGTAGCCACGAGTAGAAAACAGCTCGGCCGCTATTCGCAGAATGCGCTCTTTCGTGCCACTTTCGACGACGGATGATTTTTCAGCAATTTTAGCCTCTGCCATGCAAATTTCCTTCTGCTAACAATTTCCTCGTCAGAGCCTGGCCTGCCGAGATCTGTCAAACGAGTCTTCCCGGCCGACTGATGAAATTCAGCACGATCAGCCTCTCGACCGGTCGGTACAATTGTTATACCACAGGCAGGGTGCCTTGAGATCACTCAGCGTCAACGATGAAAAATCCTGTAACGCCGAGGGACAATTGCAGAAGATTTTGCACAACTGTAGAAACACCCCTTCTTGCAGCCTTTGGTGCCCGTCGTCCTGAAAGGCGCACATTGAGGTCTATTCGGCTCAATGCACGCCATTCTCTAATGATCAATGTGACATATAAGACCAGATCAAAACTGATGAGATGTAAATAGCTCCCACCCACAACATAATCACCACTGTGTAGCCCATGATATCCTTAAGTTTCAAGCGAGACATGGCGAGAGCAGGCAATATCCAGAAGGGTTGGATTAAATCGTTCCATGCATTACCCAACATAACCGACATGGCTGTTTGAGCTTGCGAGGTGCTCAGTTCCCGAGCAGCCTCGACCATGAATGGCCCTTGGATCGCCCAGTGCCCACCCGCTGAAGGTGCGAAGAAATTAATGATAAATGAGCTTATAACCCCCCAAAAAGGTAAGCTCTGGGTTGTAGAAATGCTTATGAATGCTGCAGAAATGGTATCGACTAATCCTGACGCGTGCATCATTGCAATGATTCCCGCATAAAACGGAAATTGCAAAATAATCCCAGATACAGTTTTCACCCCTTCATTCAGCTTACTCATATACTCTGCGGGAGTCCTGAGAAGCAATACCCCAAGGAACAAAAGTAAAAAATTGATTTTATTTAAATCAAAACTTCCGCCCTTGTACACAAACATGACCAAATAGGCGATGCCGAGAGCACCAATTACATAGCTTAGAATTTTGCTATTATTCAATCGTGTTGCAAAGGTATTTTCCGCAAGAAGGTGATGAGTTTCAGATTTGTGGGTTTTATCCTCAAAACATGCCGGGTCAATCTCTACGATATCATCGGGGTTTTTCGGATGTAACCAAGCGTTTAGGATAGGCATGGTAATTAGAACAATCAATGCAGTGAGCATCATTGGTAGCGAAAAAATTGTTTCGCTCAAGCTTATAACACCCATCTGCTCCTGCAGTTGATGCCCTTTTGTTGAAATTAGAACCGGGATAGTCGCGGAAAACCCAAATCCATACAACGTAAATCCACTATAGGCTGCCGCGATTATGAGAGGATAATGTACTCCTTTAATACTCATTGCCAACTTTCGTGCTACAAGTCCTCCGATTACAAGTCCAAAACCCCAGTTGAGGTAGCATCCAACGCCGCCCACAACCGTTGCAACCACCACCGCAGCGCGAGGTGACTTAATACGGCTGACCAGTTTATCTAGCATTCGATCTACAAATGGAGCCGTAGCAACTACGTATCCCATTACAAGAATTACTGCCATTTGAGTCGTGAATGCCAAAAGACTCCAGAACCCCTCCCCCCAACTTTCTAAAATATGGATCGGCGCCAGGCCTTCAACCACATAAGAAAGTAGCATTGTTAATAGGGTGAGACCGATTGCAAAGACAAATGGGTCTGGAAGGAAACGACGCATAAGCTCGGTGAAAAATGAAACAATACTATTTAGCATGGAGGCACCTTTTTATTGTTGTGAGCTGGGTAGTCCAAAAAGCTAATAATTTATCTGCAACACTACAACTACTAAAACGAAGTATCGCAAAAACTAAATCCGTTGCAGCCTCCTACATCAACGAAAAAAACTCTCACGCTCGCAACTATGAATTGCGCGTCAATATCGCGAGCGCGAGAACTTTAACTAACCAATTGTCAAATTCAATAGCTACTCAACTGGTGTTAGCGAAGCAGTGTAAGTCACAGCCTTACCTTCAAGGCAGACCTCTCCGTGTTGATTCTTGACAACTGTTTCTAAAGTGCAGATGGGTTTATCCTCACGGAGCTCTAGAACTTTCACGCACGCTGTGATCGTGTCGCCGACATAGGTAGCCTTGATAAACTTCCATTCAACGCTCAAAAACACCGTACCTGGCCCAGGAAGCTCCTCCGCCACTACCGCATTCAACATCCCGCTGGTAACACCACCTTGCACAATAAGTCCGCCGAAGCGCGAGGCCTCTGCGGCCTTCTTATCGGTATGAAGTGGGTTGCGGTCGCCTGTCATAGCGCTAAAGAGCTCAATATCAGCGAGTGTTACATTTTTGCTTCTCTCTGCTGTGGAGCCTACCGACGGCATACCGAATCGGGTATCAACCCAGCCATTAGGTTGTTTTTTGTTGTTCTCGCTCATTCTTTAAATCCTCTCAATGATGACTGCAAAACCTTGTCCACCACCACCACACATTGATGCAACCCCATAACGGGCGTTGCGCCTTTGCAACTCTTTGGCTAATGTCAGTAACAACCGAAAACCTGTTCCACCCAACGGGTGACCGATTGCGATGGCACCGCCATTAACATTGGTTATATCTAAGGGAATTTTTAGATGTGTACAGGTTGCCGCGACTACTGCGGCAAACGCTTCATTAATCTCAAACAGGTCGATGTCTGAAACTTTCAGCCCCGCTTTTTTTAGAGCAAGCTCTATGGCATAAGCTGGCTTGAGATGGAGGGATGTATCCGGGCCTGCCACCTCGGCAAAGGAGATTATTTTTGCCAGTGGTGCTCTACCAATTTCCTTGGCGAATGCCAAAGACGTCACTGCTCCAATTGATGCACCATCGGACATTTGCGATGCATTGCCGGCTGTGATCGTGCCAAATTCGTTGAATGCTGGTAACAGTTTAGAAACTTTATCCAGGCTGCTCTCACCTCTTACGCCTTCATCGCTGCTAAACGCCTCATTTTTCAACTGTACAGAGATGACTTCAGTACCAAACAATCCCTGTTGATAGGCCTGCGCAGCTAGCTGATGTGAACGTACAGCAATTTCGTCCTGCGCTTCCCTCGATACTCGTAACTCCCGATTAGCACGCTCTGAGATCTCTCCCACACCTTCATTGGAAATAGAACACCACAAGCCATCGCGTATCATGACATCGATCATTTCCAGGGAGCCTGGTCTGACAATCCCAGTGCGCATAAGAGCAGCATGCGGGGCGCGACTCATCGAATCTCCGCCTCCGACGATGTAGGCACGCCCTTCCCCGAGATGGATTCGTCTCGTCGCATCCGCAACCGTGGACAATCCAGCGAGGCACACGCTGTTAAAAGTTGCAGCCGGTATGGTCAGCGGCAGGCCAGCATCGCTTGCAGCGAGCCTTGCAGGGTTTTGCCCTTGAGTGGCTTGGAGTACTTGTCCAAGTAGGACGCCATCGGATTGCATTAACTCAGGCACTTTCGCAAGCAGTGCTTTAATCACAATCGCGTTTAGGTCTCGCGCGCTATAGCCGGAAAGGGCTCCTTTATATTTACCAAATGGAGTTCTCAGGCCATCCAAAAGCACAGGGGTTGTATGATCACTCATGGTTATACTCCAGACCCAAACGGGTTAGATAAGTAGAACTTTGGGTAGGTGTAATTTCCTTCTTTTACCCAAGCCACTTCAACTGCCGAACCGATTTTTAGCTCACTCTGAATGAACTCTCCCACTAGATTCGTCAACAATCGCGGGCCCTCGTCCAAATCAACAAGAGCAACCGTATAAGGCACCTCCGATTGGAAGGCCTTATGCCCAGGTCTGCGCACAATCGTGAATGACGCAAGAACACCTTTCCCGCGTGAACTAATCCATTCAAGACTATTCTCCCAACATACAGGGCAGCGATTTCTGGGGTAGAAAACCGAAGTACCACATGCTTGGCACTTCTGAATTACCAGTTCCTGCTGTCGCGCTCGCTCCCAAAAATACTGAGAAATTGAAGTGGGAATCGGTTCAGGCTTATTTATGGATTTTAAGACAGTACTCATGAATGATCTCCACGCCTCAAAATGAGAGCTGTTGCTTCGCTCATGGTTGCCCCATTTCCAGTAACCAGAGCCCATTCGGCGTTCTTCACTTGTCTTCCATCCACGTCTTGCCGCAACTGCCTTACAGCTTCAACGATATGCGACATGCCTCCCGCTAGATCCGCTTGACCACACGACAACTGTCCGCCGTGAGTATTAAGTGGAAAATTCCCTTCCCATGTGAGGTCGTTTTCGGCCAACCATGATCCTCCATGCCCTTTCTTACAGAACCCGGCATCTTCAGCGGTAATCGCCAACATGATGCTGTAGCAGTCATAGAACGAGAGGACATCTATCTGTTTCGGGCCGACTCCCGCTTGGCTATACGCTTGCTCTATCGCGCTCTTCAACGGGCTCATTGTGAGGTCTGGTGCAAATGCAATAGCACGATGCGTTACTTTTTCTCCGGCTCCCGCGAGAAAGACTGGGGGATGAGTCATCTCGCGAGCTCGAGCCGCACTGGTTACGATAAAGGCCGCACCACCACCACAAGGCATGACCACCTCAAGAAGATGCAAGGGATCAGCCACCAGCGGAGACGCGAGTACCTCTTCCACAGTCAATGGCACACCATGAAAAATGGCCTGGGGATTCAGCTGTGCATTGTGCCGCTGATCTACCACTGCCTTAGCTAATTGACGTGAGGTGGTTCCGAATTGCTGCATATGTCGCTGTGCAATCAACGCGTAGGCAACGTTTGCTCCAGAAGCCCCATAAGGCACGTCCATTTCACGAATCGGGTTTCGATTTGGAGAGCGCAATGCGGTCTCCAAGGTATTCGCAAGAACGCAGAGCACCGTATGACACATACCGGATGCAATGGCAGCGGCAGCTCGCCACACCATGCCCGCAGCGGATGCGCCGCCAAGATCCACCACACCGGCCATAGCAGGCTTCAAACCCAAATACTCAGCGACTGTCGCTGGAATATGTTGGGGGGTCTCTCCTACTTGAGGCCCAACGAGAAGACCATCAATGTCCTGTGGGCGCAGTCCAGCGTCTCGTACAGCGAGTGCGGCAACGTCGAAAATCATTCCGAGCGTGGTCAACCCCTCCGTCCGTCTTACAGGCTTCAACTCCGCGATCCCCACAATGGCAGCGTCCCACCCTCTCACGGCGCCACTCCCGACATTTGTGGCGCTCGCTCGTTAACTGCAACCAGGAATGCGCTTAAACAATCAGGGTTCATCAAAGAACCTTTGTTCTTCACCTCACAACCCGTGATGAACTGAAGCACTGCCTTTTCAACCTTCTTACCGCTCAAGGTATAAGGAACCTCAGGTACCGAAAAAATCCGGCGGGGCACGTGCCGAGGAGATGCGCTGAGCTTAAGAGTCCTAGCAATGATCCGTTCTAAATCTTCGTCTAATTCAATGCCCTGCTTCGTTACGACGAACAGCCAAATCTCCATATCGTCATCGACTGGATAGCCGATCACTAGCGAATCTTCGATGGCCGAAATGGTGTCGATAACACGGTAAATCTCACCTGTCCCAATACGCACGCCGCCTGGTTTGAGCGTCGTATCCGTCCGACCAGAAATAATCAGCCCGCCCGTCTCGGTGATTTCCGCAAGATCGCCATGCGTCCAGATTTCGCTCCGATCAGCGAAGTATGTGTCCAAGTATCGTTGCCGACCGTTCTCTCCTAGAAACTCGAGAGGCATAGACGGAAATGGCTCAGTGCAGACCAAGTCACCCTTACGCCCCCAAACAGGAGCGTTTCGCTCATCAAGCACGTTCACTGCCATGCCGAGTGCCATTACCTGAATCTCCCCTGCTCGCACAGGCAGCGTGGGGTTACTGATACCAAAGCAACCGAGAATCTCAGTACCACCAGAAATCGAAGCAAGGCATAGATCATCCTTAACTTCCCGATACACCCATTCCGAGTTTTCGGCGGTCAACGGTGCACCAGATGAAACGATCATCCGAAGTGACTTCAGATCATGCTTCTGACGAGGCTTATAGCTATCTTGCTGCAGGAGAGTTAGGTATTTGGGGCTAATCCCAAAATGGGTTGCACCCACTTTTTCAGCAACACGCCACAAAGCTCCGTGATCGAGTTGCCCATCCACTTTGGGGATAGGGGAGCCATCGTAGAGAACAATAGTGGCGCCACTCGCACGAGCGGTAATGAGCCAGTGGTACATCATCCAGGCGGTGTTCGTGTAATAAAGCATGCAATCACCTGGTTTGATATCGCAGTGCAACATGTGCTCCTTGCGCAGGTTTAGCAGTGTGCCTCCTGTGCGGTGCACGATGCACTTCGGCAAACCTGTAGTACCCGATGTAAACACGATGTAGAGCGGGTGATTGAAAGGAACACGATCGTAACTTGGCTCAGAGGCGTCGTTGTTGCAGATATCGGCAAAACGATGGACTGGAAATGGCGCATCCACCACCTCGGCATCACCGATCACAATGATCTGCTGAAGGCCCGGGAGGCAGCGCGCAATGTCTGCGGACTTACCGGCGATATCGTGGCGCCGGCCGTTGTAAAGATAGTCACTGGCTACTACAAACAGCTTCGGCGAAATCTGGCCGAAGCGGTCGATCACTCCAGCGTACCCAAACTCTGGAGAACACGATGACCAGACCGCGCCTAGAGATGTTACAGCCAGTAGCATTACCAAAGCGTTCAGATCGTTTGGTAGCATTCCCGCAACGCGATCGCCACTCTCCAACCCTAGGTTTTTGAGACCCAATTGGGCTCGTGCAACACGTATCCGCAGCTCACCTAAGGTCACCTTGTTGGTGATACCACCCTCATTGGCCTCGATTACAGCGAGAGTTTCCGCCCCTCCTACCAGCATGTTTTCCGCAAAATTGAGACGACGCGCTGGGAAAAACTCTGCGTCCGTCATTGGCGCAGAGATACTTGGGGTCAGTGCTGGGCCACCACCCTCCCCGACCATGCCGCTGAAATTCCAAAATGCTTCCCAGAAGTCTCCAGGCTTGGAAATCGAATGACGATGAAGCCGTTCGTAAGGTAGCGGTTCCATCCCTATCGACCGCGCAAATCTTGTGATCTGCGCGTTCTCAATGGTTTCTGCAGTGGGACGCCAAAGTACAGCCGGTTGGGTTGCGGTCTGATTCATTCTTATTTTCCTCGACAGTCAACGAACAACAGCTGAAGCCCTGAGTAGAGGCTTCACTCCCAGCCGAGCCAGCCGGGTGCAAAAAATTTATAGCCCTCCTGTACCGATCGGTCAATACTACCTGTACCGATCGGTCGGTTTTTTTTGATCAAGAGCGATCGAACAAAGCCCATAGCTAGGGATCCTGGATTCCGAGCGGCACCAAGCATGGCCCTCAGGAATCGATACGATGAAAGCAAGAGGATAATATTTCTGTTGCACACCTACCAACCGAATGGTAGCGTTTTATTTAATACAACATATCCATATTAATGAGATGCCATTTAAATCTAATACAAACAAACATAACGCTCAGATTAAAAATGCTTGCTAAACCTGAAGCGCTACACCCAGATAATTTTGGAGAACTGCAAGTGAGACAGAGCACACTAGAAGTATCGGCCGCCAATAAGGCCAAAACCGTAGTTTCTCTCACTGCTGTAGCAATGCTTGCATTTGCAGCCAACTCGGTATTGTGCCGACTTGCACTGCGTCACACAGAAATCGATCCTACTTCTTTCACATTAATTCGTCTTTTGAGCGGAGCCATCGTTCTTTGGGGGCTTCTAGTAATCAAAGGCACTCCACGCACATCCTCCGGAACATGGCTTGGGGCATTTAGTCTATTCGTATACGCATTTGCTTTCTCTTACGCATATGTGAACTTAGAAACTGGCACAGGTGCTCTTTTACTTTTCGGCGCAGTGCAGTTAACAATGTTTCTTTACGGTTATTGCAAAGGGGAAAGGATGCAAGGGTTAGCGCTTGTTGGGCTATTGCTTGCTCTAGGTGGCCTTGTAGCATTGTTACTACCTGGCGCGAGCGCACCACCGCTTGCTAGTGCTGGGATTATGCTTTTATCTGGTATCGCGTGGGCCGGATATTCCTTAATCGGCAAGCAATCAAAAGATCCACTCGCTGCAACGGCTGGTAATTTCCTACGAGCCATTCCAATAATGCTTCTGGCATCGATCCCTTTCATTGATAAGTTTTCAGTGGATGCTTATGGGGTACTTTGCGCCATTGCATCGGGGACGATTGCTTCTGGTGTTGGCTATGCGATTTGGTACGCAGCGATTCGCTCGTTGTCCTCTTTTCGAGCAGCCACTGTCCAACTGAGTGTCCCTGTCTTGGCGTCCATTGCAGGAATATTAATTTTGGGTGAACACCTCACTCTACGCCTAGCACTTACTTCCCTGGCAGTATTAGGCGGAATTGGCTTGGTACTCAGCGATAAACGCTCAGCAACCGGCCGGCAGCCTACCTGAACACTTTAAATCAAAAAATTTACATATGAGGTGAAATTGATGCGTGCTGTTTTTCTTGACTATAGCTCCGTCGACCTCGGAGACCTTGATTCGACATCATTACGCGCTGCGTTTACCGAACTGCAGCTTTATGAGTTTACTGAACCGGCTACGACCACCGAACGTCTCGAAGGCGCGGAAGTGGCTATCAGCGTAAAAGTCGCGATCGACGAAACGGTGATGATTGCTAATCCTCAGTTGAAGCTAATACTCGCTGGTTCAACTGGTACCAACCACATCGATTTAAACGCGGCGCGAGCTCGCGGGATCACTGTTTGTAATTGCCAAGGTTACGGTACACCCTCAGTAGCCCAACACACGATGATGCTCCTGCTTGCGTTGGCCACCAATCTGCCTCGGTATCACTCGGCAGTTACCGCTGGAAAATGGCAGGAAGCCCGTCAATTCTGCATGCTTGACTTCCCAATTATTGAACTGGAGGGAAAAACTCTGGGCTTAATCGGCTACGGCGAACTAGGCAAAGCCGTGGCTCGCCTTGCAGAAGCTTTTGGAATGACCGTTCTGATTGGTCAACTACCCACTCGGCCAGAACAATCTGACCGCCATCCGTTAGCTGAGTTGCTTCCGCGTATTGATGCTCTCACATTACACTGCCCGCTCAACGAGCAAACCCGCAACCTAATTGGCGCAACAGAGTTAGCGCTAATGAAACCTGGTGCGTTCGTTGTGAATACTGGCCGTGGCGGACTCATTGATGAGCAAGCCCTTGCCGACGCTTTACGACGAGGTCATCTTGGCGGTGCAGCTACTGACGTTCTCACAGTCGAACCCCCAACAGCTGAACATCCTTTGCTGGCTGATATACCGCGCTTGATTTTGACACCTCACTGCGCGTGGGGAAGCAAGGAAGCAAGACAACGAATTCTCTCTCAGCTAGGTGAGAACGCTGACTCGTTCTCGAAAGGAGAGATGCTGCGTGTAGTAGACTGAAAGAGCACGATCCAATGAATTTGGCCCTAATGGATCGCTCTCATGATCGCATCTACCTGGCTACAGCCCTCCTAGAAAAAGGCCCTTATCAGACTGTGTGAAAACCTAGCAATCTGCGGAGCTCCAAGAAAATGCTCCGTATCGAAAGATACGGAGCATTTTTCGTTATGGCCTACATCCAAGGTGAGTCCCGCCGCCAGACCAGCCTTCCCGGTCTCGTTGGAAGAGTTGATCCCCGAGGATCACCTCGTTCGCGTCATTGACCTGTACGTTGCCAAGCTAGATCTGGTGTGTTGCCGCTGACCGAAAACTGACCCAGTAAAGGCTGTTCTGCCGACTGAAAACTGACCCAGGTGTTCAACTGCTTCTGCTCACTTTCCGAGCAGGAGAACACAGGGTGTGAATCAGCATGGAAATGTTGGGAAAAATCCGGCGGATGTACTTCCGCGACAAGCTCTCGCTGCACCAGATAGCCAAGCGTACCGGGCTGTCGAGAAACACCATCCGAAAATGGGTCAGAGCGCCCGAAGCTACTCAGCCGGCGTACCAGCGGTGCGCAACCTTCAGCAAACTCAGCCCTTTCCGCGAGACGCTGGAACAGGCGCTGAAAGCCGATTCGTTCCGGGCAAAGCACAATCGCAGAAGCGCCAAAGCACTTTTCCAGCAGATCAAGGCCGAGGGTTATGACGGCGGCTACAGCCAGCTCACGGCGTTTGCACGCTCGTGGCGAGGTGAACAAGGCAAGTCTTTACGCGCTTTTGTACCGCTGACGTTTGCGCTCGGTGAAGCTTTTCAATTGGACTGGAGCGAAGAAGGGCTGCTGATCGGAGGCCTGTTTCGACGCATCCAGGTCTCCCACATGAAGCTGTGCGCCAGTCGCGCATGCTGGTTGGTTGCGTACCCTAGCCAGGGTCACGAGATGCTATTCGATGCCCATACACGCTCGTTCGGAGCGTTAGGTGGCGTGCCGCGTCGCGGAATCTACGACAACATGAAAACGGCTGTCTACAAGGTCAATAAAGGCAAGGGCCGCACGGTCAATGCCCGGTTTTCCGTGATGTGTGCGCACTACCTGTTCGATCCGGATTTCTGCAACGTAGCCTCTGGCTGGGAAAAGGGCATTGTCGAGAAGAACGTTCAAGACAGTCGACGACGCATTTGGCTTGACACTCAAAACTGCATGTTCCACACCTTCGAGGAACTGAATGCCTGGCTCGGCCAACGCTGTCGTGCGCTCTGGATCGAGCTGCTGCATCCGCAGTACAACGGACTTACGGTGGCGGAAGTTTTGGAGCTGAAGCAGGTCGAAATGATGCCGATGCCGACGGCCTTTGATGGCTACGTCGAGCGCACCGTACGGGTCTCCAGCACCTGCCTGATCAGCGTGGCGCGAAATCGCTATTCGATGCCTTGTGAACGAGGCGGCCAGTGGGTCAGCAGCCGTCTTTACCCATCCCGGATCGTGGTCATCGCCGATGACGCAATGATTGCCAGCCACGAGCACCTCTTTGATCGAGATCAGGTCAGTTTTGACTGGCAGCATTACATCCCACTCATCGAACGCAAGCCGGGTGCACTGCGCAATGGCGCACCGTTTGCCGATCTGCCCAATCCGTTGCGGCTTCTCAAACGGGGCCTGAGACGTCACAGCAACGGTGATCGAATCATGACGCAGGTGCTCGCTGCCGTGCCCATCGCCCTCTTGACCCGGTGCTGGTAGCGGTAGAACTGGTGCTTGAGTCGGGAAGTCTGAGCGCCGATCACATCTTAAATGTTCTCGCCCGACTCACCGCTACTGCACCACACATTCCACACTTCTCGGGCCGATGGATATCTATCTGACGGGCTACGCTTACTCTGTCAGCCAGCAATCCACACCCGCATGCCTCTGCGGCTACCCAAAAGTCTCATTACATTCAATTGATTTTTCGGGCACTGAATCCCCCCAGGCAGCCATTGCTTCCAAAACACTTCGTAATTCATTGCCCAAAGGTGTGAGCTCGTAGGTCGCGGTAGGGACGGCAGTTACCTGCCGCCCCCCGCACAGATCCGTACGTGCGGAACTACCGCATACGGCTCCTGCCTCGGGTATGTGACGCGAAGCGATCCTCAGGGTAAGGATGTGCATTTCTGGGTCTAGGTATGTAGAAGTCAGCAAGGCGTCCATAGCGTGACCATTGAAGCCGATTACGCTGGCTACGACGTTTGAGGGCTTGCCGCCATAGACGGCAGACCGCCGAACGAAAACCACCCAGACGTATCAGGTTTCCCGGCACCACGTGGTAATTGAAGTAACCGCTCACCACCCGAGTGAGCCATCGCCCTTGAACCCGGATGGGTTCATGACGTCGACGTTTCAGCTCATCCCGAATGGCCAGCAGTGTCGCACGCATTCGCTTCTTGACCATCAGTCGCAGTATTTGAAAGCCACCGTTTCTGTTGGTACTACAACAGTGTGTGAAGCCCAGGAAGTCAAAGGCCTGCGGTTTACCAAAATCTCGCTTCCTACGATTTCTCGCAGCAAAACGACCGAACTCAATCAGTCGTGTTTTCGAGGCGTTGAGCGATAAACCGAACTTGGCCAGCTTACGCAGCCAAGGGCGAACGATAGTCATGCGGTCGACATGTGCATTCGCGACAAGCCTCAACAAACCCGCGCCAAGACTGATTCCTCCAGCGCCTTCAGTACGAATCATTCCCTGCTCTTCGAGCGCGCCTACGATGCGTTGCACCGTTGAGCGAGGCTCTTCAATTAAGCGTTCCGATAATTGCTTCGCTGGCGGGCGTACTGATTCTGAGCGAGCCGATATCGCTGCACCTATTGATGACATCAGGGGCCGTACTGGGTGGTGTCGCGCTAGCATTGTTGCCGAGCTCTTGGGCTAGAGGTCGCTAATCGCCAGGTGAATGGCTCTTTGATCCGCTCAGCCTGTACAGCTATTAAACGATTTTATAGATAAGTAACAGCGGTATTTTGCGCTTTTCTAGAATGTGAAAGGGATTAATCTCGACCGTATCGACTCAAGCCGATAGAGAATAAAAAATCATGTCCTGTGTTCTAATCATCGAAAGCAGCGCCCGCCAACAGAAATCAGTATCTCGTCAACTGACCCAACAATTTATCAACCAGTGGCAAACTGCCCATCCAACAGATCAGATCATCATTCGTGACGTGGCCCTCAATCCTATATCCCACATGGACGCAAACTTGATCGGTGGCTGGATGAAGCCTGCCGAACAGCGCAGCGAAAAAGAGCAGGTCTGCTTGGAACGATCCAACGAACTGACCAACGAACTCATGGCCGCCGACGTGTTAGTTATAGCCTCACCGATGTATAACTTCACTATCCCCAGCACGCTTAAAGCTTGGCTAGACCATGTGATCCGGGCTGGCGTGACGTTTAAATACACTCCCGAACGCCCTCAAGGTTTATTAATCGGCAAGCGCGCCTTCGTCCTAACTGCCCGAGGCGGAATTCATGCTGATGACAGTTCGGATCACCAAGAGCCGTACCTACGTCAGATCCTGTTGTTTCTTGGAATACACGACATCACCTTTATCCATGCCGAAGGGCTCAACCTCGGCAGTATTTTCCGTGAAAAAGGTATCAGGCACGCCACGACATTGCTGGCACGAATTGTTTGAGCCTTTACGTCCGGAATCCAACTCCAGTTGGTCTGCGCGTGGAAGCTTACTGAAATACCGACTCGTCGCGAAACATTTGCTGTGAAATGAACGCCGACGGCGCGCCCATGCGATGGAGCGCTTTGAGTCTGTGGACTTCAGCCGTTCGTGAGGCCCGCAAGTACATCCGCTTTTTTCGTGAAATCTGCAACCAGGTCGACCATGGCAGTCTTTACATACGCTGGTGGTCGATTCTCGATGGTGGTGTGAGGCTGCCGTCTGGTCGAGCCTGGGAACGCGTTGCGATCAATCTGACCACTCAATGCCTGGGCGGCTGGCAGTCCGGAAAATTCGAGCTGGCTGCGATCCTCATATTGGCCGCGCAATACAGCTCGGTTTCTTCTGATAGCTGAAACGCGATGCTTGGCTGTATGGACCACTGGTGGCCATTGACGTGGTCAATCCAGCTGTCGTTTTCCTGATAGTCGGCTGATATTCGCGCCGCGACCTTGTCCCCGATTGGTGTATTCAGATCAATTGCAGGACTTATCGTGCCAAAACTGCCGGCGCGAATCGAGAGCAAAGCGCTTGGCTCAGGCTCTGGGCGTTTGGATATGACGTTGATCAAGCCACCTAACGGCGCACCAATTCCCCCGCCGTATAGTACAGATGTAGGGCCTTTAAGCACCTCAATACGCTCGGTACCGATGAGACTCGTCGGGTCAATGCTCGCCGCAGTGCCGCCGAAGGCCGGCAGCCCGTAAATCTCCGCCGGAAAACCGCGCACGATAGGCTGCGTGAACAGCGCCTCTTGAGGCTTGGTTGCCCTTACACCCGAGACGTTTACCAGAGCGTCGGCAAGCGAATGACTGCCCTGCTCCCTGAGCATCGCGCGAGTAACGACTTGCACAGATTGCGGAACTTCGATCAAGGGAGTTTCAGTCCGTGTGGCCGAAGCAGAACTGGGCGCGCTATAGCTCTCACCAGTACCGGAAACGTTGATCGGCTAAGGTCCAGCTCAACGACCGAAGCGAAGGATCAGATACTGCATCAGGTTGCGCGTAGGCGCCGTTATGCAAGCAAAAACCTGCGGCAAGGCAGACGAAATGTCGCAGAGGGTGAAGGCGAATGAAACCTAACGAGCTGATCATGAGGGGCGTCTTTTCGGTCAGTGGTGCGTCCAGAGGCAGACGACCAGACTCTATAGCCCTGAGTTCCAACGCCGAAACTGCGACAGTTTGACACGCCCATGCGCTCGCCCGGATAAGTTCAGCCTACCACCCTCACACCTGACGCTTTTATTTGAAGATGGTCGCCCGCCTCTACCTACAGACCGCGTCAACCTGTCGCACTTGGTGCCTAACTGCACGCTCATTATGCTACTTGGGAAATGGTGTCATGGATAAGTTCGGCTAGTTCCGCCAACACCTAAACATAAAAAATAATAGGTGAATCATGAAAAAGATTGTCGCTGCTGCCTGTTTTTTTCTACTTGGCTCTGTAGAAGCCGCTCAGGAACCCGAGGCCATATTCAAGCGTAGTTGTATGATGTGCCACAGTGGCCAATTAGCCATGGCTCCGAAAAAAGGCGATCAGACTGCCTGGAAACCACGCTTGGATAAAGGCATGGACACACTTGTGAAACACGTGACAGAAGGCTTTGGTGCTATGCCGCCGCGAGGCCTTTGCATGGATTGCAGCGCGAAAGATTATCAAGCCGTGATTAACTGGATGTCAAAATAGTTATCCACTTGGCAGACTTTTTTGAACTATATTTAACTTAGTCTTGAACATAATAATTCTTAATACCTAAAAGCATTCTAATAAGCGAGTTGCCTTGTACGTGAGCTAACGAAAATCTCACGTAACTGGGGTGGCTGGTTAAACGTCCTTAAAGTGTTTCGGTTTCAGGAAATGTATGTCATGCCTTCTCCCCTAATTTTGCCTAGCGCAAAGCGTAAACCCATGTCCCGCTCTATCTCTATATGGCCCCTACTGTCGGTTAGTCTTTTCTCCCTCAATCCATTGCCCTCAGCATTGGCTGAAGCCAAAAAATCAGAAGACTCGATACTGACCCTGGGTACCGTGACAGTGCAGGGCAACAGCGCGGGCAGTGGTCCGCTGAGCACCAGCAGTGTGCTCAGCTCAGTGGATATTCTTGGCGCGGACATGCTGGAAAAAATGCCGGTCAACTACAGCTGGGAACTGTTCAGTCGGGCTCCCGGGGTGATGCTCACCGAATTCAATCAAGGCACCACCTCGGGCAAAATTTCCTTTCGCGGTTTTAATGGTGAAGGCGAAGTTAACGCGGTCAAGTTGTTGATCGATGGCATTCCCAGCAACAGCAATGACGGCAATATGCCGTTTATGGACATGATTTTTCCGATGGAGCTGGACAGTATCGAGGTGGTACGCGGTACCAGCGATGCCCGCTATGGCCTTAACAATATCGCCGGCAATGTCAATATGCTCACACGTACAGGGGGTGATTACCGCAAGGCGCGAATTCGCTATGGCAGCTACAACACGCGGGAAACTCAGCTCGCCGCCGGCATCGAAAGCAGCAACTGGACGCAGAACTACTTCTTCGCCTACCAAAAATCCGGCGGTTACCGCGATCACTCCGAGGCTGACAAATTTTCGATGTCCGGAAAATGGTTCTATACCCCGGACGACAACAGCTATCGCATCGGCCTGATCGCGCGTCACTATGAAACCGAGGCGCAGGAGCCTGGTTATCTCAGTGAAGAGGATGCTCGCCACCACCCATCCATGACCAACAGCTATAACGCCACCGACAAAGGCACTCGGCGGATGAACCAGGTCAGCGTGCACTTCGATACCGAAGTGTCCGAGACACTCGCTTGGTCTGCAAAAACCTACCTCAACACCTTTGATGACCGGCGCTGGACGCAATACTGGCGCACCAGTTCTCAACAGGAGCGTGACGCTTACGAAACCCAATATGGCGCTCTCACCTCCCTGACTTGGCGCCCCGAAGTGAGCTGGCTGTACAACTTCGCTTTGGAAGGTGGCGCAGACATCCAACGCCAACAAAACCAAAGCGAACGTTACCGAACCAAGGACCGCGCACGCCAAGCTCAAACCCGTGACCAGCAATTTGATTTCGACACCTACGGCGCTTACGCCCAGGCAGAGATCAAACCGTTTGAATCGCTCAAAATCATCCCGGCGTATCGCGTCGACAAGATCCAGGGCGATTTCACCAATGAAATGACTGGCCTAGACTACGACATCAATGACTATGGGTTAATCAAACAACCCAAGCTCAGCGTGGTGTATTCCCCGTGGGACGTGGCCAGCATCTACGCAAACTGGGGGCGCACGTTCCAGGTGGGTACCGGTGCTGCGGCCTATAAGATTCCACCGAGGGATACGGACCTTGCACCGTCCATCAACGAAGGTTGGGAAACGGGAATTAAGTTCACACCGACGGACTGGGTCGACGGCCGTGTAGCCTACTGGCAACAAGAAGCGAGCGGTGAAGTCAGTCGGCGCCTAAACGACCCCAGTGGCGAGTCGGATAACGTCGGCGAAACCCGGCGCTGGGGTTATGACCTGCAGTTGAACCTACGCCCAGATGAACGCACAGATATCTGGCTGGCCTACTCCTGGCAGTATTCGAAAATACTCCAGCCAAGCTCGTCTCTGCCCAACAGTAAAGGCCAGGAAATCGACCATATCCCACATCATCTGTACACCGCAGGTGTGAGCCACAAGGTTACCCCGGCGCTGCAGTTGACGGCATGGATGAACGGCCAGACCAGCTATTACCTGGAACGTGAGAACACCAAGGGTACTTACGGCGGCTATGTTCTGATGAACCTCGGCGCTACGTACCAAGTGACTGAGGCCGTTAGCGTTGACCTGCAATTGAAAAACCTCACCAACCGTTACTACGAATATGCCTGGTACGACCCGGACGGAGCTCGAGCCTCTCTCCACTCACCAGGTGATGGGCGTGCGGTATATACAGGCGTTAGCGTGGATTTTTGATCAAACCACCTGCCGGGGCTTGATAGGCCCCGGCAACAGCGCCAACCATGACTGAAATCTAATGCTGCGCGATCTGCACGCTATAACCCATATCAAGTCTTGCGATGGCGCCGATTGAAAATGAGTGCGCATTGATTCTTCATCCGGCCAATTGCACTCGACCATTCAGCCATTGAATCCCTCAGCCTTTCTCAACTAACATCTTGCACAACCACGAGATTGGTACTCTATCAAGCTGAGCAATACCGATATTTCAGCCTTAAGAAAAAGGTCCATTCTGGTTTCGAATTCCATCACGTTTCTTATAAGACCTGACATAACGTCAACTCCATACAGGAGAGCAGAAAAGACGACAAGGCCCATAAAAAATTCTACTGAGGCAGCACTTGCACCTAAGCCAATACTGAACATTCTGACTTGCGCTACTCGCTATGAGTTTAAGAAAGTAAGATAACCGAAATGCTAAATACGAAACGACAAAACATTGACGATCTCAGCCAAAATGATCAGAATCTCAGCCAATGGTCTTTAGGGATAATCGAGATATGCTTGCTAAATCCATACAATTTATTACATACCCTCAGGTAAGCCTATTGGATTTGGCTGGCCCATTGGATGTGTTTATCGCAGCTAATCATCTTTCGCCCCCTGATCAGAAGCCGTATTCGATCTCTATTCATGCGTTAAACCCGACTAATGAAATTCTTTCAAGCTTTTCAGTTAGTGCCGAAACGTTACAACCGGAAACGCTATCAGCGCATACCTTGATCGTGCCCGGCGGGCCCGGCATTCATAAGTTTTGCAAGGATCCGAAGTTTTTTTCACATTTTGTAAACCATGCTGACAAAGCTACCCGCTTGGTTTCAGTTTGTACGGGGGTGTTCGCACTAGCGGCTGCCGGAAAGCTAGATGATCGAGAAGCCACTACACATTGGTCTTCATATGATGAGCTTGAGCATAACTTCCCCTTAATTAAGATCAGGCGCGGCCCTATATTTATTAATGATGGAAACATATGGACGTCGGCCGGTGTCACTTCTGGAATTGACTTGGCGCTGTCAATAGTTGAAGAAGACCTCGGACACTCTGCTGCACTGGAAATCGCACGTCATCTGATAGTATTTTTAAAGCGTCCTGGAGATCAAAATCAATTCAGTTCATCCTTGACGTTGCAATCAAAAAGTAGCCAGTTTTCAGATCTTCACGCTTGGATAAACAACAACCTTAATGCTGACCTGTCGATTCCTGCGCTAGCGAATTTCATGAACATGAGCGAGAGAACATTCACACGCAAATACAGTGAAAACACTGGGAAAACTCCCAGCAAGACGGTTGAACTGCTCCGCCTGGAAGCCGCACGGCATTTACTCGCCACATCCAACAGCCCGCTCAAAAAAGTAGCCCAAAGCTGCGGACTGGGCAATGAGTCGACTTTCATAAGGAGTTTCATAAAAAAATTCGCTGTTACCCCCAAGGAATATCGTGCACGGTTTAACTCACAACGATAAGCAGTCGATACCTCATTTACTCGTGTTCACCTCCCGACCCGGATTCATTTCGCGAAAAAACGTTCGTCGATACTCAGAAGGTGACGTACCGAGATGAATGCCGAACTGTTGCCTTAGCGATAAGGGCGTTCCAAAACCTGCCTCATCGGCAACACATTCGATAGGTAAGTCCGTCGTTTCCAGCAGTTCTTGTGCTCTGACAACGCGCTCTGCGTTCAACCATTTTGAGACGGTACTGCCAGTTGCTTCCCTGAAGCGCCGAGTAAACGTGCGTCTACTCATTTTCGCCATGTCCGCCAGCACGTCGAGCGACAGGTCATTGCTCAGGTTCATTCGAGCCCACGCCAGTACTTCAGATAAATGAGTCTCGCTGGACAGCTGCGGCACAGGACGCTCAACGTACTGCGCCTGGCCTCCCTGCCTATGTGGGGGGGTCACCAGCACCTTCGCGGTGCGATTCGCCACATCCGCACCGAGTCGTTGGCGGATCAGATGCAGGCAACAATCGATTGCCGCCACGGTTCCTGCAGAGGTCATAATATTGTCGGCACTGACATAGAGCACCTCGGGCCTGAAGCGAACCTCAGGAAAACGTCGCGCGAACTCATCACGAGCCGACCAGTGAGTGGTTGCTTCTTTCCCATCAAGTAGCCCGGCATCTCCGAGCACAAATGCGCCTAAACATAAGCCAACGATGAGCTTGCCTTGGGCATTGGCGACTTGCAAAGCGCTCACGAGTCGTGCAGATGCAGCGACCGATTGATCGCCCCACGCGGGAATGATGATTACGTCAGACACCTCCATCAGCTCCAGACCTTGAGTTACCGCAAGCCCGATGCCTTGGTCGCTATTCACCATTCCCGGTACTTCTGCGCAGTAACTGACCTCGTATTGAGGTTCACTTGGTGCGGATTGAACCGCACCCAGCACCACACCCGGCACAGAAAGATGGAACAGGCTTACGCCGTTAAAAGCTAGAACAGCAACGCGTATGGATGGCATCAGGCAACCTCGGATTAGCCCTGTTTTGGCTCATATCTATCGCCTACTGGGATTATGGTCGATCGCTCAGGCGTACGAACTCACCGAAGAAAGGCATACATCACCCTCCTCCACATCCCTTAAACCCCCTGGCCGCTTGGCCCAATTATATCGAAATATGTCATTCAGGCCACTGTCAGGCCCCAGAGCATTCGGCAAGAATAGAGTCCTCGATCTATCAGCTGGATTAATCCGATGAAATTTAGAACTCTTCCTTTTGCCCTCAGCATTGCTTGCACTATGGCAGCCACATCAGCATGTGCGGGTTCAAACACCCCCAACGCAGCGGACGCCTCCCATAAAGTAGACTTGCAGCAAGTTCGTAACGCAACGGTGAAAATCTCCTACGGCGGCACGACCTTCCTGATCGACCCGATGCTGGCCGAAAAGGGAACCTACCCAGGGTTTGAAAATACTTACCGTAGCAACCTGCGTAATCCCCTGGTCGATCTAACTGAGTCGCCCACTAAAGTGATCGCAGGGGTCGACGCAGTCATCGTCACTCACACCCATCTTGACCATTGGGACGATGCCGCACAAAAAGCGCTACCTAAAGACATCCCTTTGTTCACTCAGCACGAAGAGGATGCGCAGCTGATTCGCTCCCAAGGTTTTAAAAATGTGCGCGTGCTGACGGATGAAGCTGAATTCGGTGGCGTCAAAATCACCAAAGCCGGTGGTCAGCATGGCACAGACGAAATGTATGCTGCGCCCCCGCTCGCAAAGCTTCTGGGCGAAGCCATGGGCGTTGTGTTTCAGGCTCCAGGCTACAAGACCCTCTACCTTGCCGGTGACACTATTTGGCGTAAAGAAGTAGACCAGACCATTGAGAAATATCACCCTGAAGTCATCGTGCTCAACGCAGGGAAAGCAAAAGTGAACGGGTTCGAGGGTGCAATCATCATGGGTGAGGAAGACGTTCTACGCGCTTCACAGGCCGCGAAAAACGCGAAAATCGTCGCGGTACACATGGACGCAGTCAATCACATGTCCCTGACACGTGAAGAGTTGCGCACCTATGTCAAGAAGCAAGGTATAGAGACTCGCGTCGATATTCCAGAAGACGGCGCCTCACTGGAATTCTGATTCAACCCCCCCTGCGCCATGGCAGAAGACAGCTTGCTGACCCAAAAGCCGTTTCAGCCTTCAGGACAGCATCACTTTGATAAGTTAATTGGAGATCGATCATGAAACAAGGTCTTGTAGTAGTTGATCTGCAAAACGAATACCTGCCCACTGGCAAATTGCCTTTGACCGGCATCGAAGCGGCTGTGGCGAATGCTAGCCGGGTGATCAGTCACGCGCGAAATGAAGGTATTCCAGTTTTTCACATACGGCATGAATCCGATGATGAGGGGGCTCCATTCTTCGCCAAGGGAACTACCGGAGCAGAAACTCAGGCAGCTGTCGCCTCTGATGCTCAAGAACCCGTGATTGTAAAAAAACACATCAACGCATTCAGAGATACTGATCTCAAACAGCAGTTGGATACTTTGAATGTCCAAGAAATCGTCGTCATAGGTGCAATGAGCCACATGTGCATCGACGCGGTGGTACGCGCTGCAGCAGACATGGGCTATCCAGTAACCGTACTGCATGACGCTTGCGCCACCCTGGATCTTACCTTTGGCGGCGTGACCGTGCCCGCAGCTTATGCGCATGCGACGATGATGGCAGCATTTGAGTTCGGCTACGCCACCGTTAAAGCGGTAGACGAGTACCTCTCGGCATAAGCTCATGAGACTCAGTTTGTGCTTCATCTGAATGTTCAGGCGATTAGACACATCGCCAAGGGCCTTAGGCAGAAGGTGTGATAACGCACCGAGAGTGAGCCGAACAAGCGCCCCTACTGCTTCAGGGCGCTTGTTTTTTATACCACCAGCCGATTCTTGAAAGGTCTTCACCAATCCGGATCGTTTGATCGTCCTGTACCAGTTTTGTCTGCGCGAGTGGGAGCATACCTCGCATCACCAACCCTGCTGCCCTAATAAGGCTCCAAAACCCGCATCAACAGTCTTGCGCGGAACAACCTAATGACAATTGACTGGATTCACTTCACACCTTGGTCATCCCTTGCCGGCGGCGCTTTGATTGGCCTGGCAGCCGGCCTGTGGGCGGTCGCCAATGGGCGGATCGCAGGCATCAGCGGTCTGATTGGCAGCCTTCTGCAACGTCATAGCGAAGGAAAGAGTGAGAAGGCATTGTTTCTTTTTGGCCTGCTCGCCGCGCCACTGCTATGGGGCCTGTTTGTCACGTTGCCACTAATCGAGTTCCAAGGTGGAGGGTTCGAACTCATCGTCGCCGGCGTATTGGTCGGGATGGGAACACGGTATGGTTCAGGATGTACGAGTGGACATGGAGTCTGCGGTATATCGCGCCTTTCGCCGCGCTCAATGGTTGCCACTGCGTGTTTCATGCTCAGCGGCTTCATGACGGTGTACGTCCTGCGTCATGTGCTGGAGGGATGAACATGATCAAAGTATCTTCCTTCATCGCTGGCCTGCTGTTCGGCGTTGGCCTGCTTTTGGCTGGCATGGTCAACCCAGGAAAAGTACTGGCATTCCTGGATTTGTCTGGCGCCTGGGACCCCTCACTGGGGCTAGTCATGATAGGTGCGATTGCCGTCGCCATAGGCCCGTTTACCTGGGCACGCCAACAATCTCGTTCGTTGCTGGAAAGAACAATACAGTTACCAACCCAACGTAAGTTGGACCCGCGCTTGATTGGCGGCAACCTGCTGTTTGGCACGGGCTGGGGATTGGCAGGCATTTGCCCTGGCCCTGCGATGGTCATACTTCTGGCAGGCCGCTGGCAAGCAATCGTGTTCATGTTGGCGATGCTGGCCGGAATGTTGTTGTTTACCGCTCTGGAGGCCAAGCCTATCCATTGATCGAGATATTTGCATGAAAACCACTCTCGGAGCAACTGACTGAATCGACCCAGATTTGGGGCCATTAACGCCACCTACCCTACTCACCTGAAGACCTGCCCTACGGTTGCAGATTAACCCCGGGCAGGCGTGTGAGGCGGTTGAGGCAGGAAGCTGCGGTCAGCTATTGCACCTGCAGCAGCATCAGGTAGCCCCCGACCAACAAGAACCAACTTAGTAGCGGATAGGTCAGCCAGCGCGCCCAATGCGACGTGACGCTGAAACCTACGCCGTGCACAAACCCCGTGCAAATCCCCAGCATCACCAGCATAAGCACGCCATGGCTGTAACGCCCATCGGGCCCGACCATAGAGCCCGGATGAATCAGCAGTAACAGCCCCATCGGCGCCGCCAGCGCCAAGGACACAACCCGGCAGGCGCCATGCTGTGTCCATCCGTTCAGGTCAGGCATCGGCCTCGGGCTCCGCGTCCAAGTCCATGTAGTTTTCCAACCACAATGCGTTGATGATTCCCACGCTGCAGGCCAGCAATACACCGAGAATCCAAGCGAAATACCACATAACAGTCGTCTCCTCTGCGGCTCAGTAAAGGCCATGTTCATTGGCTTTGATGTGATCAGCGTTGAGGGTGCCCCACATTTTGAAGTAACCCCACAGCGTGTAGCAGAGGATCAAGGGCACAAAAATGCTCGCGGCCACCAACATGATGCCCAGTGTTTTTTGACTCGACACCGCATCCCATACCGTCAGGCTCGAAGTTAGATCCAGGCTGGACGGCAGGATAAACGGGAACAGGGCAAAACCGGCGGTGCACAGGGTGCCGACCACTACCAGGGCGGAGCCGAGAAAGGCAAGCCCGGAACGACGCGCCGCCGCGGCAACAAAGGCCAACGCAGCGCCCAGCAAAGAAATAACAGGCGCCAGTTGAGTCAACGGATACCGCGAATAATTGACCAACCAACCATGATTGCTCTGTTCAACGGTTTTCCCCAGGGGATTGAGAACCGCTCCCGGATCAAACGCTGAGCGAATGGCAAACCCCTCAATATTGCCAACAGCTAGCCAGATGCCGGCCGCGATAAAGCTCGCCACATAAACCAGCAACACCCATTGCACGGCCCGTCGGGCCCGCTGCGCCAAAGCCTCCTCGGTACGCATCATTAACCAAGTACCGCCATGCAGGCACAACATGCTCAGGCTGACCACTCCGCAGAGCAACGCAAAGGGGCTGAGTAAATGCCAGAAATTGCCTTGGAACGTTAACCGCAAGTCGCCATCGAAGTGAAACGGCACCCCCAGAAACAGGTTGCCAAACGCCACGCCGAACACCAGCGAAGGCACGATCGCCCCTGTACACAGGGCCCAATCCCAACTGGCGCGCCAGCGGGGGTTTTGTAGCTTGCTGCGGTAATCGAACCCCACGGGCCGTACGAAAAGAGCGAACAACACCAACAGCAACGCCCAGTAAAAACCAGAAAATGCGGTGGCGTACACCATGGGCCAAGCGGCGAACAACGCCCCGCCTGCCGTGACGAACCACACCTGGTTGCCATCCCAATGCGGTGCAATGGTATTGATAACTACGCGCCGCTCGTCGTCGCTCCTGCCCACATAGGGCATGAGTGCGGCAGCGCCCAGATCAAAACCGTCGGTGAGGGCAAAGCCGATCAGCAGCACGCCTATCAGTACCCACCAGATCAGCTTCAGTGTTTCGTAATCAAACATGCTTATTTCCTCAAGCGTGGGCCGGCTGTGGGATCAGCGTCTGTTCAAAGTGGTAGCGCCCCGTGTGCAAACTACTTGGGCCAAGCCGGGCAAACTTGATCATCAGATACATTTCGATAACCAGCAGCACGCTGTAGAACGCCACCAGCGCCAGCAGCGAGCCCCAGACATCCGAACTGGGCACGCTGGAGGCGGACAAATGGGTCGGCAGCACTTCGGCAATCGACCAGGGTTGCCGACCGTGCTCAGCCACAAACCAGCCGGTCTGAGTCGCTACCCATGGCAGCGGCAGACTCCACAGGGCCCACTTCAGCAACCAGGGTTTGCGCTCTTCGTTTTTGCGCGCCGAGGCCCAGAACGCGCAGACAAACAGGCCCAGCATCAGCACGCCAGAGAGAACCATCAGGCGAAAACTCCAGAACAGGCTGAACACATTAGGGATGGTGTCCTGCGCTGCCTGCCGAATCTGTTCAGCATTGGCATCCACCACACGGGTGGTGTATTTCTTCAGCAGCAGGCCGTAACCCAGGTCCTGCTTGACCGCATCAAACGCAGCCAAGGTGGTTGCTGACTTGTCGCCACCACGAACTTGTTCCAACAATCCGTAAGCGATCATGCCGTTACGAATCCGCACCTCGTGCTGCACCAACAAATCGCTGATACCGGTGACATGTTTATCCAGCGAGCGGGTAGCAATCAGCCCCAACAGATACGGTACTTTTACCGCGTAGTCTGTTTGCATGGTTTCGCGGTTGGGTAGCCCGAACAAGGTGAACGCTGCCGGTGCAGGTTCGGTGTGCCATTCGGCTTCAATGGCCGCCAGCTTGGTTTTTTGCACATCACCGATCTCGTAACCAGACTCATCGCCGAGCACTATCACCGATGCAATAGCCGCTAGGCCAAACGCCGATGCAATGGCAAATGAACGCCGGGCAAAACCCTGATCGCGCTTTTTCAGCAAATAAAAGCTAGAGATGGCCAACACGAACACAGCGCCCGTGACATAACCCGAAGCCACGGTGTGTACAAACTTGACCTGGGCCACAGGGTTGAACAGCAGTGCGCTGAAACTCACTAACTCCATGCGCATGGTTTCAATGTTGAATTCGGCCCCCACTGGGTTTTGCATCCAACCGTTGGCAATCAGAATCCACAACGCCGATAGATTTGAGCCCAGTGCCACCAACCAAGTTACCGCCAGGTGTTGACGTCGCGACAGCCGATCCCAGCCGAAGAAAAACAAGCCGATAAACGTCGACTCGAGAAAGAACGCCATCAAGCCCTCAATAGCGAGTGGCGCTCCGAAAATATCCCCGACGTAATGTGAGTAATACGCCCAGTTAGTGCCGAACTGAAACTCCATAGTCAGGCCAGTGGTCACGCCGAGGGCAAAGTTGATACCAAACAACTTGCCCCAGAACTTAACCATGTCTTTGTAGACTTCTTTTCCGGTCATTACGTAGACCGACTCCATAATTGCCAGGATCACTGACAACCCCAGCGTCAGCGGCACAAATAGAAAGTGATAGAGCGCGGTCATTGCAAATTGCAAGCGCGATAGATCAACAACGCTTTCCGAGATCATCTCGGCTCTCCTTCAGATGGTTTTTCACCAGAGCCCAACACACGCTCAACGATGGGTTGGGTATCGAGGGCTGGAAGTGTGGGGTGCGCAAACCAGATGAACTTGATGAGTAAAATTATGAACAGCTTGATCACCAAGATGGCGGTGATTTCCTTGCTCAGTGAATCCTTGAACATCATGTATCCCCTGTCTGCTGGACCCAATCACCTGCCCCTGTGATGCGCACAAGGCAAGCCGGTCATTTCATAAGAGCCAGGGTTAACCCTGGAGTGATGACCTGGTTTTTCAGATAAAAAAAAGCCCCCTGGGCAGAGGGCGGAGCAACCAGAACGTGCACTGGTTAAATTGCGAAGCCTCGAGCTACCGTGGAAGTGTCTGCCTCCGCTCAAAGCCCGCACACTTTATGTGGGCAGCCTGCAGGCAACAACTGCGACAAACGGACGCACAAACCTCTCTTTTCGGTCCGATCCACGCGCCTGGCGGCGCTTGTATAAAGGCCTGATCAGACGTGGTGTTTTGTCGCAGATCACCAGTCTCGGCGGACGGATTCCCAGGGTACGTTCCATCACGGAATCGGCAACCACCGGCGAAACCCGACACCGCCTTTTCCGGTTAAAGGGCACCAGGCAAAGTCCCAAGGTACTGGCGGAAGCTCCTCCAGATCAGATTCATACCCGGCCACAAGACGCGGCGCCAACTTCCAATCGAACACCCTCTCAGGCGAGTCTTGCCAGGCCAGTACCAACCCTCGTGCCTGGCTGTCATCGCTGTTGACCCAGCGTGCCGCGGCAGCACTCATAAAGGCCTCGATATGCTCCTCATTAATCCGTGCCTGATACTTGGAGCCCAGCAGCCAGCGACACACGCTCAGGTAATAGGTCCAGTTCAGCGGTGGGTGATTGCGATAGGCCCAGGTCATGAAACCGCGAAATATATTCAGGCCGTCTGGCGGATCGAGCTTGAGTAAGCCCGGGCACACATCGAACAAGGTATGCCAGTAAGGCAGCAGCCTGGTATCGAGGTGCACGAAGCTGCGCGCGTTGCCGGGGTAATCCGGAAAGGGCAGTAAAAGCTCGCCCTGAGTGCGTAGCCGCGAAGATTTGCTAAGCAATCGAGACACACCGGATGGAACGGCTAGCACGCGCATAGTGACCTCCAGCTAATCGGTTTCGCTGTTCGTGTCGAATTGCGTTTTAAGTCATCAGGCGCTGCAAAACCTGGCATTAACAGGCGATTCAGACTCTCACATACATGAGCCATTTTTGTGCTTCTCCAATGTCACCTTTAACCGTGGAGCCCCCCGGAATGCATCGACGATGCCTGCGTTACCACCGGCAAGAGAGGGCTTAGATAAACGCGGTCATACATAAGGTGCTGGAGAGGCTCTAGGGTTGATCGATGGCCAGCGGCTTCGGGGCGAGAGCCAGCGCAAGGGTTCGGTCGGCCGCAACACGAACGCGGCGATAAATTCTGGCACCGCGAGCGCTTGCGCCGGAATCGGTACTGCACCGACGGACTGGGAACAACAGCAATGGGCTTGATCCGCCTTGGCGGAGAGCGATGGCTCTTTTTTTTCCAGCGTGAGCGAGACTTGCTGCACGCCACCCGACGAGCAAAAGCTGCCCGTCAGCAACTGCTCCAGGCTCAGAGTGCCAAAGGCGCTGGCCATCGGCAGCGCCATGAGTTTGAGTACAATCGCCAAGAACGCTGCGACCCAGGCATTCTGATGGCTGGCGCGACTCATTCCACCCCAGCGCATCAGGCCAGCCCGCTCAGATAACACATTGCGCCAAGGCGCACTGTCAGCAGGCAACACAAGAAAGGCATACGGCAACGCTCTGAATAATCACTATTGAATAGCGACTGCCCGCTCACACCTGCATAGCAAGAGTAAAAAACGGGCGGCAGCAAACAAGCGGTGTTTAGCTAATTACAGCTAACCGTTTACATAGGTCAGACCAGAGGGGATGCACGAGGGTTGGCAGAGGGCCAGGAATAACGAGGGGGGGCTTTGCAGCGTTGTTCGCGGTCAGGCCGGCGTACTTGGCCAATGCGCAGTAACCAGCCAAGACAAAACAGCAAGGCAATGCTTAAGGTCAAGGCCGAGCAGATCGGACAGGAAAAACTACCTGACCAACCACTGACGGACAGATCGGTGAGATCCGTTTTCGATGCCGGTGCAGGGCTGCCTAGGGACGAGCAGAACTGCCCGCCTACACCATTGAGCTCCAGGCCCATCATCTGCCCATGAGCCAACCCGCAGGCGAACACATTGAACAGGACGCAAAAATATAACGTCCATGCAATGAGCGAGCGGTCTGAGCGGGTCAGTTTCATGGCGGCGACTCTAACACCGAACAGCACGTGGATTGAAGCGCGATTAGGGTCGCGTAAACTGCTACACAAAGCATCGGCCATCAGGGGCGGCGCCCTATCAGGGCAACCCATCCTGCGACAACCTGCCACACCCCGACAACAGAGCCAACGCTCGCGAGCGGCACATCACAGGTGTGCCAGAATGTCGCAGGTTATTAAGAATAAATAGCGTCGTTAGACTTACGGCCCTTCCTGCGGCCCGGTCTTAAGCAATGCTCAAAAGGCACCTTTGGCATACTTTCCCAACAGCCTCGCCAACCACTCAAAAACCCTGGCGTGCCTCCAGCGGTGGCCTGCTGGCGTGTGCATTGTGGATCGCCCTAAGCGGCTGCCAGCCGTCAGAGGAGTTCGCCACCCCGGAGCCTGGTGAAAAGCTCTCTGGCGGTTCGACCAGTGTTGACAAAACAGACAGTAATGGGTTTTCCATGCCCTCTGCCAACCTGTCGCCCCTTAGGCGAATGGATTTTTTTGTCGGTAACGGCTTTTTCCGCAATCCCTGGAAGGTTGCGTCCACGCAACAGAACGCACGTGACGGCCTGGGCCCGCTGTTCAATACCGACACCTGTCAGAGCTGCCACATCAAGGATGGACGCGGCCACCCACCGACCGGTGCCAACGGCCCCGCGGTATCGATGTTGGTCCGGCTCTCGATCAAGCCCAGCGCCACGGACGCCTACCAGTTACAGCGTGGTGGCGTGGTGCCAGAGCCCACCTACGGCGGGCAACTGCAGGATGCCGCGATAGCAGGCTACTTGCCTGAAGGTAGCGTGCGGGTCGAATACACCGAGATCCCCATGGTTTTTTCCGACCGCAGCCCGATTAGCCTGCGTAAACCAGACATGCACATCGACTCGCTCGGCTATGGCCCGATGCATCCAGAGACCCAACTCTCAGCCCGCATCGCCCCACCGATGATCGGTCTGGGCTTGCTGGAGGCTATTAGCGACAACGACATCCGCGCCAATGCAGTGCAGCAAGCCGAAAGCTCACGACGCGTCAGCGGCAAGGTCAACCTGGTGTGGGATGACGTCCAGGGTAAAACCGTCATCGGGCGCTTTGGCTGGAAGGCCGGCCAACCCAATCTCAACCAGCAGAATGCCCATGCCTTTGCCGGCGACATGGGGCTGACCAGCCGTGTTTTGAACCAGGACGACTGCACGAAGTATCAGGTCGCCTGCCAGCAAGCCCTGAACGGTGGCACCCCTGAGGTCAGCGATAGCATCTTGGCCAGCATCCTGTTCTATACACGTAACCTCGCGGTGCCGATGCGCCGAGACGTGGATACGCCGCAAATACTGAGGGGCAAAGCCCTGTTTCACCAAGCCGGATGCGCGACCTGCCACGTGCCCTCCTATGTCACTGCAGAGGCGGCAGAACCCGAGTTGAGCCAACAGAAAATCTACCCTTACACCGACCTGTTATTGCACGACATGGGCGATGAGTTGGGCGACGGACGTGGCGAATACCTGGCTGACGGCAATGAGTGGCGTACGCCGCCTTTATGGGGCATCGGTCTGACGCAACAAGTCAGCGGGCATACCTTGTACCTGCATGACGGGCGCGCGCGAAATCTGATGGAAGCCATCATCTGGCACGGCGGGGAAGCAAGAGGCTCGCGTAACGCTGTACTGCAGTTTGACCAGGCGCAACGCGAAGCACTGATCAGTTTCTTGAACTCTTTGTAGAAAGGATGCCCCCATGAAATCGGTATTTTCACGGCGCGCCGTACTTGGCAGCCTGAGCGTGCTTGGACTGGGCCTGTTGACGGGATGTGACAGCAACAAGCCGTCCTTCAAATACGCAAAGGATCTCAGCAACACGATCATGGGCCGCTCTTTCAAGCTCAAGGATCCACAAGGTGAAACACGGATGCTCACCAACTATAGAGGCGTGGTGGTGATGATCTTCTTCGGCTTCACCCAGTGCCCGGCGGTCTGCCCTACCGCCTTGGCCAGGGCGGTAAAAATCAAGAAACTGATGGGCCGTGACGGTGACCGGCTGCAAGTGATCTTCATCACCCTGGATCCCGAACGGGATACGCCCAAGGTCTTGGATGCATACGTCAAAGCCTTCGACCCCAGCTTCCAGGCGCTCTATGGGACCTTGGAGCAAACTGCGGCCACGGCTAAAGAGTTCGGTGTGTTTTATGAAAAAATCCCAAGTGGAGACACCTACACCCTGTCTCATACTGCCACCAGTTATGTCTATGACTCCCTGGGCAGACTGCGCTTGAGTTTGTCCGCTTCACTGACCGCACAGGAATGTGCGGAAGATTTACTCACTGTCATGGAGGTTCGTTCATGAACCCTAATCATGCAAAAAAAATCAACAACCAACGCCTGAAACAGCTGTTCTTGAGCGTGTCCCTGCTGACGCTAGCAGGACAGGCCGCGGCGCAATCCCAGGTCAATATCAGCGAGCCCTGGGTTCGGGCAACGGTAGCCGGTCAGCAAGCGACCGGGGCGTTCATGACGCTCACCGCCACTAGCGACAGCAAGCTGATCAGCGCGACCTCGCCAGCGGCCAAGATCGTACAAATTCATGAGTCGAGCATGAAAAACGATGTGATGAGTATGCAACAAGTGGAGTCGGTGGAGCTGCCGGCAGGCAAAGCGGTCAGCCTGAGCCCTCACGGTTACCATGTGATGCTGATCGATTTGGTGGCTCAGGTTAAGGAAGGCGACAAGGTACCGCTGACCCTGACCGTCGAAGACGCCAAGGGTGAAAAGCAGTCGATCCAGGTCGAGGCCCCGGCCCGAGCCTTGGGCGCCCCGGAACATAGCAAGATGCATTGACGAGTTGCTATTGAAGTAGTCCACACTCACCGCTCGCTGAGCGCCTGGGTGCTCTACGCCTGCATCCTGTTCAGTCCATTTGCAGTATTGGCAGATGACCGACCGAGCCTCAACGGCGTGGGCGGTCAGTTCTGCTCCGCGTCCAATGACGGAGTAGCCGCCCTCTCCGCGCGCCCTTTTAAATCACTCCCACTCCTGACGCTTACATTAGGCATCACTCCGAAACGCTATGAGCAAAAAGCCCAGGCAGAATCCGAATCAGCTCCTTCACCCTGAGCGGCGCTCTGACAAAACCGACCTGCCTGCCTGTTGGATCTATCAGCGCAAGATTTCCGGTGTGTACGACTGTGTAGTCAGGCTGATCAATGTCCCCTGGCACAAATGGCAGACCAATGTCTTTGGAGGCTTGCTGCACCGCTGCAAGATTGCCGGTCATGCCAGTGAAGCTTGGGTCGAAAAAACTCACGTACTGCTGGGTACGCTCGGGCGTATCTCGGTGCGGATCCACGCTGACCATTGTTACCCCCATGAGCTTGCGCGCATCAGGCGGCAGAGCAAGATACACCTGCCGCAATTCACTGAGGGCAGTAGGGCAAATGTCTGGGCAAAAGGTATAGCCGAAAAGTACCAATGTCCACTTTCCGGCGAAGAATTTTGAGTCGAAAGCCTGGCCATCTACCGTTGCCAATCGCACATCTGGTAGCACATGCGGGCTGGGCAGCAGCACAATACCGGCGCTCGCCAGCGCCGACTCATCCAACAGTTCTGTCTTCATAACCCAATAGAAAAGTCCTGCGCCCACTGCACATACAGTGGTCACCAACATCAGCAAACGACGCATTTCCATCTCCAGAAATTGCAATCAGAACTCGATGCGAGCTCGCTAGTGAGAATGCTATAAAACATGCGTTCAGGGCATGTCTCCACGCGACGCACATATTCTTGCGCGTTACAACGAGGGGGCTGCGCGGCACACCAAAAGCCCCCCCCTGCCACCCTGAGTGTCAGTGTTGGTGGCCTTCGCCATGGCTATGCTCAGGTTGGTGTTCCGTAGGGGCGTCCTTCTGTACGACGACGTCGACTTCTAGCGCGCCGGCCTTTTCGAATATCAATGTAAGAGGAAAGTGCTCACCGGCTTTGGCTTGCTGTTTCAAATTGAGCAGCATCACGTGATAGCCCATGGGTTCGAATTTCACCTCACCGCCAGCAGGAATCTCTACGCTCATTACCTGCTGCATCTTCATCGCACCACCCGCATGTACATGCTCGTGCAACTCTGCTCTGCCAGCGACACTAGTAGTTGCAGAAAGCAGGCGATCAGCTTCGCTACCCTGATTTTTGAGAACGAAATACGCAGCAGCTGTTGGTGCCACCGCAGGGAGTTCACGTGACCACGGATGAACTATTGTAATGTCGCCTGCCTGAAACTCGTGTGCATGAGCAATGTGCCCTAGAGACAGGAGCGAGAACGCCAGCAAGAATTTTTTCAGGAACATGGGGTTACCTATTCAGTTAGGCAGGCGGTACCTGAAATAGACGCCTACCGGGTTGGCTAAGTGGGGTAGCGTTAACGCTCACCCAGCGTTGTTACAGCATCAGTAACGCCACTGCACAGCCACTTCCAGGCTGCGTGGCTCACCCAGGTAATACTGGGTGTTGGTCTGATGAATGAAGCGCGCGTAGGTCTCATCGGTGAGGTTGCGCAGGCGCGCGCTCAGCTCGGTATGAGCGTCAAGGTCGTGCTTGATGGACAGTCCGTAAACGGTGTAAGACGGCACCCACATGGTGTTGGCCGTGTTGGCGTAGACCGAAGAGACGTAGCGCGCATCAGCCCCGACTTGCCACGCCGGAGTCAAATCGTAGGTCAGCCAGAAGTTCGCGACACGGTCCGGAATGTTCACCGGGTTCTTGCCTTTGCGTGAATGCACCACCCCGCCAACGGTTTCATTGAACTCGTCGTATTCGGCACGCACCCAGGCGTAGTTGCCGGCAGCCAGTAACTGCGGCGTTACCTTGAACGATGCCGCCAACTCGATACCGGTGGAGGTCTGTTGACCGGCCTGCTCCGTGGTGTTCTGCAGGGTGGAAGATGGTACGGAGATGTTCTTGCGCACGATCCGATAGGCCGCTGCCGTGGCCGATCCACGCCCCTCGAGAAAGTCGAGTTTGCTACCCACCTCGACCTGTCGGCTTGTGCTCAAGTCAAAGATACCGACTTGGCCGATGCTGGCGCTGGTCAGTGTTCCGCCTGGCGGCTCGGCGGACGTGCTGTATTGGGTGTAGACGCTGGCGGTATCGCTCACGTCATAGACTAATCCGGCCCGACCGGTGAAGGCGTCCCACCGGCGATTCAGCGTATTTCGAGCCGTATGATCAATCACTTCAAAATCGATATGGTCGTAGCGCAACGCAGTAACCAGCGCCAGGCGATCGGTCAGCCGCGTGCGGTTTTCCACAAATGTCGACGAAGTGTCCGTCCAGGTACTACGGCTCTTGGTACGGGGGGTATTCATGCCTGGAATGTCGAGAAAGTTACCTGGATCGAAGCCATTCGGATCTACCGCCGCCCCGAACTGGCTATTGATAGACAGCGGATAGATGAACTGTTTATTGCGGCTGTATTCCAAGCCGAAGGCCCAGTCACTGGCCTGACCGAACAACTCACCTGTATGCGTCAATTCCAGGCGATTACCGTTTACCTCTTGGTCATGTCGCTGGCGGTAGGCGCCAGAACGAGACACGGCAGTGTTGTCGCTATTGTAGCGATACACCTCCAGGTTTCGATAATCGCGCTGGCCATCGTAGTGATAGTAGGTATTGCGCAGTTGGGTGGCATCATCCAGACGGTAGTTGGTGATTGAGCGCAGCCAGCGAGTACGTTGTTCGTAACGCCCATCATCAACGTTGTAATTGTTGAAGCGGTTGTGTTTATCGATATGCAGCTTGCCAGTCAGCGGTTGCAACACCGGCGACCCCCAATACGGACTGTCTTCCTGCTCTTCCAGATACTCAATGGCGAGTGTGTGGGATAGCTGGTCGTTGACGTCGCTCAACAGCGAAAACGCGAGATTACCGGCTCCGTTCTCCTGACGATCGATGTAGCCATTGGTGTGAGTGCGGCTGTAGTCCAGGCGCGCATAGTGCCGAGGCCCATCTCCCTGGTTGAGGGCTTGATTAACGCCAATCGCAGTTTCCCAGGTGTCATAACGCGAATAGCTCATCCGCCCCTCGACACTATCCTTATCGCGGCTGGCCAGCCTTGTAATGAAGTTCAGGCTGCCGCCCACTGCCCCGCTGCCATTGAGAAAGGACGAGGGCCCGCCTAGCAGCTCTACTCGATCATAGATCCAAGCGCCGACAGGACGGACCGCGCCGCCAGATTGCAGATTGATACCGTTAAATAGCTGGCCGATCTGCCCACCGTTGAAACCTCGATAGGCTACATAACCTCCCCAGCCGGGGGGTGCAGAAGCATTCACCCCAGGCAACGCATTGGCCGCGTCCTGAAAGTTACGCGCCCCAATGCGCTCCATTGTCTGACGGTCGGCCACGCTAACTGATGCGGGGTTCTCGCGTGCACTCAGGTTGAGGCGCGAACCGCTGTCGATGGTCTTGTCCAGACTAAGAGCGGTTGCCTCTTTGGACTCGGCAGCAACAGCGGATATGTTGACGGCAGGCAGTTTCAGGGCGTCATCTTGCGCCCACGCAAGGGTGCTGCTACCGACGAGCAGCGTCAGAGTAGTCATGCGAAACATAGAGAACTTCCAGACTTTTTATTCGATAAATCCGCACGCTGCTTGGCATAACAGCCAAACTGGACGGGTAATTTCAGAGCGAGGGAAGTCCCAAGGGGATGCGCGAGGATTTGCCGCAGGCCAGCAATACCGATTTAGTCGCGAGAGTTGCACGTTGGGAAGAGGCCGTGTCTGGTCGGTAACAAGTAAGCCCCATAGACAAAAAAACGCGGCGAGAATAATGGCACTGAACAGGCTAACCAGCACGCAAATGGAGTCCGTGGCGATGATCGGCGTGACTAGGCCGGAATCATCAAACTGAGCATCCGCGTCGAAGTTGCCACCCATGGAACAAGACGGGCCATCAAGGCCAGCGAGTTGCAACCCGGCCATCTGACCATGACTGATGGCGCAGGTGAACGCGCTGAACAGGACGCATCCATAGAGAATCCATGCGACGAGAGAGCGTTCATTGCGCGCGATTTTCATAAGGCAAGACGTCACCACAGTAAGGTAAGACGCACAGTTCAGGTGGTATTAGTCTGCGCACTTAGCCCAAATCATGAACTTCGAACATAAGAACAAGCGCCAAGGTTTTTTCAAGCCTTGGCGCCTGATGACACCGCTTTAACCCTGCCAAGAGAAATCGCATGTCATGCACAAAGGTAGCACTCACCTATCGACGTTCTGCACTGCGACAACTTGCCACACCAAAAAGCATTCACCCGTATGACAGGGTGCACCAACGCCTAACTCGATGACTGAGGCAGATTGTCGCAGGCCCTGAGGTCAAAACCTTGAAGGCCGACTGATCAGTAGTAGCGAAACCGTTACGCACAGCAAAGAATAGGCCAAACATAAAAATCGTCAAAAATGGCGGAAATGATCAACGATTTGGCATTCCTAAGAACCCAGATTATTTCATAGTTATTTTACAGCCTGAAAAATACACACCCAACGAGTGAAGTCTTCATACAACTCGCAATAGATTCCGAGTTGATCTCATGCCATATCATTAATCTAGTTAGACACTCAACACTCATTCTGCGCGAGTAATTCCTCAGAGAACTTCACCATGGCAAAATTAGTACGCAGCATCATCGAGCTTGAAACTCAAATGGATGAGAGCCTACATCTTGAAATACTGTTGCTCTTGAATAATATTAAAAAGAATTCTCCTCGTTGTGTTGGCTGCAAATTTAAAAAAAACCCAAGCTCCCGCGAGTGGCTGATAGAGTTTGTTTGGTATGATGCGGCCTCCATGCTGGCTCATTTCTCCTCCAAGTCACTGCAGGTTCTGCTCAAACTCCTAGCATCCAGGTGTTCCAGACTATCTTTCGAAGAGTTTTCAAATACCACCGCATTAAGCTGCGCTGCCTCAGCGTAACCGTGAAAAAGGGTCTCCGGGCCACAACTCGCAAATAGATGCATCTTTCAACCATTTCACCCCATATCAATATTTGAGTACTGACATGTGTATCTCATACAACTATCCTCGCGTTCAATATTCAAAAAAGCCACTCAACCTACTAAAGCCGATGTTATCGGCAATCTTGTTTTTGGTTATTTCAGGCTGTGCAAAAACACAACATCACGAAGAAACTGGCAATAAATTTTCGCCCCCAACAAAATTGCCGTCCAGCCCCATTGCCCTTATCATCTCTGATTCAGCAACTGAAACGATCAAACAGTTGATTACCTACAATAACCATTATAAAAATAGCTGGACCGCGCGTTTTTACATGGACTCCATACGCCAAGCATATGTAGAGACTTCAGATCCTGCCTTGAGTTTAAACGGCGTCACCCAGTCACTTAAAAAACGCTTCGGCGAAGTGCGTAACTACCAATCAATTGAACAAGCTTCACGCAACAACTCGCCACTCATTGTAATATTAGATATAAAAACGCGACTTATTAACAACCGCTCTTCGGAACCAGAGTCATCTCTTTCACTGGAGTTCTATACACCAGATGGGCATTACTTGGGAACTGTTGAGTCCAACATCAAACTCTCATTAACACCCTTGTGGACAAACAATAAGCGTGCACAGGAAATCGTCGCCGAAATACGACAACAAGGTGAAATCCAACAACAAGCCCTTGAATTACTCGACCAGCGCTTGAGCAAAATACCCACAGAGTAGATGTGGCGCATTGTAAAAAATCAATAGCGGCCTAAGTCACTTTGCGTGGCAGCCACTTTACTTACACAAAAATAAAATCACCTAGATGGAGTCTTACTTTAAATACTGCCGCGCTCTGAATACATTGCATCGATGCGACCGATGACGCCGAGCGAAAGATAGTCGTCCACTGTGCCTGCTTCAATGTAGCCATACCCATGTGCTAAAACTCTAGTGTCCTTAGCGGTTAATTTATTTTCCTACAAGCGACGATATCCTAAGCGCCGAATGTCATGGATTGGTTATACATATGCCTCGGCCAGCTTCTCCCTTCGCTTTAACGCCTTCTGATCTCATTACCCTGCAAGATTGGATGAGGATGAGTACCCTGGGGAAGGCCCTTGTTGAACAGACTCGCATCCTACTTCTGTTGGGTGATGGAATGACACCCAAGGCCGTCATCGACCAGGTGCAGGTCACACGGCCGACGGTATTTAAGTGGCGAAAGCGCTATCTGGAAGCCGGAATTGAGGGGCTGGAGAATCTGCCGCGCAGCGGTCAACCACTCAAGCTTGTAGCCGGAAAAAAATCAACGAAATTCTCAGGCTGACGACCAAGCGCGTCCCTAAAAAGGCCACACATTGGAGCGTTCGCTTGATGGCCAAATATGCTGGGGTCAGCACGTGGCAGGTTCGACAGCTTTGGGCGGCTTCCGACCTCAAACCCCATCGTCTGAAGATCCTCAAAATCAGCAATGATCCCCATTTCTCGGACAAAGTCGGTCGACGTGGCTGGGCTCTATTTGAACCCGCCGGATAACGCGCTGGTGCTGTCGGTTGACGAGAAAACTGAGATCCAAGCTTTGGATCGTACTCAGCCGATGTTGCCGCTGCGCCCAGGTCAGATCGAACGCCGCACGTACGACTATAAGCGTCATGGGACAGCGAGCTTGTACGCAGCCCTCGACAGCATGACCGGCTAAGTCATCGGACGGATTACCCAGCGCCATCGCGCCAAGGAGTTTCTGGCCTCTCTGCACCAGATCGATCGCAACACACCAACTGGAATAGACTTGCATGCGCTTCTGGATAACAGCTCAACTTATAAAACTGCCTTCATCAAGTAGTGGCTGGAAAAGCATCCACGCTTCAAATTGCACTTCATCCCGACCAGCGCATCCTGGCTGAACGCCGTGGAGGGCTGGTTTGCACAAGTGGAAAGACGAGCGCTGTACAGGGGGCGCCTTCACCAGCGCGGCCGATTTGACAACAGCTATCCGTCAATTTATCGAAGCTCATAACGAGCATTCAGCCAAACCCTTCAAATGGAACAAAACGGCTGAGGCCATCATCAGTTACGCGCATAAGCAAAGCTGAGCGTGATAAAAAATAAGTTAATTGATTAACCGCTCAGGCCATTCGTTTCAAGCACTCCAGACTGCCCGATTGTTGAGTAACTGTTCGAACCTGCTGCCGGGGTTCACTCTGGCTGCCGCTCTTAGGCAGGCCAAGAAGCATTGGGGAAGAAGCTGCCATCGAAACCGAATAACGTAAAAACCTTGTAAAGGAATGTTGAGCGTCCGCTTACTAACGCAGGGTATTCAACGCAAAAAACGCACCCTATGAACGACTGCTGATGAATCGTGGCGTGACAACTCATCACGCTTCGGAGCGCTGAACATAGACCCGATCAGCATAGAAGATCGTTGTTCTAAACGAGCTCAAATTTGGACAAGCATAGAACTTAATCAATATTTTCAGTGCTACTGCGTAATCACCTACCCAGTACGGTAAAATTTTGCTATTTACATGGTTTTTGGCAATAATCATAAATACAAACGCTGATCGAGGCCGTTCTAACCGCCCATGCTGGATATTCAGTGACTTATGTTCAATGGCATTTACGCCAAATTCAATTTTTTGTCGGCAGGCATTAATGGAGGGTCAAATCGATACCGAGTCGTTCACGGCGATACTGTTAGCCAGCGACGGCTTGTTTCTGCTTCTGATTTTGTTCGGCGCGGTGCAAGTCACAATGTTTACTTTATCCTGGACTCAAGGTGAACACTTCCAGAAGAACGTGGTAATCGGAATGCTGGTGGCAGCCTGCGGGTTGTTCGTGTTGTTGCTACCAAGCGCCAGTTCATCTCCCTTGGGTAGCCGCATTGCTAATGACGATTTCCGGCGTGGCGTAGGGCGCCTATTCAGTGTTCGGAAAATCAGCCGTGAATCCACTCGCGGAAACCGCTGACAATTTTGCGAGATGCCTCACCTTTCTGCTTTACTGGCTCCAGCAACCGTGTTCGGAGGTGGCCTTCACATGAGATTTCCCGGAGTGATGTACGCGCTTGCATCGGGTGTGTTGACATCAGGTTTTGGCTCTGCGCTGTGGTACCGCATCGTCAGACATATCAGTTCCCAGCAAGCCGCCACTCTTCAGTTAAGCGTTCCAATCATTGTGTTGTTGGCAGGCGTACGAATTTTGAACGAGCCGATATCGCTGTACCTATTGATGATATCAGCCGTCGTACTTGGCGGTGTCACGCTGGCCTTGTTGCCGTGCTATGCGACAACAGGTCGCTGATCAAGGAGAATGACTGCTAGCAGATCAGATCATCATTCGTGACGTGGCCCTCAATCCCATACCTCACATGGACGCAAACTTGCTGGGTGGCTGGATGATACCTGCTGGACAATGAAGCAAAACGAACAGCCATGCTTGGAACGCTCCAATAAGCTTACCAACGAGCTCCTGCCGCTGAGGTGTGCTTGCCGGCCGCAACACATGAGAGATCACTATGTCATTACGCGCGCTTCGTACCTTAATTGCTATCGCTCAGCACGGTTCATTTGCGCGAGCCGCAGACACAGTTCATCTCACACAATCAGCAGTGAGCCTGCACATAAAGTCACTTGAAGAGGAGTTCAACGCTTCGTTGTTTGACCGCTCGCGTCGATTGCCCGTATTAACCGACGCAGGCCACTTAGCGGTGGAGCGGGCGCGCGAGATCGTTGCACTTTACGACAGCATTGCTTCGGACATTGGAGGTGATCACGAGCTGCGGGGTCGACTGAAAATTGGTGCCATCCAGACTGCACTGGCCAGTGCGTTGCCTTTGGCCCTGGCCGCGCTAGCTGCCGAGCACCCACATCTACGCATAAACGTAGCCTCAGGCATGTCTGCCGAATTGGCCACGCGCGTAGAGGCTGGTGAGTTGGATGTCGCACTCACCACAGAACCTGTGAAACCGCACCCTTACGGTTTGGTTAGTACAACACTCTACGAAGAAGGCTTTTGGATCATTGCTCCGGGCTCATGCGCAGGTTTAGATTTTAGACAGCTACTTCAGCAACTACCGTTTATCCGCTTTGACCGCAGGGCATGGGCCGGGCGTACCATTGACCGGGAGCTTCGTCGGCTGCGCCTTCGCGTGCAAACCAGTATGGAGTTAGACAGTCAGGATGCGATCATCCAGATGGTTGCCAGTGGTCTGGGGGTGTCAGTGGTTCCACTTTCCAGCCAGAACCTCGAACAACTCAAACACCTGGAAGTCCAGCCATTCGGATCACCGCAAAAAACGCGTTGTGTTGTGCTTTTGGAGCAAGAAGAAAGGCCATTAGGTCGGCTGGCAGCGGCCCTGGCGGAGGCTGTCAAAAAGCACGCCCCCATGTAACGACTAATGAGTAAAACTTGTCGAAACATGAATTTTATATCGTTTTTACTTTAGGTATCGATTCCTTATCGTAGTGCCCATCCAATCGCATTTCGAAGGGCATCATGCACGGCAACGAAACTCCAACCAGTGCTTTCCAGTCACCCATTCTATTCATGGCCAAACGCGCTACCACCATGCGCGCTGAGGGGCGGGATGTTATTGACTTAACGCTTGGCGAACCTGATTTCAATGCGCCTGAGCACGTGCTGGATGCAGCGCACCTAGCGCTAGGCGCCCGTCTAACCTACTCCCCATCAAACGGTATTGAGCCGCTTCGCAAGGCTATCCGTATGCGGGCACGTGAAGACCGAGGATTAGATTTCGGTGATGATCAAATCGCGGTTGGGTGTGGCGCAAAACAGATCATCTTTAACGCCTTCCAAGCGACCCTTACGCCCGGTAATGACGTTATTGTCCCCGCCCCTTACTGGGCCAGCTATCCCGCCATGATCAAGATGTGCGGTGCGCAACCGATCATTCTTCCGACTACCGCTTCGGAAGGATTCAGATTGACAGCGGAGCACTTGGCAGCAGGTCTGCGCCTGGCTAAATTGCCAAAGTGGGTAGTTCTCAATGCACCTGGTAATCCTTCTGGCTCTTTGTACTCTGAGACCGAGTTGCAAGCGATGGCTGAAGTTCTGCGCCATTACCCAGATGTGATGGTGCTGTCAGACGATATCTACGCGGAAATTCGATTCACCCAAGACCCTTATCTGACATTGGCATCGGTAGCGCCAGACCTGGCAGAACGTATCCTCATCGTCGATGGCGTATCTAAAGCCTATGCTATGACAGGTTGGCGTGTAGGTTGGGGGTGCGGCTCGAGGTCGCTGATTTCGGCGATCACTACCGTACAATCTCAAAACTGCACGCAGACCAGCACCTTGAGCCAACTCGCTGCGGTCGCAGCACTTGAAGGGCCACGAAACTTTCTTGCTGAGCGCAATGCGATCTATCGTCAGCGCCGAGATGCTGCACTTCATGTCCTCCGGTCGAGCGATAAACTGGAGGTATCGTGCCCAGAGGGTGCATTTTATTTACTTCCTCAGATCAAAACGGGTGTAGACGATCAAACTCTCGCGCTTGATCTGCTCGAAGTCGGCGTCGCAACGGTTCCCGGAAGTGCTTTTGGGCTGCCTGGCCACCTTCGGCTTTCTTTTGCTACGGACGAAGCTACGCTAGTTGAAGGGTGTAAACGGTTGGTTCGTGCGCTCGAGGCGTACTCGTGACTGCCGAACTTTTGATTGCCCTCGCGCCTATTGTCCTGCTGATTGCCATGGGCGCCTGGCTCAAGCGCAGTCGGTTTCTAGAAGACAGTTTCTGGGCACAGGCAGAGCGCCTAGGCTACAACGTTCTCCTACCCGCGCTATTTTTGCATGGTCTGGCGACCGCCAAATTGGACAACGTGCCAGTCCAAGGGATGATCATGGCGCTTGTACTCTCGACGATCATGGTCGCACTGCTGATGGTCGGCGCCCGTGGGATCATTAAGGGTAACGACGCAGCGTTCACTTCCGTCTTCCAGGGAGGGGTGCGTTTTAATAACTACGTGGGCGTCTCAGTGGTGGCCGGCTTGTTCGGTGCTCAGGGCATCGCTCTGGCTGCCGTAGCCAATGCGGCCATAGTGCCGACCGTGAACATTCTGTGCGTACTGGTGTTCGCGCGCTACGGCACAGGTGGCAGGATGTCTGCGGGCAATGTTGCCAAGCAGTTGGCACTGAACCCACTGTTACTCGCCTGTTTCGCAGGGATACTGCTTCAGGCACTAGGATTGGGCCTGCCTGCCGGCATTGAGCCGATGATTAAGGCTTTAGGGCAGGCATCCTTACCACTGGGCTTACTGTGTGTAGGGGCAGCACTTGAGTTGGGCTCTGTGCGCAGCTGGATTCGGCCCGTCGCATATTCATCGGTGGTCAAGTTCATGATCATGCCACTAACCACGCTGTGCGCATGTCATGTGTTTGGATTAGACGGCAAAGCAGCAATAGCGGCATTGCTCTTCCAGGCACTGCCTACAGCCTCGTCGTCCTACATCATGGCGAGACAGCTAGGTGGAGACGCACCTCTCATGGCGGGGATAATTGCCAGTCAAACTTTGCTTGCAGCACTAGCACTTCCCATTGCAGTGATCGTTTTGATTCCTTGGGTCTGATGTTCATGGTCTTCAGCCTGGAAAGCTGGAGTTGATGCGAAGACTGACCTAAAAATTTAACGCATCCGGTAAATTTGTAACGCTTGAGTCAGAGTAGTCGCGGTGAAGAGATAGCCATTCGATGGTGGCATCGGCACCCTAACATTGAACGGAGTAATGCCTACTCAACACAGACCGGCACCATACTCTCGAATGCCAGAAAGCAAACGTGTGTTCACTGGACGCTGACTCATAACATTCGCCGTGAATGAATGCTCACGGCGCGCCCCTGAAATGGAACGCGCAGTAAGTCTTGGAGATTCAACCTTTCGTCATACCAGCAAGTGTTTCTGCACTCCTCGTGAAATCTACAGCCATCTGGATCATTGCCTTCTTCAGCGAACCGATATAGATCTCAACATGGCGAACAGACTCAGCCATGCTCCAATCCGGCGGCGGTTTCCCATCAGGCGATCACGGTGCGGTCAGACCTTGTCTTCAGCAAGCGCGACCGGGCTGCGCATGACGGTCAGCCATGCATCCCAAGCGACCAGCACCAACAGGCTGGAACCCAATACAGGCAGTGCGACACCCAGCAACAGCGCGACGCTGACTACCGCGACTTGCGCGCCGCGGCTCAACGTACGCCAAGCGCTGAGCAGCGTGGCAGCCCTCCCCCCGCTCAGTGCTCGTGTAGGCCGACGGCGCCACCACATCAGGTAACCCATGACGACCAGCACCACCAGCCCAGTGGCGAACACAATCAACACCAACTGATTCGCCAGCCCGAACAACACGCCCATGTGGGCATCGATGCCCCAGCGGGTCAGCTTGGCTGCCAGTGGGTACTGGGCAAACACAACCTTGTCGACGACGGCCAGGGTGGCTGCGTCAATCGCCACGGCGTCGACCTGGGTTGGCCAACGGCGGTCAATCTCGGTGACGGTCCAGGCTTTGTCCGGTGCCGAGGACGGGCGTATTTCGACTCGGGCGGCATCAATCCCCTCAGCGTGCGCCTTGGCCAGCACCGTATCAAACAGAGAGAGGTCCAGGGTCGATGTGAGCATCGTCACGCCGGCCATGTGGTGTCCTGCATGTTCATCCGACGGCCTGTTCGTCGCGTGAGTCTGCCCCAGCGTGGTAGACACGCTGGGAGTGGACCAACCCCAGTAGGCTCTCAGTATGCCGATGTTGTCGCCCGCCCACTGGGACCAGGTCAACCCGGTCGCCGAGAAGAACAGCAGCCCCAGCAGCAGGCAAAGTCCAAGCGTTGCATGAAGCTGGCGCAGGCCTTTTTTCGCTGGCCTCGTTGCAGGCATCTTTTTGCGGTGTTGTGCGAACCACAGCAGCAAACCGCCTAGTGCGGCGACCCACAACCAGGAGGCTGCCAGTTCGCTATAAATGCGGCCGATATCACCCAGCATCAGCCCACGATGGAACTGATCGATCCAGGTCCGCAGTGGCAGCACGCCACTGGTGCCATACACCTTCATGTCGCCACGCACCTGCCCACTGACGGGATCAACGAATATCGCACGGTATTCGGAAGGCCCCAGCTCAGGCATCGCAACTAACACGCGCGCAGTATCGCCCTGAGCAGGGGCAGGGCGCACCGCTGTCACCGCCACTGAAGGCCCCACCACTACCTGAGCTGACTGGACTATTTGCGCGAGGCTCAAGGACGGCCCTTGGGACTCGGTATGAAGAGCATGGTCGTAAAGGCGGCTTTCGATTTGCGGTGTGAGGGCATACAGCACGCCGCTGACCGCTGCCACCAGCAAAAACGGACCGACTAAAAAACCAATATAAAAATGCAGTCTTCTGATTAAAGCTTGCAGCGCACCTGGCGCTGGGTTTCCCGTTGGTTTGGACATCAGGACTCACCACGTAGACATGCTTGCACAGCGCAATCAATGAGTCGCGCACGCACTTCAGAATTCTGGGCTGTGGAACTACTCGCAGAGGCGAGCGCCAACAGCCCCGTCAAGGCGCGATGCGCCATGCCTGGCGCACCACAAAAAAACGCCTATCCCTTTTCAGGGCACAGGCGTTTGATAACAAGACTCTAACCCTGCCAAGAGAAATCATCGCGTCATCCTAAAATTTAGCACGCAGCCGATGACGGGCGAGGCTGCGACAATCTGCCACATATAAAAGCATCGCCGCCCAAACTCAATGGTATTCAAGCCCCATCCACACGCTGCGGCAGAACGTCGCACTTTGGCTGTTCAAAGCCTCTCAATAGACTTGGATCGCGGCTGCCGTGAGAGCAAGCGGCAGCACGTTTCATACGCCACGGAGGGCATGCGCCACTTCGAGTGCGAGCTTTCTTATTATAAAAATACTCGTTGAGGTCAACCGTGAAAAAAATATTGGCTGCGGCCTTGGTATTCGCATTTTCTACTGCCCATGCTGCACAGGATCCTGAGGCGGTCTTCAATCGCTCCTGCACGATGTGTCACAGCGGCCAACTGCCTATGGCGCCGAAAAAAGGCGATAAGGTGGCCTGGAAACAGCGCCTGGAGCAAGGCAATGATGTACTGGTCAAGCATGTGACCGAAGGGTTCAACGCCATGCCGGCGCGTGGCCTGTGCATGAACTGCACTGCTGAGGATTACAAGGCAGTGATCGACTGGATGTCGAAGTAAGTGTGGCGCTTGAAGCCGCCTCTGAACTGCCCAGTTTGGTGGCCAAGCAGTCCATCCGCTCAAGCCTGCGCGTGCGCTGCAAAAAGTAGTCGTGATGTGGCCTCCCCCCCTAATATCAGGTTCTTCAAGGATTACCGGGAAAGACGCTCTTAATCTTCATGCAAAAGAATTCGCTATCCCGGTAACCGTACGCCATCTGCTTGATGACCTTTATTCGATTGTTTATTCCTTCCAACTGAACGGTGTGCATCGGCCAACGAACCCGGCTCACCAGTCCCCGCCAGTAACCCTTTAGCCATTTGGCGAACTGGACCAGAGCTGGTATTTCGCTTTCGTGCGCATGGCGCAGCCATTGCTTCAAGGCCGATCGCCAACCGCATGCAGTACTCGGCGTCCAGAGTGTTTTGAGTTCAGCCTTCATCAAATAGACCGTCATCAACGCTTGGTTAGCCGCCAGCAGATCCTCCAGTCGGACCTGTTGTTTCGGCGTTTTCCAGTTCTGCGGATTGCGCAGCAACAGCCATCGCGCCTCCTTGATGACCTTGCGGGCAGGCTTGTCGTGACGCAACCGGTTAGCCTCGTCGACGCGAACCCGATCAATCACCTCTCGGCCATATTTTTGGCCACCACATGGAACAGATCGTAGGCCACTCGCGCGTTAGGACATTGCTGACGAACCTCCAGGTCAAAAGCGGTGTTCATGTCCATCGCCACCGCTTCTATTCGAGCGCAACCCTCTTGCCCCAGTTGCTCGAAGAAAGGCCTGACCACTGCTCGGCTGCGGCCTTCACCGCCCCACAGCACGCGTCGTGCATCCGCATCCAGGACCACGCTGGCGTAACGATGACCTTTGAACAGGGCGAATTCGTCCATCACCAGACGTCGCGGTCGCCTTTGGCAAAACGCTCAACGCCGCTTGCAAGGCTCGACGCTACAGCAACCGAACGGTGCCCCAGTGCAGCCGAAACAGTTGAGCCACGTGCAGTGTGGGAAGGCGCTCGCAGGCTTGAATGACCGCCTCGGCCAAACGCCGCGTCATGCGGGCATAGCGGTCCAGCCAACTGACGGCCTCCATACGTTTACCGCAGTCACGACAGCCAACACGCCTGAGTAACAGGCTGAGGCGCAGCGTCCGCCCGAGAATTGGTAAATCCCGGACAGTTCGCTCGCAATACTCAGGCGTGGTTGAACAGAGTTTTGGGCCGCCGCTACAGGAAGGGAAACGGGTGGCGTGGGGAATCAGGTCGTTCTGAATCGCGTCGCCATCAGGCTTGATCGTGACAACAAAAAAGCCCTCCCAAAAAGGAACGACCGTATTAATATCGTGCATAAGAACGCCGGTTTTTTAGATGTGTTTGCTCGCACGAACATCATCAATCAAATCGGCGTTCTTGTTTCTGTGTTTCTCGAGATTCCGTGAAGAACCAAAAAAAGCCCCGCTACCGAATAGGGCACGGGGCAAAACATTGGTTGGATGCGGCCAACCAAAGGAGCTCTGTTGGTTACTTGCTGGCGACTGTTTCCGGTGACCATCCGCCACCCAGCGCCTTGTAGATCGCGACAATGCCGCGGTACAGATCGACTTCGGCCTGGGCCTGGGAGTCTTCAGCCGCCAGGCGTTCGCGCTGGGCGTCGAGCAGCACCAGGAAATCCACCCTGCCTTCGCGGTAGCGAATGTCGGCCAGGTCGGCGGCGGCGCGGCTTGATTCACTTTGGCGAATCAACGAGATCAGCCGTTGCTGGCGTTTGCCGTAGTCGCTGAAGGCGTTTTCTGACTCTTCCAGGGCCAGCAGCACTTGCTGTTCGTAGGTCGCTAGGGCGCCATCCGCCTCAGCATCGGCGCCGCGCAAGCGGGCCCGCACGCTGCCCAGGTCAAACGCGGCCCAAGTGATGCTTGGCCCCAGCGCCCAGGCGTTGGCAGCCGAGGAACCGATCTGCGAACCGCGCCCGGCGGTAAAGCCGAGGAAGCCGCTGAGACTGACCCGAGGGAACAGGTCGGCCTTGGCCACGCCGATGCGCGCAGTGGCGGCGGCCAGTTTGCGTTCGGCGCTGAAAATGTCCGGGCGCCGTTGCAGCAGTTCGCCCGGGTCACCAATCGGTAAGGCCTTGGCAATTGCAGGCAATTGCGCCGGGCTCAGGTCCACCGTGAGTGTGTCCGGGCGTTCGCCGAGCAGGGTAGCAATGCGGTTGCGCTGACGTGCCTGTTCGGCTTGCAGTTGCGGCACACTGGCTTCAACCGAGGCCAGGCGCGCACCACGTCGAGTTGATCGCCGACCCCGGCATCACGCAGGCTTTCGGTGATCTTGCGTGACTCCTGCTGGTTGTTCAGGTTTGCCAGGGCGATTTTTTCCCGCAGTTGGGCGCCGCGCAGTTGGCCGTAGGCGTCCACCAGTTCGGCAATCAGGCTGACTTGCAGTTGGTAGAGGTCGGCATCGGCAGCCTGCTGGTCGGCATCGCTGGCTTCTAGGTTGCGCTGGATACGCCCAAACAGGTCCAGCTCCCAGGCCATGTCCAGGCCCAGGTCGTAACGTTCACTTTTCACGCGCTGGGTGCTTTGCCCTGGGATCTGGCCCTTGGCCTGGTCACTGCTGGCGCGGCTGGTGATGGTGGGCATGGCGTCATTGCTGGCGTCATCGTGAATTGCCCGGGCCGCCCGCAGCCGGGCAAAGGCGACCCGCAGTTCGCGGTTGCCCTGCAACGACTGGGTCACCAGTTGGTTGAGGATCGGGTCCTCAAATTGCTGCCACCAGATGCCTTCAAAGCGTGCCTGGTCAAAATTCTTTTGCCCGGCGGCGCCATCGGTGGCGGCCGTGATATGGACCGCCTCCAGGTTCTGGGGCTTGTAGTCCGGGCCCACGGCGCAGGCGCTAAGCGCCACGGCCAACAGACTCGGGAGGAAGACTTTCAGGCTCATTGTTGCGCCTCCAACTTCGGGGCGCGAGCGGCTTTGCGAGCCTCACCGCGTTGCACATAGTTGCGGATCAGGACGTAGAACACCGGGGTCAGCAGCAGGCCGAAGAAGGTCACCCCGAGCATCCCGGAGAACACCGCGACACCCATGGCGTGTCGCATTTCAGCACCGGCACCGCTGGAGAACACCAGGGGCACCACACCCATGATGAAGGCAAACGAGGTCATCAGGATCGGCCGCAGACGCAGGCGGCAGGCTTCCAGCACCGCAGCCAGCGGGTCGAGGCCTTCCTCTTGTTTGTCCTTGGCAAACTCGACGATCAGAATCGCGTTCTTACACGCCAGGCCCACCAGTACGATCAAGCCGATCTGGGTGAAGATGTTGTTGTCACCCCCCGACAGGATCACCCCGGTAATGGCCGAGAGCAGGGTCATCGGCACGATCAGGATCACCGCCAGTGGCAGGCTCCAGCTTTCGTACTGGGCGGCGAGCACCAGGAACGCCAGCAATACGCAGAGCGGGAACACGAACAGCGCGGTATTGCCCGAGAGAATCTGCTGGTAGGTCAGGTCGGTCCACTCGTAGGTCATGCCGTTGGGCAGTTCCTCCTTGAGCAGTTTCTCGATGGCTTTTTCGGCCTGGCCAGAGCTGTAGCCGGGCGCGGCGGCGCCGTTGATTTCAGCTGTGATAAAGCCGTTGTAGTGCATCACGCGGTCCGGGCCCGCGGTGTCGCTGACCTTGATGAAGGTCGCCAGCGGGATCATTTCGCCTTTGTTGTTGCGCACTTTGAGCTGGCCGATCTGGTCCGGTTCAAGGCGGAACTGCTGCTCGGCCTGGACGTTGACCTGATAGGTGCGACCGAAGCGGTTGAAGTCGTTGGCATACAGCGAACCTAGGTAGATCTGCAGGGTGTCGAAGATGTCGCTGACGGCCACGCCGTGGGTCTTGGCTTTTTCGCGGTCGATGGCGGCATCGACCTGAGGCACGTTCACCGTGTAGCTGGTGAACAGCCCAGCCAGTTCCGGCACGCCGTGGCTTTTGTTGATGATGTTCATGGTTTCTTTGTACAGCTCGTCGTAGCCCAGGTTGCCCCGGTCTTCGATCTGCAGGCGGAACCCGCCAATGGTGCCCAGGCCCTGTACCGGCGGCGGCGGGAAGATCGCCATGTAGGCTTCCTGGATTTCGCCGAATTTTCCGTTCAACGCACCGGCAATCGCGCCGGCGGACATGCTTGGGTCTTTACGCTCGTCGAACGGCTTCAAGGTGACAAATATCACACCGTTGTTCGTGCTGTTGGTGAAGCCGTTGATCGACAAGCCTGGGAGCGCCGCGGTGCTTTCCACTCCCGGCTGTTTCAAGGCAATGTCGGACATGCGCTTGATCACGTCTTCGGTGCGATCAAGGCTCGCCGCATCCGGCAGTTGAGCGAAGGCCACGAGGTATTGCTTGTCCTGGCCAGGTACGAAACCGGTCGGGGTGTTGGAAAAACCAAAGAAGGTTAGGACCATCAGCCCCGCGTACAGCACCAAGGCAATACCGCTGCTGCGGATTACACGCGCCACGGCGTCGACGTAGCCATGGCTGGCTTTCTCGAAAAAGCGATTGAACGGACGGAATAACCAGCCACCAAACAGTTTGTCGAGCGCTTTTGAGACACGATCCTTCGGCGTGTTATGGCTACGCAGCAACACGGCGGCCAGAGCAGGGGACAAGGTCAGCGAGTTGAACGCCGAAATCACCGTGGAAATCGCAATGGTCAGGGCGAACTGTTTGTAAAACTGCCCGGTCAAGCCGCTTATAAAGGCCGCTGGAATGAACACCGCACACAGCACCAGTGCCGTGGCAATGATCGGACCAGTGACTTCGCTCATGGCCTTTTGAGTGGCCGGGAGGGGCTCCAGGCCCAGCTCAATGTTGCGCTCAACGTTCTCCACCACCACGATGGCGTCGTCCACCACGATACCGATAGCGAGTACCAAACCGAACAATGACAGCGCGTTAAGCGAGAAACCGAACATGTGCATGACCGCAAAGGTACCAATCAGCGACACCGGCACGGCCACCAACGGAATGATCGAGGCGCGCCAGGTTTGCAGAAAAAGGATCACCACCAGCACCACTAGAATCAAGGCTTCAAACAGAGTGTGGACCACCGCCTCGATAGAGCCACGCACGAAGACGGTTGGATCGTAGGCGATGGCGAAATCCATACCTTGCGGAAAGTTTTTCTTCAACTCAGCCATTTTTTCACGAACGTCGTTTGATATCTGGATCGCATTGGAGCCAGGACGCTGGAAGATCGGCAATCCCACCGCCGGCTGGTTGTTAAGCAAGGAGCGCAACGCGTATTGGCTGGAGCCCAGCTCGACCCGCGCAATGTCCTTCAGCCGAGTGATTTCACCGTTATCGCCGGAACGAATGATGACATTCTCGAACTCTTCTTCAGTGACCAGACGGCCCTGGGTATTGACCGACAACTGGAAGGCGGTCGCGTTCGGGGCTGGTTGGGCGCCCAAGGCACCAGCGGCCACTTGACGGTTCTGCTCGCGAATGGCGGTCACCACATCGGTAGCGGTCAGGTTACGCGACGCGATCTTGTTCGGGTCCAACCAGACGCGCAGGGAGTAGTCGCCCATGCCGAACAACTGCACATCACCCACACCGCTAAGGCGGGCCAACTCATCCTTGATGTTGAGAATCGCGTAGTTGGACAGGTAGAGCATGTCGTAGCGTTTGTCCGGCGAGGTCAAGTGCACCACCATGGTCAGGTTCGGGGAGGCCTTGTCCACAGTGATACCGATGCGACTCACTTCCTCAGGCAGTTTCGGCTGGGTCCGTGTTACACGGTTTTGTACCTGCACCTGAGCGTTGTCCAGGTCGGTGCCCAGGGCGAAGGTGATGGTCAGGGTCAGCTTGCCGTCGGCGGTCGACTGTGAGGACATGTACAGCATGTTCTCAACGCCGGTGATGGCCTGCTCCAGCGGAGCCGCCACGGTTTCACCAATGACTTTGGGGTTGGCCCCAGGGAAGTTGGCGCGTACCACCACGGTGGGCGGAACCACTTCCGGGTATTCGCTGATCGGCAGTTGGAACAGCGAAATTGCGCCGGCGATCAAAATCAGCAGCGAAAGCACCGCGGCGAAAATCGGCCGTGAAATGAAGAATTGGGAGAAATTCATCGGAGTTGTAGTCTCTTAGCCGCGTGGAGTCGCAGTGTTGGTCAGTATCGCTGCTGTACCAGGCGCACTTTTGGCGGATTTGACCTGAGGCAAGTTGTTGGCTTCCAGTGCTTGTCGTTGTAGTGCCAGAGCGGCAAGGGCTTCTTTGCTGGCCATGGGGATGACTTCAGGGGTGACCGGCGAACCTGGACGCACCCGCTGCAAGCCTTTGACGATAATGGTGTCGCCCTTGTTAAGGCCGCTGCGCACGATGCGCAAACCTTCGATCTTCGGCCCCAGTTCGACGGAGCGGTACACGGAGTTGTTGTCGGCATCCATCACCAGCACGAACTTCTTGCCCAGATCGGTACCCACGGCTTCGTCGTTGATCAGCACGGCGGAGTAGGTGCCGCTGCCCACTAGCTTCAGGCGAGCATAGAGACCTGGGGTGTAGGTGCCGTCGCTGTTGTCGAACACCGCACGGCCGCGGATGGTGCCGGTTTTCGGGTTGACCTGGTTGTCGACAAAGTTCATCTGGCCCAAGTGCGGGTTGCCGTCTTCATTGGACAGGCCGAGGTACACCGGGGTGGTGGCACCGCGTTGGCCTTGGCGCGCGAGCTGGGTGTATTTGAGGAACACACGCTCGTCGGCATCGAAGTAGGCGTAGACCTTGTCGGTGGAAACCACGCTGGTCAGGGCCGTGGTATCGGCGGTGACCAAGTTGCCGGCGGTGATTTCCGCACGGCTGACGCGGCCACTGATCGGCGAGGTGACGCGGGTGAAGCTCAGGTTGAGTTTGGCCAGGTCCAGTTGCGCCTGGACTGCGCCAACGGCGGCGCGGGCTTCCTGGGACGCACTGGTACGCGAGTCAGCCAGTTCGGCGGAGATCGCGTTGCTGGTGCGCAGACGCTCACCGCGCTGGGCTTCGTTTTCACTGCGGGTGGCGTTGGCTCGGCCTTGGGCGACTAGGGCTTCAAGGCGGCGCACTTCAGCCTGGAATGGACGTGGGTCGATCTGGAACAACAAATCGCCCTTTTTCACCAGGGCGCCTTCGGTGAAGGCCACTTGATCGATCTGACCGGAAACCCGTGGTCGGATTTCAACGGTTTCCGGGGCTTCGAGGCGCCCGGTGAATTCGTCCCATTCATTCACCGGTTGTTCCAGCACCTTGGCCACGCTGACTTTGGCGGCCTGCATGCTGGCGGCGGTTTCCGGGGCTTTACCGCAAGCGCTCATCACCAGCACGGCAAGGGCCGCGAGTGGATACCGCAAGAGTTTGAGTGACTGGTCCATGGTTCATAAGCCCCTGTAATTGTATTAGTTGAACATGATCATCCTTGAACTTTTTATCAATCCAGCAACACTCAATCAGCCAACCATTTGTAACTCCTGCCCCCTCAACCCCCACTTTGCAGAGCTCTGGTGGTGATATTCCAGGAGATCAAGAAAACCTATAACTGCAGAATTAAAAGTGCCATCCATTTCCTCCTCAAACTCCATGACACTTTTTATGGCGCCCGACATATAGTCAACTCCGAACCCGTCAAAAAAAAATAAAGACGACACCCTATAACCAAAACTTTTTTAGACATTCCCCACAGCCAACAAACTAATGCGTCAAGCAGCGCATCCACTTACGAAAATACTGTAACTGAACGCTCAAAATAAAAAGAGACAAAACGTTGACGATTTCAGCCAAACTGATCAGCCCCTCCTCCAACTGTCAACAAGAAAAAGCCGAACACGCAGCGAAAAGACCGAACACACTCTAAGCACGACGAATGAATCCAAATTATTAGGAGCCTAATAATAAATTCTTTCTTACGCTTATAAAATATCGTGTTTTTCTTTAAAGCAAGCTGAAATAAACCTAATGCTGGCGAATTCTTGAATCCAAACAAAGAAACTTGATTGTTCTAATACCCGAAGAAGAAAGGCGTTCTATCTTTCCAGTAGCCTCACGCACCAGTGTCGATAGGTCTCGCTCACTTTTACGGTACTTAGAAGTTCTCACTGAAATTAAACCTCGAATTTTTCCGTCTACGAAAAAGAGAACTGCCAAGCCAAAGCCTCCCAATACGTGCCCCTATCAACAGGAGCCCAACCACTTCCATTCCAGATCTTCTTTTTGCAACTACGAAGAAGTAAATGCTGTATCAATTATCCTTTCAAGATTTAGAGACTCGACCACGCGTAGAACGCAGAAGGCTAATAAAGTTTTGCCCGCAGCACCGGCCTACAGGGAACATTTACGTTCATCTGGAGTTTGTACTGAATAGGTCTCCAGACTTTTATCACGCCCAGCAATTCGGACTTTCTTATTACTCTCGTCGTATGAAAGTAGCGAACCAGTGAGAGTCAAGTTTTCTCGTCCCAAATGTAAAAATATTCAGTCTCCAATCCCGCCGCCTTTGATCTGATCCGCCGTCAGTCATGCAAGAAATATTAGCCGTTGGATGACTCCTTAAAAGGTTTCCTCACTATTAGATTTCTCGATCGGCTAGTATACGCCGATAACATTTCCCTAATACCCGCCAAAAACGTTGGCACCTGCAGCCTCGCCAAACGAGGAAACGGGTTGTATATCAAACTCTTCCGGCGTCAGGCTGTTATTAGCTGCTGAGCGAAAACGGACGCAGTAAGACCGTTATGACGATTGAAAACTGCTCTAGGTGTTCAACTGCTTCAACTCACTTTCAGAGCATGAAAATATAGGTTAATCGCTTGACAGCAGAGAAATTATCAACTACGTATGAGCCTCCAACGGTCAATCAGCAAAAATTGGCGGAAATCATCAACTTTTTGTCATTTTTTTTCAGCCGATCTGAATTAAGCTCGCGCAGCAGTTAAAGCCGTTGGTTCCATCAAAGCTCGTTTGGATGCCCCCTAAATTTAGTAAGCCTAAATTTTTCAAGAAAACACTCAAAAATAAACTCTTCAGGAGCAACGGATTTCAAGGAGGAGAAACTGTTATGTACGCAACTCGAAGCTGCCATCCCAACGCGAAGATTTTTTATCGGCCCATTGATGCGGCCTTACGTTGGTGTAACTTAATGGCCTTCGAGAGGGAAATTCTTGAGGCAGGGCGGCATTGCACCACCATGCTCAAAATCGCCTTCCCACAGTGGCCATGTTTGCATGCAAATACCGAAAAAATTTTGGATGGGATTCAACATGGAGAACTCGCCTACGGTTGCTTCGGCGTGCCAGTCGCAACTGGAACACCCATTGACTGCAACCAAATAACCGTGCGCCATACTGATCTTAGGTTCTGGATGTCGCGATACTATCCTGACCAGCGACCGGCGTTTCTTTTTGAAGGTTCACTTAAGCAGCAGAATACTATAAGTATAGGTGCATATTTAACCTTACAATGTGATCGGGACGCCTTGCAACTACAGTTAAAAAATATAGAAACAGCCTATCAGCAACTGTTAAATGAACTTGAAAGTATCGGATTGGAAAAGGAGAACATACATCACCTGCTCAAGACCAATAGTAAGGTTAGCGACCGGAGCGAAACCGCGTACCTCCACATCATCGGTGCAATGGTCAGCCTTTTCCTAGATCACTCCCCCTCGGGAAAACCTCATTCAGTTTTCAGATCCCAAGCTGCCATTGTCGACGCGCTGACCGCTCACCATAAAAACCTGTCTGGCATTTCCAAGCGCACCTTGGATGAAAAATTCGCTGCTGCCAAACGAAGTCTCTCGAAGCGCTGAGTCCCATTGCACCGCAATCATCCCAATTGCAGTGCAATGACTCTCTACCGTTTCTGCTATTCAATTCAGGTCACTTCCCACTACGCGCCAATCGACGCCAGGAGTGACCATCATGTTCAATCAGCTTTCACCTATTGCAGACTTGCTCCAACCGCCGCTCGAACGTCACATCATGCGGCGTGAGGAGGTGGAGCGTAAAACCGGCTTCAAGCGTGCACACATCTATAACCTGATGAAGGAAGGTAAATTCCCTCAAGCCAAACGCATAGGGTTGCGTGCGGTTGGCTGGGACTCGCTAGAAATCGAGCAGTGGGTCGTTGAGCGCTTAGGCCAACAGGTCTGATGCCATGCATGTGCTATCGGTGGTTTCAACGAAAGGTGGCGTAGGCAAAACCACAGTATCCGCCAATCTCGGCGGTCTGCTGGCGGATGCTGGCCTACGTGTTCTACTGCTCGATCTGGATAGCCAACCCACCCTCTCCAGCTATTACGCCTTGAGCCAGAAAGCTATTGCTGGCGCTCACGAGCTCATTGCACTCAAGTTAACAACGCCTGCACAGATTATTTCCAGGACCGTGATTGCAGGGCTCGACCTCATCATCTCCAACGACGCTCAGGGCCAGTTGAGTACATTACTGCTGCACGCCCCTGACGGGAGATTACGGCTGCGCAATTTGCTCGACGATTTTCGCCCCCGTTATGACCTGCTTTTGATCGACACCCAAGGCGCACGTAGCGTGCTAGTAGAGATGGCCATCCTCGCCTGCGATATCGCCCTCTCCCCCATCACACCGGAAATGCTAGCCGCCCGCGAACTACGCCGCGGCACTTTGAGGCTGTTCAGTGATCTCGAATCATTTCGTCACCTGGGTATTACGCCGCCACCGTTGCGACTGCTGCTGAACCAGGTAAATAGCATCCGAGTAGACACGCGAATGATCATCCGAAACCTGCGCGAGACCTTCGCTGGGGCTACCAACATCTCGGTTCTAGAAACCATAGTTCCAGACCGAGTGGCGTCTCTCAATGCCACCTCCCTCGGCCTACCAGTCCACCGAATCGAGACGCGCCGGTCACGCGAACGACGCTCGCCACCAGCATTGGAAACTATGCAAGCGCTGGCCATTGAGTTGTTTCCGGAATGGCGCGAGGCGATATCTACGGTGAACAGATGCGCGGATGTTCAATGAGACAAATCACCCAACTGGCATTTCTCACCCCGTCATTGAGTTTGATCGACCTTGAGACCAACCATGTTTGGCTAGGAGTCTTCTGATGTTGGATCAACTGCCCATCATCGTTCCACCCTCCATTCAACCCCACCACCGACCTTGTGAGGAGTACTGCACTGTGGTCTTTCGCCTGCAGGGTGGGCGCTCGGCCATGAACTGGTTCCTCGCAGAACTTTCCCGACACTTCGAAGGTTCAGGGACTGCCGAGATCGTCAAGTTCGAGGTCGGTGATCATTTGCACAACCGCCGTTAACTGAGGTTATTCAGATGAAAAAGCTCAGTCAGGAGGAAGTCACCGACAAGCTGCATCAGGACCATTTTCCTCGAGCTTCAGAACTGGAGCGGCTGTCCGATCCACTTGCTGACACGCCTATGTTGGTGACGCTGGAGCAGTTGCGGCCGTACGAACACAACCCGCGCTTCATCCGTAATCCTCTATACGACGATATCAAAGCTTCGATCCGTGAACGCGGGCTGGATCAACCGCCACCGATTACCCGCCGCCCCGGAGAAACCTATTTCATCATCCGCAACGGCGGTAATACGCGATTGGCGATTCTCGGCGAGCTGTGGCAGGAAACCCGCGACGAGCGCTTCTTTCGCATTCATTGCCTGTTCCGGCCTTGGAGCAATGAAATCACCGCCCTACTCGGCCATCTGGCTGAAAGCGATCTACATGGCCAACTCACGTTCATCGAACGGGCTCTGGCGGTAGCCAAACTCAAAGCCATGCTCGAACGAGAGGGAGCTGTGCTATCACAACGTGAGCTGGCACGACGTCTTGCCGCTGGAGGCTATCCGATTTCGCAATCACACATCAGCCGCATGTTGGACACCCTTGAACACGTACTGCCCGCCATTCCACAAACCCTGTATGCCGGATTGGGTAAACCACAGATCGAACGACTAATCGGTCTGCGTAGCCAGGCCGAACGAACCTGGAACCATTATCCAACCGTCACTGTTGCGTTCGCCGAGTTTTGGCTCGATACCCTGGGCGACTTTGACACCGACCCCGAGTCATTCGATCTTGAGCAGCTCCAGGATGAACTGCTTGAACGCATGAGCCGTTTACTCGGACAGTCCTACCGTATGTTGGCCCTGGAGCTGAGCGATACCCAACGAGTCATCTCGACGCCTGGCATTGTCATCACCACGCCCTCAGAGAACACCCCTCTGCCGAGCGTTAATGAAGCCGCGGCAGAACCTCTCTCCTCCGATCCTCATCCCAAATCAACTGAGACCAAGTCCCTGACCGAAACAGCGCGAGAGGAACGGCTCACACCGCACGAAACGAATGTCGTTTCAGAGGTCAGCCCTCCGTCACGTGTTCAACAGATTCGTGAACAGATCGAGCGCGAGATCTCAATCGATACAGCACCGACCGTCGAGGCATGCGCGATCGACGACATCTGGATCATCGCACCCACACTGGATAGCCCCGAAGAACTGCGTTTAGCCATTGCCGGACTGGCGCGGGAAATGGCGACCTATGCCGGACATCCCGAGAGCATCATCGATCAGACGCATGGCTTGGGTTTTGCCCTCAACATCGAGCCACTTGATCTTGCAGCGCCTCGCGCGACCGGCGTTCACCTACTGCTCCTGGCCCTGCTACGCGCTCAAGACGACGTTAACTGGGAAGACCGCAAGCAACTGCCCTCAGCCCTGTTCGGCCAGTTGTTGTTGGGGGTCTACCAAATCCCGCTGACAGATCGTCCCGCCGTGGATGTGGGACTGGAGCGACTGCCCGACGGCTTGCTCATCAAACTGTATCGCCTGATCCGCCTAGCCCGTCGCCTGGTCGACTTAACGCTTCCCCATGAAGTCAACTCACCGAAGGAATTGCCATGAGCTTATCCTTCAATGTGCTCAACCAGGCCATGCTGACCCAGGTCCTTCACGAGTTGCGCCTGGGTAACCTGCATCGCTGCAAAGCACTCGGCTTGGGTGAGGACGACATCTACCTGTTGCAATCCTTACCGCCCACCACGCTGTCGCGCCTGGCCCATGCCACTGTACCTTGGGTTGAGGTCAAGATTGACTCGCCGGTGCTACATCGGTTGATCGAGCAAGCCGAACGCGACGAGCAGAACGAACGGCTGATCAATCGAGCGCTCAAGCTGGGCGCCAGCAGCACCATCATGTATCGCTGCTTCGGCTTGGCGCATTCGGAAACCGCCCTGCGTCGACGCCTGCTCAAGATAGAAACCCGTAAGGGCCGTCCTCAGCATTTGAGCGAAGCCCAGGAACATGCGCTCTGGCAGCGATGGTGCCAGCTACGCGCGCAGGACGGTACCGAGGATCAGCTCGACGCCATGATGATGCTGGCCGAAGAACAACAGATCAGCTTGACCATCGTGTGGCAGCAGATCGACCATTACAGCAACGAAATATGAACACCGCCCCTTCCAGTCGCTGGCAGCGTGTCCTGCAGCAATGCACCCAACAGCTGAGTGAACGCTGGCCAGCACGCCCTACCACTGAACAGCCCTCTTACAAGGCTCTGCAAGCTGGTTTTCTGTTCAGTGGTCAATCACACGAAGTCGTGCCGCGTCGACTGCTGCTGGATAGTCGGTTGACTCCGTTGGAACGTAATGCCTGGCAAGTATTTCGACTCATGTTGCAAGACCAGGGCGTGGTCACGCCGCGCTATGAAGATTTGCAGCCGTACCTTTCGAGCGTGCCCTACGGTGCATCAGCTTCCCGTGAAACCATCGCCCGCGTCTTGACGATGCTCAGACTGACCCGCTGGCTCAGCTTGGTGAGTCGCGCCCGCGATCAGATCAGCGGACGTCATCAAGGTTCTCTGTATGTTCTACACGATGAGCCGTTAACCCCCGCAGAGGCCATGGAACTGGATCAGGATTACCTGGAGCTGGTCGGACATGCCCTCGCTCATGCCACCAAAGCGGTGCGTATTGTCGCCCAGCACGTAGTGGAGGAGGTCCGCCAGGACACGAATATCGATCGGGATCGGTTACCGACGCGGCTCGACAGTTGGGGAGAACATTGGACACAGCAAGGATTGGATCGGGCAACCGCTGACGCGTTACGCGACTCCGAACGGGGTGGCGATCACCGCGTTCGGAATCGTGCAGACCTTCGTTCGGAATCCGAACCAGGCTTGAACACCAGCGTTTCCGGCACCGTTCGGAATCCGAACGCCGCCTGTACTGTATTAAAAGAAAGTATTTGTACTGTACCGCGCGCGACCCCGGCGGTGGATAACCTGCTCTGGCCCACCCCACTGCACCTGAGCCCAAGCGAGCATCAGGCCGTCACCGTGGCGTTGAACAAACTTAAACCAGCGGATCGGCAGGCGGTGCTCAACGAAGCGGGGGCACGCTGTGCGGCCGGTGGAATCCGCAAGCCAGCGGCCTATCTGATGGGTCTAATCCAGCGTGCGCTGAAAGGCGATTTTCGTCCTTGGGCAGGTCAGGCAGAACCTTTACCCATTGCAGAACCGCCCCTACCGGCCACCTCGCGATCAACTCGACAACAGGGCGAACCCGCATCCGCCCTCGCACTAGCGTGCCTGAATGAGCTACGCCAACTGCGTGGCAAACGCGGTGGACGTCAGTAGATTTGATGCCACTGGCATCAAATCTACTGACGTCTACATAGTTAGCACTCTTAAACCAAACCGAACAGACCGCATTCAGCTTTTTGGCTGTCTTTACCCCTCATCTGTCGCAACGTTCCCCTCCAAGCGAATGCGAGGACATCACCATGGCCGATCACTATCAACTCAATCTGGGTTCATTGCGCAGCAGCATTACCCTGACCCTGCACACTCACCACGCCGCCCGTATCTGGCAAGGTCGGACCGCACGCGAAGGCGTCCACTCGATCATGGGCATGGCCGGTTACATCAGTGCCACCAACCTGATCAAACAAACCGCGGCCCAGGACGATCCCTATGCCGACTGGGCCATCGTGCAACTCGAAGAAAAACTGACGCAAGCCAAGATCGGAATGCTGGAACTGACCCAACAGCTGGATCGGATCAGACAAGACCTGCCGACGCAGATCGATATGGGCGACAACCTCAATATCCACCCCGTGACCTTTCCGTTGTATATCGGCAGCCAGCTGGGTTTTCTGGCGGTCTACCTGCTGACCGATTACGACACCCTGGTGCGTCGTACCCTATTGGCCCATCACACAGCCTTGATCGGTCGCAGAGACATGGAAGCCTGGATCGACGACGGTGCCCATCTGCTGCGCAGCCTGTTCGGCCAAGCGCAACGCTATCGGCATGCTGGCGTCACCCGCGACGACATGGCGGCGAACAACGCCCGTGCCATTGCGGCCATTGAGAAACTGGGTTTGCCCCCGATGGACATCCTTGAAGGTATTCGTCGCTCCCAGTTCGCGCCGCCAATCATTCGTCGTGGTGCGGTAGCAGTGGATGATGCTGACGCGTTGGCAGAGGAAGCCGGAGAGCCATCTGCGACAGTGGATGAGCCGGAGGACGAAGCATGAATCCCATGATCCCGATTCAACCAATGCCCTTCGAAGCGTTGACACCGGATGCTTATCGGCAGCTCGAACACGCTGCCTCCCTAAAAGGCCTTTTAAAACCTTTTAAGGGTAAGGGGGAGTTGGAGCAGCTGGCGCAGATGGCGAGGGAAATCGAGGCGCAGTTATGTGACTTGATGGAGGCTGTGGTGCAGCAAGCCGGACAGCCCCCTTACTCACTGCTGGGTATCCGATTGGTGCTGCAGAACACCAGCGCTGGCAGCACCTTTTTGCGTTGGCGCACCCGTGACTTCACCCGTATGGGGGTGGCGGTCTGGGAACGCCAGATCTCCAACAAAGCCCTGACGCAGGTAGTACGCGAGGGATTGCGCCGTTTCGAATGCAATCGCATCGCACTGAATCTACAGATGAGTGTGGTGCATTCGCTCTACCGCCAGGCCTCGACCTGCGCGATCAAAATGGCCAGTGCCGAACGGCTGCTGCGCCAATTCACACCAGCAGTGGAGAAATGACGATGAGTACTTTTTTTGTCGGCGAAGGCAATATCGGCAGTGCGCCAGAGTTCCAGGAATTTCCGTCAGGTAATGACGAGCCACGGCGTTTGCTAAGGCTGAATGTGTACTTCGACAACCCCGTGCCACGCGATGGCAGCTATGAAGATCGAGGCGGCTATTGGGCGCCGGTTGAGCTCTGGCACCGCGAGGCTGAACACTGGAGCACGCTGTATCGGAAAGGTATGCGCGTATTGGTCGAAGGCCGCACCGTGCGCGATGAGTGGGAGGACAGCGATGACAATGCGCGGGTGACCTTCAAGATCGAGGCCCGTCGAGTCGGCATCCTGCCTCACCGGGTGCACAGTGTGGTCATGCGGGAACGCTCCAGTGAACCGGCGGCATCTGCGACGCACGTCGGGCAAAATACAGAGCAGGCCAGTTCAGCTACGTCCAAACCCCGAAAGCGCAGAGGACAGCCATCTACGGACTGACTTCAGGCATAAAAATTGCGCCTTTGCGCGAAGTTGCTGGTTGTTATTACTCGCTGCTCGTGAAGATCCACACTATCGTCCACGCTACAATCGGCTAGCGGCCTCGGACCATTTATGCCCGTCCTCACCGACTAATATGAGGAACCTGCCATTCAGGTTTCTCATATCTCGCAACGGCTGTTTCCAACAACGCTGCTCCGAACTCAATCCGGAGTAGTTCCATGCGTCTCTTCCTCTGCGAGAAACCTTCCCAAGGTCGTGACATCGCCAAGGTTCTCGGAGCCACTCGACGCGGTGATGGTTGCCTGATCGGCACCGATTCAACCGTCACCTGGTGTATCGGACATCTGCTCGAGACAGCCCCACCTGAAGCCTATGGCGATCAGTACAAATCCTGGTCGTTGGATCATCTACCGATCATTCCCACGCAGTGGCAGGTTGAGGTCAAACCCAAGACTGCCGCGCAGTTCAAAATCATCAAACACCTGCTCAGCGAAGCCTCCACCGTCGTTATCGCCACCGACGCCGATCGCGAAGGTGAAATGATTGCCCGCGAGTTACTGGAGCTCTGCAAGTATCGAGGCCCCGTTCAGCGCCTCTGGTTATCCGCACTCAACGAGGCGTCGATTCGCAAAGCATTGTCCTCGCTGAAGTCCGGCCAGGAGACCTTCCCGCTCTATCATTCAGCCCTCGCCCGCAGCCGCGCCGACTGGCTGATTGGTATGAACCTTAGTCGCTTGTTTACCCTCCTCGGACGGCGGGCGGGCTACGACGGCGTATTGTCGGTTGGACGCGTCCAGACACCCACTTTACGTCTGGTAGTCGATCGGGATCGCGCGATTGCCAGCTTCGTCTCGGTACCCTACTGGGACGTGGATGTGCACCTGTCCTCAATGGGGCAACCATTCATCGCATCGTGGTTACCACCAAGCTCAGGACGAGATGAGGCCGGTCGTTGCCTGCAGCAGGCGCTTGCCCATCACGCGGTCCAAGCGATCTCTAGCAGTAAGACCGCCACAGTACTCTCGCTGCAGACTGAGCATTCCCGAGAACCGCCGCCCCTGCCCTTAGACCTGAGCACACTGCAAGAAGTCTGCTCACGCAAGCTGGGACTCGGCGTTCAGGAAACCCTGAACATCGTCCAGGCTCTGTATGAAACCCACAAAGCCACCACCTACCCGCGCAGCGATTGCCGATATTTGCCTGAGAGTATGTTCGACGAGGTACCCGCGGTATTCGATGCCCTGTTCAAAACAGATCCCGCACTGCTGCCCGCACTGGGAGGACTCGATCGATTACTGCACTCCCGTGCGTGGAACGATGCCAAGGTCACAGCGCATCACGGCATCATCCCCACCATCGAGCCGGCGAACCTGGCGCGGATGTCCGAACAAGAACGCCAAGTCTACGAACTGATTCGTAGCCACTACCTCGCGCAATTTCTTCCGCATCATGAGTTTGATCGGACCCAGGTCGAACTGAAGTGTGGCGAAGAACGATTGACCGCTGTTGGCAAACAGATCCTGGTCCAGGGCTGGAAAGGCTTGCTCTCCGACAACACCGAGGACGATGCGCCCAGTCAAAAGTCTCAAGTCTTACCAGACTTACAACAAGGTACTCAGTGCGCAGTGGACGACGTCGAACTCAAGTCCATGCGCACTGCCGCTCCCAAACCACTCACTGAGGGCGATCTGATCAAGGCCATGAAAAATGTGGCCAAGCTGGTCAACGACCCACGCCTGAAACAAAAACTTCGGGACACCACCGGTATCGGCACCGAAGCCACGCGAGCCGGTATCATCAAGGCGTTGATTGATCGCGGTTATTTGCTGAAGAAAAAACGCGCCTTGATGGCCTCCGCAGCGGCCCGTACCCTGATCGAGGCGGTACCTGCTGCGGTCGCGGATCCGGGTATGACCGCGATCTGGGAACAGGCTCTGGACGAAATCGAAGTGGGACGTCTGACCCTGGATGCGTTCGTCGCCAAGCAGGCGACTTGGATTGCGCAATTGGTCGAACACTGCGGAACGCTCACCTTGGCGGTACCTGTCGAAGCCGGTCCAGCGTGCCCCATATGCAATGCCTCAACACTCAGACGAAAGGGGAAATCAGGGCCATTTTGGTCGTGCTCCCACTACCCAGACTGCAAAGGCACTGTGCCCATCAGAAAAGATTCGTGTCGCCCATGACGCGCCATTGAAGATCAACATGAATATTGGAGGCGATGTACTGGTCAGTGCATCATCAACGGCGGCTGATACCTCTCTAAGTCGCTGAGTGGTTGTCCAATTTCACGCGCCAAGGCGATGCCTGTCGAAATCCATATCTGCCCTAGTTCGTTGAACGCTTTCAGGTGAGCAGGATTTTCGTTGAGCCAACGGACAAGGCTGTCGAAGTGTTCGTGGTTATCAGGGCAATCATGAATCTTGATGAACAGCTCCAGTGTTCGATCCCAGATCAGATCCATGACGTTCTCGCTCTGCTCTTCCATGCTCAACCATTCCTCAGCTTGGCCCTATCAGACCATTCATTCTCACGGGCCACCCTGGACTCTGATTCCTGGAGGAATAGAACCCACGTCGCATTACACAGCGATTTCAGCCAATATAGCAACCCAACAAGTCGATACTCAACCGTTAAGGATGTTCATGTCAATGGGTCTTTGCTCAACCATTCGGGTTGAACTGGAGAACTCATCACTTGGCACATAAACATCCAACCCAAGCCCAAATCGGGCGCATGATCGCGAAACACCGGACCAAGCGTAATCTGACCCAGGAAGAGGTGGCTGAGCGCATGGGGATCGGCAGTGAAGCCATATCGCGCCTGGAGCGGGGTGTAGTGGAGCTTTCCGTGGTCAAGCTGATGCAGTTGGCGGACATTTTCGACTGCCGAATGGATGAACTGCTGACGGAGTCGAGCAATCGTCCCAATGACCAGGGCCAGATGATCGCAGGTCTGCTGAGTGGACTGAAAGAAAGCGACCGTGCCTATATCTTGGCAACCGTCGAACAATTAGCCGCTCATCTCGCCAACAAGTGAGCTCCTTCGCTCGCATTCGATATAGGGGGCTCTGAGGGACGCCCTCTGTCTTGACGTCGTCCCACCCTCTCTGCTGTAGTGCCTCAGGATCACCGCCAACGGCGACCCAAGACCGATTCGCTCCGGGCAGCTCGGTCGGACTCCTAGAGTTCGGAGCCTTCTCTTCTGCGGAATTTCACTCCCATTTTGTGCTCGACCTGATTGTGGTGGCGGATGACCACTGTTGCCTCTGCCAGGCAATAGCGGTCATCCGCTTCGACGATCGTATTCAGTCCCGGAGCCCGCCGGGGAAACACTGGGCACCCTTTGTGCGCGGATGCGTGCCAGCAGCTTCCGACCCAGGCCACGACAAGGGTCGGTTGGCGAATCATGGCGCAGTTAAACCAAGTTTTGCGAGGAGCTTGTCGACTGCGTAAGACCGCCAAAGGTGGCTTTTCTGTTCCTCGCCTGGCACCCCGCCAGGCCCGCTCTTCACTTTCTTCAATCCAGTGACTGCCATTGTATTCCGGCCTTAAAAAATCCGGTTGCAGCGTCTTGACGCTCCCCTATGACAGGCTTATACCAAGGGCGTGGTTCGCTGTCGTTGACAGCCCAGCCCAGGTAGCCAGAACCTTCAAGGCTACGCCACGTTCGTGGTGGTTTACCCAAGTGCGATCAGCGTTCGGAAGCTCGCGCGGTTACCGCATCAGCGGTGATGAATGCCCACTACCCCATGCCTGCGGATCACCACCTCAGACGGTTTTCTGCTGCACAGCTATTCCCCAGACGCATCGTTCTGATCGTCATCGGCTTGCCGGTGGCGAGTCGTTCATCGCTCGACTTCACCTTACCCACCCTGACGGGGGCTCACTTCCCCGTCAGGGCCTGTGCGTCGCCGTTTTCCCTTGAAACAGGAGAACCACCATGGCCCACGCCAACCAATCCCAAGAAGCGACCACTTACTTCAATCTGCACACCACCGGTATCGGTTACCTCAACCGTGTTCGTGAAGTACAAGTCCGCCGCGGCCAGCCATTCATGGCCTGCGATATCGCCGCCCTGCACGGTGCCACCGATGCCGTGGAGTACACCCGCTTCGACTGCAAGGTCGCTGGAGGCGAAGCTGAACGTTTGATTCGTCTCTACATGGACGCTGTCAACGCCGAGAAAAAGGTCTTGCTGTCGTTCCGTATCGGCGATCTATGGATTGATCCGTTTCTCTACGAGAAAGGCGATAAACAAGGCCAACCAGGCGCCAGTCTGAAAGGTCGTTTGCTGTTCATCGACTGGATCAAGGTCAACGGCACGTTCGAATACAAAGCGCGCGCCAGGCAGGAAGCAACAGCACCTGCTGAGCAAGCGCCCACCAGTGAGCCATCTCCAATATCGGCTGAGGCCGAAGCTGAGGGGACCGACGAACCAACAGAGGCTCAGGTCGAACCTGAATCTTTACCCACTCCCCACACGGCCCGCCGTGATGCCACCCGTACCGTTCAGTCCGCCTGAACAGTCAACAATGTTCCACATAAAGGCGCTCCCTCGAGCGCCTTTTCTTCAATAGCACAGGAGAACGACATGGAATCCTTCTGGCTTTGCGACGACTGCCTGTTTGCTACTGCTTACGAGGATTACAGCACGTTATCGCTCTATTACACGACGGATGAAATTGAGAAACGCATCGCCGGCATCCATCGAGAACTGGTTCGGTTAATGCCCATCAGTGCCGACTTCGATCCCGAAACTGGCTGGGGAATAAAAGCTTTTTCCCCATTGCCCTGCGACGGTTGTAGTTCGCCCCTACACGGTCAACGCCACCGATTCACGCGACTGTAAACAGCGCGCCATCTGCTAACGCCCGCGACTCCACACCCACCTCGGGGACACCACTCCCCTCGGGCGTGTACCCCTGATTGTTCCCTTCGGAGGTACCACCATGAGCACCCAACTCACACTGATTGAGACCTCGGATTTCGAGGCTGATCGCATTGTCCAAGAAAACCAGGTGATCGACGAAGCACTGCATATTCTGGATCGTCGGCTGTTCGCCCGCGGCCCTAACCTGACGTCGCCTGACGCCGTGGCTTCATACCTAAAACTGCACCTTGTGCAACAAGAGCATGAAGTCTTCGGTGTGATATTTCTCGATGCCAAACACCGGGTGTTGGCGTTCGAAGTCCTCTTTCACGGCAGCATTGATGGTGCCAGCGTTTACCCCCGCCAAGTCGTTAAGCGCTCCCTAGCGCATAACGCCGCGGCCGCCATTTTTGTTCACAACCACCCCTCAGGTTGTACGGAACCCAGCCAGGCGGATCGCATCTTGACCGCACGGTTGAAGGAGGCCTTGGCCTTGGTCGAAGTGCGCGTACTGGATCACTTCATCGTCGGTGAAGGTCGTCCTCTCTCCCTTGCCGAACATGGCTGGCTTTAACCCTCACAGGCGTCTTCGGGCGCCTTGTTCATTTTCATTCTGGAGAACCTTCATGAACCCCACACACCAAGCTGCAGCCCTGCTGGCGGCCTCAAACCCATTTGCTCGCAGTTACGACAACCTTCATATCGATCGGCTGCTACTGATCATCTACGAAGACGACTGCCCTCCCTGCTTTCGACCAGTGCATGATGCACAAGCCCATCTGTCCGACGACGAGCTGGAACTGTTCCCCTGCCTGTTCAATGACGATTTCGCCGTGATCAGCGAAGGCCACTCCATTCCGGATAATTTGGATGAACGCTGTCAGTCCAGCGGGCTAGTGCGCCAAGTGATCTACGCTGTGATGGGCGAAATGCTCAACGAGCGGCATCACCTCGGTGATCTGTACTCCCTGGAAGAGGCCCAAGCCATGGTCCATCACTTGAGCTTCGAAACAGGACACTACAGTCGAGTCTGGGAAATCAGTACCGCGCACCTTCCCGAAGAAGCGATGCTTTATCTGCAGGAGTGGGTCAGTCACTTCGTTCCGAGGCAAACCGGCCTCTTGTTCGAGCTTTTTACGCTGCCAGATTGCTGCGGTATCGGTTGCAAACTGATCGGCACGCCATGGACGGACGAGAACTTGCTGAACATTGAGGGCAATCGTTATTCGAGCTTGAGACAAGAACAACTCGACGCAGGCACACCGGAAACTTTGGTCAACGTACTGTATTTGGCGGCATTGGCGGATGTGCGATTGTTGATCTTCGACCCCGACGCTGCCGTCTTGGATGGGCTCGCCATTTTCGATGAATAGCAACGTGTTCAGCGTTAACACGACCCACCTTGAATCAACTTTCTCACTGAATCGCTCCTTCACCTCATGTCAGGTTCTGCACTGAATCTGACATGAGGTTTTTTCCATGGAGCGTTTTTTCACGCCTGTCTGCCTGCTGGGTTTGTTGAGCGCCTGCACCGCGCAAATCCCCGACCCTTTGCCGACCAATCCAGAGATCGACAGTTACTCCAATCGGGCCCAGCACTCGAAGGGCATAGCCGAAGAAAGCCATCCGGCAGAGCTTCGTTATGGCCGCTACACGCTGGTCAGCACCGAGCCCACCACGGAACAACGCGATCTTCTTGCCCAAATCATTGACGTGAGCATCCCGTCCAGCCTGAACCCTTCAGTGCAGGATGCGTTGCATTACGTATTGCAGCGCTCGGGCTATGCGCTCTGCCCCGTTACCGCGTCGGTGAGGGTGCTGTTTACTCGGCCCCTGCCCGCGGCCCATTACCGGCTCGGCCCGATCTCTTTGCGCCGCGCGCTCCAAGTGCTCGCTGGCCCCGCCTGGCAACTCACGACCGACGAAGTCAGCCGTTCAGTCTGCTTCGAACAGCAGAAAACGGAGGCCGGCGTCGCGCTGATCACACCCGTCTCGCCCCATCAGTTGGAGGCACGCCCATGAGAGCCTCGACGTTTCAAACCCTCATCATTGGGCTACTTTGCTTGGCGGTCGCCGGCCTGAGTGGTGGTTTGTATAACCAGTATCAACGCGTGGCCGAACTGCAGAGCACGAACACCCAACACCTACAAACCCTGGACACCCTGCAACACGATTCAAGCGCCCTCAAGGATGCCCAGGAGAAGCTGCAGTACGCGCTTAAAGACCTGATGCAGATGGTCGATACTGGTGAGCAACAGGCCAATACCCTCGATCCGATGTTGGATCAGTGGGCGCAAGAGATACAGGAACTGCGTGATGGTCTCGCAGCCCGCGCCACCCAGGCAGACCTGACAGCGCTGCGCGCACGCCTTGAACAGGTCGAGCAGCAGCTCCTGGAGCACCAGACCCAGCCATCACCCCCATCGCCGACGCCTTCTGCGACCAAACCGAAAAAGACCGCTCGCCCCAACCCCCCCCCGCTCTCGCCACCGTTTTCAGTATTGAGTGTCGAGTACCGCGGTGGTGAGCGCTTTCTGGCGGTCGCACCTCATGACAGTCGCTCGCTCACGGATGTCCGGCTGCTACATAGTGGTGAGCAGCAAGGGGCTTGGCGCCTGAAAATACTGGAGCCGAACTCAGCCATCTTCGCGGTGGCCGCTCAGCCAGATCAGACCGTGCACCTCCCTTGAGTAGTGATCATGAACAGAGCGCTACTGCCCACCGTTGTCTGTCTCGCTTCGCTACTGGCCATGGGCGCTGCGGTGGGCAACCCCGTCGCGACACAATCACGGATCCAGGACACGCAGTCCGCTCCCCTGGGGCGCTCTGACTCTGAACAGGCGGCGAGCTGGGGTCTGACGGAGCAGGAGTGGACGCGCTTCGAACAGATCCAAGTCGGCCCGCGCGGTTTCTGGAGCCCGAACCTCGATCCGTTGACCGCGCTCGGGGTCGAGGCCCAGACCGACCAGGAACGCCAGCGCTATGCCGAATTACAGGTAGCGCTGGAAGCCAAGCGCGCCGAGCGCGAATTGGCCTATCAAAACGCTTACACCGCCGCCTGGGACAAGCTGTTTCCCGGGCTGCTGCCGATCCAGGGCATGGCATCCCCATCCCGTGCTAGCTCATCGGTCTTGCCGCGCCAGTCTCTATTTGTGGAGGACCACTGCCCAGCGTGCACCGTTGAAGCACAGCGTCTACAAAGCAGTGACACTGCGTTCGATATCTACCTGGTGGGCAGCCATGGCGAGGATGAACGCGTCCGTAGCTGGGCTCGGCAAGCCGGCATCGATCCGACCAAGGTCCAACGCCAGCAGATCACCCTGAACCATGACCGTGGCCGCTGGTTCAGCCTGGGTGCCCCGGGACCATTGCCCGCCACATTCCAACAGGTAAATGGACAATGGCAACGCCTCAACTGAGTGGTATTGCGCTCCTGCTCATGCTGCTCGCCGTCCAGGCTGACGAACTGCCGCCTCCGGCCTACCAACTGGCGGCGCATGATGCCGACATCCCTTCGACGGTGCTGTTCGCGATTGCTTTGCAGGAGAGTGGTATCCACGTCCGTGGTCGACTGCGGCCCTGGCCTTGGACCCTGAACATCGCCGGAACACCCTACCGCTTCGCCGCTCGCCAGGCCGCCTGTCACGCCTTGCTTCAGGCCCTCGCCCGACATGACGCCAAGCGGGTCGACGTCGGTCTCGGGCAAACCAACCTGGGTTACCACGGATACCGCTTTTCCAGCCCTTGCGAAGCCCTTGATCCCTACCGAAATCTCGCCGTGACCGCCGCGCTGTTGCAGGAGCATCACGCCGCTACAGGTGATTGGGTGTTAGCTGCCGGACGCTATCACCGCCCGGCAGGAGGAACGCCGGCCGCGCGTTACCGCGCCGGCTTTTCCCGAAAACTCGAACGACTGCAGGTCTCCTTCAAACAGAGCACACCACCATGAAGCGAATACCCCTTACCTGCTACTTCATCCTGCTCCTGGCGACTTTCGCCCTGCCGGAACTGACCGTAGCCGAGGATCAGCCTAACGACTTGATCCGCCCGCATTTTCAAGCTGCCAGGCAGTCAATAAACAGAACCCAGCCTGATTGGGCCATGCATGCGGACCTGTCCACGGTTGCCGATGAAGCCTGGATACTGCCCATCCGCAGCTCCCACTTGAGCCCCGGCCAGATCACGTCTCGCGCTCTAAACATGCCTGGCTTACGGCCATTTTTTCTGGTCGGTGACGATTCCCAGTCGCTGACTTGGCTGCGTCAACGCGCTGCTGAACTGCAGGAAATGGGCGCGGCTGGCCTCGCCGTTGAAGTGGCCGATAATGAAGCCCTGGCCCGGATTCGAGCAGCCGCTCCGGGCATCACCATCCTGCCGGTCAACGGCAACGACATCGCCATCCGCCTGCAGATTGAGCACTATCCCGTCTTGATCACTGCCATTTCACTGGAACAGTGAGTCCAGGTCATGGCCGAACATGCGATGGAGTCCAAGCTCCGGCCAGCGGTGGAGCTGTATACCGTAGCAATCTGTATCGCTGCCGCGGTGTTGTGCGTGTACTCGCCCTGGGCTGTAGCCCTGTCACCCGAGATCGGTCTGGTTGCAGCGCTATCCTATGCCCTGTTCGGCCTTATCCGGCTGCGACAAGCTTGGGAGGTGCTGCGTTATCGGCGCAATATCCGCCGGCCGCCCCGCTACGAACTAACAAGTCGCCAGATTCCGATCAGCCGAAAGCGTCTGTTCATGGGGCGCGGCTTTCGCTGGAGCCGTCTGCACACCCAGCGCTTGGTCGAAGCTCAAGACCCGGCGGTCGCTCACTATGTCGACCAACCGACCTGTTACCGCCTGGCCCGTGGACTCGAACGGCGCCTGGAACATGCACCGTTTCTACTCTCGGCATTGGCCCGTGTCACCGCCTGGGATAGCGCGTTCAATCCGTTGCGCCCTTTGCCCCCCGTCGGTGGTTCGCCGCTGTTGCATGGGGTCGAGCCCGACGAAACGGAAATCAGTCTGCCGCTGGGCGAACGGGTCGGACACACCCTGGTGCTCGGCACTACCCGTGTCGGCAAGACGCGACTCGCCGAGGTGTACATCACCCAGGACATTCATCGCATCGAACATGAGGTAGTCATCGTCTTCGATCCGAAAGGCGATGCTGACTTGCTCAAGCGGATGTATGTCGAAGCCAAACGGGCCGGTCGGGAAAAGGAATTCTATGTTTTCCATCTGGGCTGGCCGGAGATCTCCGCGCGCTACAACGCGGTGGGACGTTTCGGACGCATTTCGGAAGTGGCGTCACGCATCGCCGGGCAGCTCAGTGGTGAAGGTAACTCTGCGGCCTTCCGTGAGTTCGCCTGGCGCTTCGTCAATATCATCGCCCGTGCCCTGATCGAGCTCGGCCGGCGTCCGGACTACCTGCAGATCCAGCGACATGTGGTCAATATCGACGCGCTGTTCGTCGAATACGCTCAGCAGTTTTTCACCAAAACCGATCCGAAAGCCTGGGAAGTGATCGTCCAACTGGAAGGCAAACTCACTGAGAAGAACATTCCCCGGCATATGGTGGGACGCGAAAAGCGTGTGGTGGCCATCGAACAGTACCTGGCGGTGAAACGGGTATTCGATCCGGTGCTGGATGGACTGCGCTCGGCAGTACGTTACGACCGCACCTACTTCGACAAAATCGTTGCTTCGCTGCTGCCGCTGCTGGAGAAACTCACCACCGGCAAGACCGCCCAACTGCTGGCCCCCAACTACACCGACCTAGATGACCCGCGACCAATATTCGACTGGATGCAGATCATTCGCAAACGCGGCATCGTCTACATCGGCCTGGATGCGCTGACCGACGCCGAAGTCGCAGCCGCTGTGGGCAACTCCATGTTTGCTGATTTGGTCTCGGTCGCGGGCCACATCTACAAACACGGCATTGACCATGGCCTGCCCCCATCAGGCAGCAGCAGTGACAAGCTGCCGATCAACCTGCACGCTGATGAGTTCAACGAATTGATGGGCGATGAGTTCATCCCCCTGATCAACAAAGGTGGCGGCGCCGGTATCCAGGTAACCGCCTACACCCAGACCCTCAGCGATATCGAAGCACGTATCGGCAACCGCGCCAAAGCTGGCCAGGTGATTGGCAACTTCAACACCCTGCAGATGCTCCGCGTGCGCGAAACCGCCACCGCTGAACTGCTCACCCAGCAGATACCCAAGGTTAACGTGCTGACCAAGACCCTGGTGTCGGGTGCGACCGACACCTCCGATCCGGAGGCCAACACGGACTTCACCTCGTCCTCACAGGACCGTGTCAGCAGCACCAGTGTGCCGTTGATCGAGCCTGCTCATATCGTCAGTTTGCCCAAGGGGCAAATGTTCTCCTTCCATGCCGGTGGGCAGCTCTGGAAAGTCCGCATGCCGTTGCCAAAACCCTCCAACGACGACGCCATGCCCAAGGACCTACAGGAACTCACTCAACGGATGCGGGCGGCCTACAACGCGCAGGCGGGTCAGTGGTGGAGCGCAAGCGGTGGCGGCCCAACAACAAACTTCGATTTAGATCAGGTGGGGTAGCCCTACCCTGACCTAGGTTTCGACTCAACAGAAAGCGATCCGGAAGACGTCGTGCCCAACTCAACTCTGCAGTGCGCAATGGAGTGAACGATGGCGACTTCCGTCCAGAACACGCCGCCACAATCGGTCCAGCGCCCGGGGTTGATCATCTCGGCGATCAGCCTGGTTCTCCGCATCATCGGATTGCTGATCGCCTCGTTGCTGTTCTCGATCCTCATCGAGTTCGCAGGTCTGCTACTGTTCTGGGGCGATCAGGGTTGGCGACACAGCCAGGCCATGTTGAATAGCGAATTGGGATGGCTCGGCGAGCACTTCAAAGCTTCACTCATCCTCCAACAACCCGGGCAAACGATCGTTCAAGTACTGGATTTTCTAAATCAGTGGCTGCTGGTCGAGACTGGCTTTGCGGATTTTGCCCGGCAGGCTCGGGTGTCGAGCCAGGGCAACGGCTTCTGGAGTTGGACCAATCAGCTATACGTGAGCATCGAGGATTTCGTACTGGCTGCAGTGTATGTGACCTTAACCTTCGTGGTGCGCCTGACCATTCTGGTCCTGGCCATCCCCCTGTTTCTGCTGGCCATATTCACTGGTTTTGTCGATGGACTGATACGCCGGGACCTACGTAAATTTGGCGCAGGGAGAGAAAGTAGCTTTGTCTACCATCGAGCTAAACGAGCCGTGTTACCACTGCTGATCGTGCCCTGGGTTATCTACTTGTCTCTACCCTTTTCACTCAATCCCATGGCTGTGTTTTTCCCTTGTGCTGTGATGCTCGGCATCATTACGGCAATCACGGCAACGACATTCAAGAAGTATCTCTGATTCGGAAAAACCAGTTTTTTTTTACATGTCACGATGCCAGGATAGTTATCCAGCGGCCGAAAACTGACACACCATACGGATGCAAATAAAGCTGCTAGAGGTCGTCCTCGACTCCCACTATGGATTAGAGCATCAGATGAAATGTAGGCTTCCAAGATTTGGGCGGAATTCAAGGATCTAACCAGCAATTAAACTGGTGCAGGACTGGGTCAAGACTTGCACTCTTGACTTATAATTCTCACCAATAAAAAAGGGCCTTTACAGGCCCCTGATCATCAAACCGATCTTACTGAGTACGCCACGAGTCAACAACGTCTGCGCCAAACTCGACTTTCCATTCTTTAAGTTGTCGATGATTTCCACCTTTGGTTTCGATCACCTCACCCGAGTTTGGATTCTTGTAAATCTTCACTTCGCGAGCCTTACGGACTGCCTTTACGGGGGCAGCTATTGGTGTCGAGGTACGACGACCAGCTTCTGGATCCAGGATGCCAATGATGTTCTTCAAGCTGAAGCCGTACTCGCCAAGCAACGCACGTAGTTTGCTCTCAAATTCCATTTCTTTTTTCAGACCGGAGTCACTTTTCATCGACTCGAGCTCTGCGAGCTGTTCAGCCAGTTGTTGTTCAAGCTTGCGAAATTCAGCCAAACGAGACATGTGAAACTTCCTTCAGGTTAGGGAAATGAGAAGTGAACGCCCTCATGCTAAGCGATGATTGACTCTTCGTCACCCATACGCGTTTCAAGCAGAAGTGAATTCACTCATTGCCCTATGAGCAACACATTACTAATGGGGAAGGATTGCTAGACTGTGCTCTCTTTTTCGCCCAATCGATTGCTCGTGTATCTGTGAGTAAGTTTCTTCCGCTCGCCTCCAAAAAAGCGATACATCCCATCTCGCGTTTCATACTGAGTAATTCAACCCCTATCTTGATGCTGGCGCCATCTCCACATGGACCAGCATCATGTCGACTACCGTCTTTCGCTGCTTGTTATTCCTTTCACTGGCCATCGCTCATGTCAGCGGCTATGCCGCATCGACTCATGAGCAGGAACAGGAACAGCTCAGCCTAGTCCAGCAGCAACTCGACACTCTCGAACGCCTTGCGACGCGAGCGGAGGCAGCCCGTACCCTTGAACCAATCGAACGCTATCGATTCGACTACCCCCGACTGACCCAGGACATTCAGCGCATCCGCCAAGGGGTGCAGAGCTATCTGTACCCCTCCCGTGCGCAACCCCGCGACCCCAGTGAACTGGTCGGTGATTACCGCCTCGACACTCCGATTGCGGAGCCCTCGCCATGAGTATGACTGACGTTCAGATCGCTGCGTTCCAAAACGCCGCCGGCTTCGCACCGCAGAGCAGTTCGACGCTGTGGCTGTCCCTGGTTCTCGTCCTGACCTTGCTGTGGTGCGCCTGGGTGATGTGGACGGCTTACCGGGGTTGGGCGAGCGGCAGCGTGCGCTTTGGAGCCTTCGGCGGCAGCGCCGCACGCGTGCTGCTCACCTTGCTGGTTTTGATGTTCTTCACCCTGTCCTAACCCAGGAGATCGCCGCCATGCTCAAGTGTTTTACCCCTCTGAAAAACAACCTGCGTGATCGTGCGAGCCAGCGCTTGATCGGACTGCTGCTGGTGCTCGGCCCAAGCCTGGCTTTTGCCGAGCTCCCCACCATGGAAGCCCCTTCGCGCGGCGAAGGCTCCGGGTTGATCGAGACGATCAAAAACTATGCCTACGACGGCGGCATCCTGCTCGGTCTGCTGATCGCCTTACTCGCTTTCTTGGGGGTGGCGTGGCACTCGTTGACCGTGTACGCCGACGTGCAAAACCAACGAAAGACCTGGAAGGACTTGGGTGCAGTGGTCGGCATCGGTGCCCTGCTGGTGGTGATCATCATCTGGTTCCTGACCAAGGCGGCCGCCATTCTGTGAGGTCGGTATGAACGACACTATCGAACGCCTTGCCGACGGCACCTTGGTCTTTCTTCCAGAGCGACTCAATCGTGATCCCGCCGTATTGCGAGGGTTGACCAATGATGAGATGTGGGTAGCACTCGGCACTGGCGCCGTCATTGGCCTGCTGCTGGGCGTCCCTCTAGCGATTGCCACCGCTTCCATTGCCATAGCGCCGACCGGCATGATCGCCGGCATGGCGCTGGTGTTATTGGCCGGTGGCACGCTACTGCGCCGGGCCAAACGGGCTCGCCCCGAGACCTGGTTGTACCGCAAACTCGAATGGATGCTCGCCAGCCGTTGGCGCTTGGGTCGCGGCAGTCTGATCCTCCACTCCGGTGCCTGGACGGTCCGCCGTTCACGTCGGCTGCGTCCTGCCCTGTCACGGTGGCAGCCATGAGCCGATTTCGGAACAAGGTCGATGCCCAACAGGCACACATCTTCAGCCTGCGTCTGGCGGTAGTGATCCTTGCTCTGCTCTGTGCCGGACTCTGGTATGGCTGGCGCTCGGCACCGACCGATCTGACCGTACATGTACCGCCAGATCTGCGCTCGGGCAGCACGCGCAAGTGGTGGGATATCCCCTCGGAGAATGTCTATGCCTTTGCCCTGTACATCTTCGGTCAGCTCAACCGCTGGCCCTCGGATGGCGAGCAGGATTATCGTCGCGCCATCTATGGCCTGCAGTCCTACCTGACACCCGCCTGCAAGGCCTTCCTCGACGGTGATTATGAGTACCGTAAGGCCGCCGGCGAGCTGCGCCAGCGGGTGCGTGGCGTCTACGAAATTCTGGGCCGAGGATACAGCGAAGATCCGGAACTCAGGGTCAAGCAACTCGATCGCGATAGCTGGCTGGTCAAGCTCGATCTCAATGCCGATGAATATTACGCCGCCGAACCGGTGAAACGGGTGGTGGTGCGTTATCCATTGCGCGTGGTGCGTTTTGATCTGGACCCCGAACGCAATAAATGGGGGCTGGCACTGGATTGTTATCAGGGCACGCCGCAAAAAATCTCCCTGCTTGGAGGTGAGCCATGAAGCGGATTTCTACCCTGGGACTCACCGTCGCACTGATGCTATGGGGAGCTGCAGCGCAGGCCGTCGAACTGATGCACTGGGAGCGCCTCCCCCTCGCGGTCCCATTGGTGATCAATCAAGAGCGGGTGGTCTTTGTCGATGAGGATGTTCGAGTCGGTGTGCCCTCAACCCTGACAGGCAAGCTGCGCGTGCAATCTACCGGCGGAACGCTGTACCTGCGCGCGTCGGAAGCCATTGCTCCGACCCGACTGCAATTGCAATCGGTCGCGACGGGCGAAATCATCCTGCTGGATATCGCGGCCACGCCTGGTGATCAACCGCTGGAGCCCGTGCGTATTCTCAAGAATGCTCCGGTGCAGGCTACCGAGGCGGAGTCTAGCACCGTCCCTGTTCCAGAAAGCACGCCGATCCCGGTCGCGTTGACGCGCTACGCCGCACAAAGCCTGTACGCGCCGCTGCGCACCGTGGAGTCCCTGCCCGGCGTACGCCGCGTACCGCTCAAGCTGCGCACCAAACTGCCGTCCCTGTTGCCGACCGAAAACGTGTCCAGCACGCCCATCGCCGCCTGGCGACTCGGTGATTACTGGGTAACGGCGGTGAAGTTGCGCAATCGTGGTCCAGCGACGGTGCAACTCGATCCGCGCCGGCTTCAGGCCAAGCTGTTCGCCGCGGCCTTCCAGCATGCTTTCCTCGGGCCGGTCGGCAGTGCCGAAGACACCACGATCGCCTACCTCGTCACTCGCGGTGCCGGCCTCGAACAAGCGGTGCTGCTCCCGCCCGTTGCGCGAGGTGCTGACGATGAAAGCTAACGCCTTGCTCAAATGGCTGGTACCGGCTGCGCTGCTGGGCGTGGTGCTGATCATCCTGAAAACCTGGGTCCCGGGTGGCAGCACACCTTCTCCAGAGCACCCAGTTGATCAGGGCAATATTCAATTATCCGCCGAGCAAGCCAAGTCGCTCGGCATTGCGGGCGATACCCCACGCGACACGGTCGCCACCCTGGTCGGCCAGGTGAAGGCCATGCGCAGCGACATGCTCGGTTTGAAGAAACACAATGACTCACTGCAGACGGAAAACAACCGCCTACGCGAGCGGGAAAACAGTGTCGATTCGCGTATCCAGACCGCGCTTGGCAGTGTGACCCAGCAGGTCGACGAAGGCCGCCGCCAAGCCAACGAGGCCCGACTCAAAGCGGAACAAGACAGTCGTCAGGCTCGCGGCCTGCTGACGCAATTGCAGGAACAGTTGTCGGGGCTGGCTGGCAAAAGCAAGGACATGCCGATTGGATTGGGGCTTGAGCCCGGCGACGGCGCTCAGTTCGAAGGGCGACACGCTACCAATGATGCGCTGCAGTGGATTGAACCCTCGGATGCTCCGTCCACCGACGCCAGAGGCAAAACCACGACTTCCTCCGCACTGAGCCTGCCTACCGCTTTCAACTCTCTGGAAGGCTTGAAAGACAACGCGATTGATCGCAGCCAGAAACAGCTACGTGCAGTTACCAAGGGTGAGCGCGACCTGACGCGATCCGTTGATCGTACCGAAGGCGCGAAGCCGGTCTACACCATTCCCGAAAACGCCACGCTGATGGGCTCGGTCGCCATGACCGCGCTGATCGGCCGAGTCCCGGTGGACGGCACCGTGAATGACCCCTATCCCTTCAAGGTGCTGGTCGGTCCGGAGAACCTGACCGCCAACGGCATCGACCTGCCGGACGTCGCGGGGGCCGTGATGAGCGGCACGGCGTCCGGTGACTGGACCCTGTCTTGCGTACGCGGACAGGTCGAGTCAATTACCTTTGTGTTTACCGATGGCACCATCCGCACGGTGCCTCAGCCGAAGGCGATAGCCAGCCGCACTGCGTCCACCCCCCAGAGCTCGAACACCGACAAGATCCGTGGCGGGCTCGGTTACCTGTCCGATCCGTATGGCATTCCTTGCATTGCCGGCGAGCGCCGCTCGAACGCCCAGCAGTACCTCGGCAGCCAGAGCCTGATCACCGCGGCCGGCGCCGGTGTCGCCGCCTTACTCGGGGATGAGCGGAACAACAGCAGCGTGATCAGTTCGGGTGGCAGTACCCTCGGGGTCACCAGCAGCAGTGGCAATAGCGCACTGAATTCAATTCTCAGTGGTGGGGTCAGCGACATCCGCGAGTGGGTCAACAAACTGTATGGCGAAGCCTTTGCTGCCGTGTACGTGCCACCGGCAGCACAAGTCGCCCTGCACCTCGACCATGAGATTACCATCGACTACGAGCCCAAGGGCCGGAGCGTTCGCCATGAAAAAGACCATGCCTCTCTGCCTGACCTGGATTAGCGTGTTCTGCTGGGTCCTTGTGGGGTGTTCCACCAACAAGGAGACGCTTCTGCCCCATGGCGAGCAAACCATGCTGGATATCTGGAACGGCGCCGGCTCACAGGGTACACAACAGCAACTGTTGGATGCTCGGCAACCGTTGCGCCGCCCGTTGGCTCAAACAGATCTCTCCGCTTCGCTCCAAGAACCGTACACGCGTACAGCAGCGAATGAAATTCGCAACCTGTTCCCGCGCCTGCCCAATCCTGATTTGGTGATGTACGTGTATCCGCATCTGAGTGGTACCGAGCAGGCACCAGTGCCTGGATACTCGACCGTCTTTCCATTTTACCAACGGGTGCAGTACGCAATGCCGGGTGAACGTCAGGAAGATCTGTAATGTGTAGCGACGATACGGGCAACTGCACGTCTGCATGGAAAGCCTGGCGCAACCCATTGCGCCCCCGCGCCACACTGGCCGATGAAGCTGCGCTCTATGCGCACAATCCCAGCTTCACCGATCATCTGCCGTGGGTCGAATACCTCGAAACCGAGCAGTGTTTTCTACTAGATGACAATCGCTCTGTGGGTGCGGTGTTCGAGCTACTGCCCATCGGCACCGAAGGGCGCGAACCCGAATGGCTAATGGCAGCCCGCGACGCCCTCGAAGATGCCCTGCAGGATAGCTTTGACGAGCTGGATCAAGCGCCTTGGGTGGCGCAATTTTTCTGCCAGGACGACAACGACTTCACCCCCTACCTGACCCGGCTCACCGACTATATTCAGGACGGCGCCCGAGGCACGGTTTTCACCGAAGCGTACCTGGAACTTATTCGCCGACATTTGAAAGCCATCTCCAAGCCCGGCGGCCTGTTCGAAGATAAGGCAGTCACGCGCCTGCCCTGGCGAGGAAACAACCGTCGGGTGCGATTGGTGATCTATCGCTGGCTTGAGTCTGACGCTGAGGAGACGGGACTCACCCCGGTGCAATCCCTGCAACAGGCTTGCGAACGTATCGGTGCTTCGTTGCAGGCGTGCGGGGTGAAATCGACGCGAGTCGATGGCCGAGGTCTGTATGCCTGGCTGCTGCCCTGGTTCAATCCGGCGCCCACGCTCACCAATGAAGCACCCGAGGAGTTCTACCGCCGTGTGGCCTATCCGGAGTCGGGTGACGGTGAGTCGCTGGAGCTGCCCTTTGATCACGATTTTGCCGAGCGGCTGTTCTTCAATGAACCGCGTTCGGATGTGCAGCACGGACTCTGGTTTTTCGACGAACAACCCCACCGGGTCATGGTGGTGGACAAGCTGCGCCGGGCCCCACTGATTGGTCAGCTCACTGGCGAAACCCGTAAGGGCGACGCGGTGAACGCGCTGTTCGACCAGTTACCCGAAGGCACGGTGATGAGCCTGACCCTGGTGGTCAAACCGCAGGATGTACTTGAGGAGCAGTTGAACCGCCTGACCCGCAAAGCCATCGGTGAAAACTTGGCCTCGGCCCAGACCCGTCAGGATGTCGAAGAGGCTCGCGCGATCATCGGCCGCCAGCACAAGCTGTACCGGGGCACCCTGGCGTTTTACGTGCGCGGTCACGATGAGCAGCAATTGCACCAGCGATCGGTCAGCCTGGCCAACGCGCTGCTGGGTGCGGGGCTGCAACCGGTACGCGAAGGCGATGAAGTCGCCGCCTGCAACAGTTACCTGCGTTGGCTACCGATGGCTTACAACCCGGCCCGCGACACGCGCAACTGGTACACGCGCCTGATGTTCGCCCAGCACCTGGCGAACCTCGTTCCCGTCTGGGGTCGCAGCACCGGCACCGGCCACCCGGGCATCACCCTGTTCAACCGCGGCGGTTCGCCATTAAGTTTTGATCCATTGTCACGGCTGGACCGGGCCATGAACGGCCATCTGCTGTTGTTCGGACCGACCGGCGCCGGCAAGTCGGCCACGCTAGTCACCCTGCTGATGCAGGTCATGGCGGTGTACCGCCCTCGCCTGTTTATCATCGAGGCCGGCAACTCATTCGGTTTGCAGGGCGACTACTTCGCGACACAGGCCCTGTCGGTCAACAAGGTCCAATTGAAACCTGGTGCCTCGGTCAGCCTCGCCCCCTTTGCCGATGCCTGGCGCCTGGTCGAGCAGCCGGATCAGGTGGCGAGTCTGTCGATCGATGAGCTGGACGATGACGTGGTAACCAATCGCGAAGACCAGCGCGACATTCTCGGTGAATTGGAAATCACCGCCCGGTTGATGATCACCGGCGGCGAGGCCAAGGAAGAGGCGCGCCTGAGTCGAGCGGATCGCAGCCTGATCCGCGAGTGCATTCTCGATGCGGCGCAGACCTGCGTCACCGCGGGCCGTCAGGTGCTGACCCGCGACGTGCGCGTCGCCGCCGACCAATATCTGCCCGAGAAGCGTCGTGAGCGCGCCCAGGAAATGGGCGAGTCCATCGACCTGTTTTGCCAGGGCTTCGAGGGTGAACTGTTTGATCGCGAGGGTACGCCTTGGCCCGAGAGCGATGTGACCATTGTCGATCTGGCCACTTACGCGCGCGAAGGCTATGAGGCACAGATGTCCATTAGCTACATTAGCCTGATGAATACCGTGAACAACCTTGCCGAGCGCGATCAGTATTTGGGTCGGCCGATCATCATGGTCACCGACGAGGGCCATATCATCACCAAGAACCCGCTGCTGGCGCCATTCGTGGTCAAGGGCACGAAAATGTGGCGCAAGCTCGGTGCCTGGTTCTGGCTGGCGACGCAAAACCTTGCCGACTTCCCCACGGCCGCGCAGACCATGCTCAACATGATCGAATGGTGGATTTGTTTGAACATGCCGCCCGCGGAAATCGAAGAAATCGCACGGTTCAAGAAACTCACGCCGGCACAGAAAGCCTTGTTGCTCTCCGCCAGCAAGGAACCGGGCAAATACACCGAGGGGGTCGTGCTGTCGAAGAAACTCGAAACGCTGTTTCGAGCCGTGCCACCCAGCCTCTATCTCGCTCTGGCGATGACGGAGCCCGAGGAAAAGGCCGAGCGTTGGACACTGATGCAGGAGAACGGCTGCTCAGAGTTGGAAGCGGCGTATCGGGTAGCTGAACGGATCGATAGAGCGCGAGGAATAGAACCCGCATAGGGGAATCTATTCAGGCCTCTCGCTCTAGAGCGAGTGATCGGTTATTGCGGTATGCCCCGGAGCCGCTGCTGAATCCTCAACAAGAATCCGGCTTCAAAGGCATCCTGGCAGTCACCGACAGGGAAGGTCTTGCGGGTTTGCGCCAACTCCCACCACAGTGGAATCTCACCCGGCGTATCAAGCCAAGCTTGGGCACATTGCACGCCACGTTCAATCATTGGGGCAAATTCGTTGCCCCAGGGTGTCAGAAGGCTTGGACAACCGTCCGCCGCCGGAATTGAAATGTAGTTTTCGTCCATACACACCCTAGATGTCTGATTTTATTGTTAGACGCTGGTCCAGCTTCGAAAAGCTTAACGAAACCAAATGAACGCTCAATAACAGGCATGAGCATCAAATGGCCTAGATCAATGCAAATGTAGACTATATCCCGTGGATTGAGAGTCCCTCAAGGCGCAATTTGCGCGCATGACTCAAGACTACGAACAGCTTCGTCTGCAGCTGGCGGAAAACATCCGCTTGATGCGACGCGTTAAAAACCTTACCCAAGAGCAGCTCGCGCTCATGGCCGAGGTGGATCGCACGTACGTCAGTCAAATCGAGCGATGCACGGGCAATCCGTCGCTGTTGGTCCTGTGCAAGCTCGCCAATATTCTCGAAATTACCGCAGATCAGTTACTTGTGGAACCCGATATCCTGCGTAGCGCCCTTCACGTCAAATAATAGTCTCACGCCTCACAAACCCGATAGATCCGCCTTCATAATTTCCACTGACAGTCTTCAGTCCGTAATCGAACCTGCCCAGGCCATACACTGAGAGCCTGGATCATGCCTGTTGCCTGCTCGTCAATCCCGCCCACAAAGCTACGGCCCTTGGCGCTGAGTATCCTGCTGGCGTGCGGCCCAAGCGTGGCGCTGGACACCGGCAGCATCACGTCCTCCGTGCTTTCGCAAAACTGCCTCTACTACAGGGTCGTCGGTATTTGTTTCTGGCTCCTCTGCACGCCCTTCGGCTGCACAGTCAAAACCTCGACCAAGGTTCGTCATTTCACTCCTGAATTGGTGGTCTCGAGCTACGCCACCACCGGCAATAACCCTTGGACCGAGATGGCCACCCTCTCCTCGCCCATCAGCGGTGCGGAAGGTGGCGGCAACCTGATCACCCCGAACACCCACCGCGACAACCTGCCCCGCTTTAAGAACGTCGATGGTATCGGCCACCCCGGTGGCTGGATCGCCACGCAACTGGCTTCGCAATCCGGCTATGCCTGCGCCAGCGGTGCAACTGCATTCATGCCTTACTACCTGAGTACCCTGGACTCACTGGCGTGGCGTCATGGCATCCCGGAAAGTCTTTACCCCGAGTCGCTCATGCCGGGGATCCGTGAAATCGGACGTCAGGCTTCGGGAAACATGTGGGGCAACGTTTATCCCCGGCAGGGCTTTCTGGTACAGCCCGACGATTTCAAGGCGGCCGCAGTCATGGCGCAACGGGCCGGCGATGTGATTACCCGCAACTGGCAGCCGCATGTGTATGTACCACTCACGCCCGCCAAACGCGACGGCTACTGGCCGCCGGGTCCGATCGTTGAAAACGACGCTTCGACCCACAAATGGCAATTGCTCTACCCCCAGGTGCAGCCCACGTGCGCCATCTTCCCCAGCGATCCGGTACAGAGCGCGGATGGTGGCTACGCCTGGTCGCTGTGGCGGCCCTAGCCACTCATCAACTGGGCTTGGATCAGCCTGAACAGTTCGGCCTGGTAAACCGCGTCATGGAGAGCGTCATGGTCACCTTTCTTGCGAGGGTTGACGATTTTGGCGATCTCACTGGAGCGGGTCTGCTCCCAGGTGCTGCGCGCGGCGCCGAAGTACATCGATTTGATATCCAGAGCCGCGATACCGAAAGGGTTTTCCCCCAGGAAGTAATGGAAGTAATGGTTCACAAATGCCCAGTCGAACGAGGCGTTGAAGCCGACAAATACGGCCCGCGTGCCCTCAGGTGCCACCTGCTCAACCCAAGCCTTGAATTGCTGCATGGCTTCGCGGGGATCTAGCCCTTCGGAACGAAGCTGCTCCAAAGACAACCCTGTAACCTCCAGCGCCTCTGGGACATATCGGTCACTGGTAGGTTTGAGGTAACAGGAGAACGTCTGGGTGTCATCAGATACAAGGCACGCCCCGATCGACAGCATGCTGTATTCCCCGGGGATAGGCCCTGATGCCTCGACATCCACGGAAATGAAAACTTCTGGTGTTGCAGTCATTAGCTACTCCTCGGCAATCAGTCATCGAGTCAGCCCGTTCGCAACTCGATTGCGGTGCGCGGCCGAGGTACATCAGCCGCGCAGGTGCAACAGCACTTACTTGTCTTCCATAACAGGCGAAGGACGCAGTGACTCAATGGAGTCCTTCAAGTCCTTGAACGTCAGCGCGCGATCCGGATAAGCCAGTGCGAGCGCTGCCGGATAGAGACGGGTACGAAGGTCAGAGTACGTCCATGCCGGCCGCTCGCTACGCTCTCCGGTCAGCGCAGCCAGCTCTTGGAACTGCTTGTCGGTCAAGCGCAACCCCTGCAGATCCATCTCGAACAGGGCTTTGCGCTCATCAGTGTCGGGCCTGCGGAACTCTTCGACGATCGCTGCACGGCGCTGGAGCGCGGCGTCGACCACCGACAGTCGATTGGTACACAGGAACACGACCACTCGCCCCTTGTACTTACGCATCTCGTCCACGCCCTGGATAAGCGTGTTCACCGCAACCTTGTCTTCATGATGGCTCTGGCTTTGAGAGCGGGATGCAGCGATGGAGTCACCCTCATCAATCAGCAGAATCGCTCGCCGGTTTTTACCGGCCGCGTCCGCGACCTCCGCCCAAACTTGAGTCAGCAACGTGCCCATTTCACCCACACGCCCGCTACCGCGGACACGGTTGCTCAGTTTGAGCAGCACCGAATCTTCCACCCCGGATTCGCGCACGATGCGATTGGCGATGCACTCGGCCATGGCCGTTTTGCCCGTACCAACGTCACCGTGGAAGATGACCAGTGGGTACTGATCTGCAACCAGGCTGCAGATCGGCAAAACACTTTGGTGGTAATCCTTGCTCCAAGCCCCAAGTTGGCCGACATCCAGTAACAGCCGGAGTTGGTTATAAACCCGGTCGTATCGCTTAGCGAATCCTAGGAGGCCTGCCTCACGCGCAGACAGTTCACCATCGGGCAGCACCGTTTCGGTATCAAAAACACTCACCTTGCTCATTGGCCGAAATCCTTGCGCTGTACACCGTAACCGTTGCTGGAATACTCGCGGCCTGGCTTTGAAGCCAGCGAGGCATGGCTGATGTCAGCCGTGGAGGGTGACCAGGTACGCTTGAACTTAGGGGTCAGTTTTTCCTCAGCTGTAGAGTCGTAATGGTGGGTGTAGGACAACACAATACGCAGCCTTCCCTCTGGGCACCTTGGCCACAGGCTGTCACCAGGCCGCTCATTGCTCAACGTTCCCGACTCCGCGTCGATGGTGAAGCATGTTGCCTTCAACTCCTTTTTATCGCCGGAGAGAATGGTAACGTCCACCGATTTCAAGTAGCCGCCTTTGGCCAACAAATCAATATCATGAGCCCACTCCTTCGCGCGCTCCTCAGTAGCTGCGCCAGTGCTGGATGCGATCATCATCAAGTCCATCTTGACTCGCCGCATGACGGTCTCGATGTCTGCGACCGAGTAAGTTTCTGTCCGAGTAGCTGTCTGACTCATGCCGCGTCCTCCACGCTGAAGTTTTTACCGAACAGCTCTTTCCAAACGTCGAAGTCATCGTCGACAGACGCCAGGTATGCGGTCTCCCACGACGATTTGGCGAGCGCGACAATCTCCCTACGCTCGGCCTCGGTGATACGACTGGCAACGTTGTTGGCGTTGCACACCGGATCAAGGATGACGACAGCGTCATCGAAAGCCGGGATTACCCCAGTATTTTCGGGGAACTTGATCACTTCCTTCAACTGAGACTGAGCGATGTAGAGCAGGAAAGCGCGAAACCTCTCTTCCAGCGATCCCTCCTTGCCGTTGACCTCCAGCACGTGGGCCATGATGAGCTCGATGGCGAACGATTTGAGGGTACACTCCGTGTAGTTGCGCCACCGTTTGGCCAAGCGCACCAAGGTACGGAAATCGGCGTCTTCTTTCTTACGATCAGCGACGAATTTGATCTGGCAGGGGGCGCACGTCTCGACCTTCGACCCATCCACACGATCAAACTGCCAGCCGTAACCTTCTTTGTTCGGGTTGGCGATCACCGGGACGATGTCCACATCAAGCCCCGTGCCCTTGAAGGTCACCGTCGCTGCCTTACGCTGGATGACAAAATCGTCAACCGCCTTGTTTGGGTACATCTCGATCAGCGCGGCGTGGATCAAGTCGCTCAGGCTTTTGTAGGTCTCCTGGCTAACGCTTTTACCCGAGATGTAGAAGACCACATCCACATCGACGGGGTTGTCGCTGCTTTTGCGCAAGATGGTGTGCTTAGCGAAGGAGCCAGCCTTGACCACCCGTTCGATGGTGATCTTGTGCTGTTCGCGAATCTTGCTCCGCAGCGCTTTGATCAGCCTGTCGACTTGGGCGTTGTATATCTCCCGTCTATCCTTTGGCAGGCGCAGCACGTTACTGTCGTAGCGTCGAATCTCAGCGTTATTCAATGGCATGACACTTAGCCTCGATGATTTGAGCCAGCCACCACCTACCGCACGCCTCCCCATGAGCCGGCCAGCCAGGTGACAGCAGGTACCAGGGCACCTATTTAACGGCGGCGCATGCGTGGAATTGGAGCCGGAGCCTCTAGGTTTCCGGGAAGACCGATTGCCATCTACAGGTTGCTCGCGTAGCCTAACTATACGACTACTTTTTAGATGTAGTCTAGTTTTTATACGCACAGAGGCAGCCATGATGACTGATGAACCCAATGCGCCGGGCAACAGCCCAGCTTCACCCGCACGCCCAGGCGCGCGCTGGGGTCAAGAGCGTCGTTTAGAACTTATTGACTACCGACTCAGGTGGGACGGGCAGATCAACCGAAGCGATCTGACTGATTTTTTTGGAATTTCCGTACCGCAGGCATCTATCGACCTTTCCGAGTACGCGCGCTTGGCGTCGCATAATCTTGAGTACGACAACCGCACTCGTGTCTACCGATCCACCGCGGCCTTCTCACCGGTTTTCGCCTCAAGCGCATTGGATCGCTACCTGGACGACCTGCTCAGAATCGCGATCCAGCCTGACATCCCATACGGAAGCTTTCTGGGTTGGCATGCGCCTGTAGCGACAGTGCCCCGCCCTGGACGACGCCTGGATGCAGATACTGTCGGTCTGGTGCTGAGAGCGATTCGTCAGCACCATGCCCTTTTCGTGACGTACAGCTCGCTATCGACTCCGGAACCGACTGATAGGAAGTTGACGCCTCATGCGCTTGTTCAGGATGGCGCGCGTTGGCATTTCCGAGCGTTCTGCCACACCAAGCATGAGTTTCGAGATTTCTCGCTGTCCCGAGTGATCACGGCCCGCGACGCTGGCCCTGATGAGGATCGAGCTGCTGGGGATACTCAGTGGCACACCATCGTGGATCTCGTTATCGGCGCCAATCCTCGCTTAAAGCCGCATCAGAAAAGGGTCATCGAGTGGGACTATGCCATGGAAAACGGCGAGATCACCTTGCAGTGCCGGCAGGCTCTGACGTTCTACTTGCTGTACCAGTTGAACCTGCAGGAGGAGAAGCCTGAGAACTCTCCCCTGCGGCAGCAGCTGACCCTTAAGAACCGCAAAAAAATAGAGCATCTGCTACCGCCGCTGAGCTGACTCAACGAGCAAGATGCCTGCCCCAACACTTATCAGCACTAGGAGCCTCTGGATGGCCAGCTTAGAAAAACAGTGCTTCCTGATCGCAGGGAGCATTTCGAAATCAACGGATCGAACACAGGTCGGACGGGCGCACCAGCTGGTTCGCGGCCTGACGAAAGCAGCGCTGGCTGAAAAGGCTTCACTGATTGTCTATCTCAGCGGCGAGCCGAAGAATGAGCACGGCGACTCCATGGTGTTCGATTGGACGATTGCCCGTGAAGTGGAGCAGTTGAGCACCCAGTTGGACGTTAAGGGCAGGCTGCACATCGTCACATCCCAGCGCTCCTTGTACAGCAAGATGGATGACGAAGGTCGTGAGTTGGTCAGCCGCCTGGTTGGCCAAGACATCGCCCAGATTGAATACGTAGATGACGACGTCGTCACGGGTGGAAATATTCGCGACGCGCAGCTGGATCTGGCGACAGCCATGATTGCCATCAGTGGAGGCAAAGGCGTTCTCGACCGTGCCCAACGCGCGCTCAAGCTTAAGCTTCCAGTTTTTCCTTTTGACATTGATGTCGGGGCATTCTGCGATGATGGCCCGGGTGCCCCCCTGCTCCACCGGCAGTTCACCCAAAATCCAGCCGCCTACCTGCCTCATACCGGGGAGAGCGTTCGTCGCAAGATGCTTGGGCTATCAGCTCAACATACCCTGGGTGACCTCCAGCCACTGGCCGACAAAACCATTCAACTCTTCGTTGATGAATTTGCGGCGAAGGACGCGGCAGCGTCCCCGGATGTCCTGGTGCTGACCGCGTTGCCTATCGAACTGGCCGCAGCTAAGCATGCCCTTGGCATCGATGAAGACGATTACGGTTTTCAGAGCGAGCACGGCATCCATGTCTGGCGAGTCAAGGTTGAAGGCCGGAACGGCCCTCTCACCTGTGTTGTAGCGTCGTTCAACGGTGCCGGAAATACCCAGGCATCAGCAGTGACATCAATGCTCATTTCCGAATTCCGACCCCATGCGGTGTTCATGATGGGCATCGCTGCCGGGATGCGATCGAAGTTGAAGCTCGGCGATGTGATCTTGTCCGAGCGCGTAGTTGCTTATGAAGGTGCTGCCGCGCTTTCGGGCGGTGTCATGGTTGCGAGGCCAGACATGTCCAAGCCCGAGTTCAGAACCCAACAAGACATGGGGGCTTACCTTGCCCGCGGTTCCCGCTTAGCACGCCTAGCACGACACGCTGAGTCCGTGGGACTGGTGTTCCCGCCTTCATCAGCCGCCGGCGAAGTGTCAACGGCCCTGAACCCAACACTCACCACGATTGCGGCAGGCGAAAAGCTCGTACGCGATGAGCAGCTCTTCAAGAAAATGCAGGAGCTGCATGGCAAGGTGTGTGTCGCTGAGATGGAGGCCCACGGTGTATTTGAAGCCTGCTCTAGACATGAAGTCCCCGCTCTGGTGATTCGAGGGATCAGTGACCATGGCGACCACCTCAAGGACGATGCACTTCATTATGTGGCATCGATGGCCGCGGCAGTCGTGACTGCTGACTACATCGCTCATGGGCTTATCTTGCACCGCAAATAGGTCGATTTGCGATTGGCTGGAGATGCAGCAAGTCGTCACCAGCCACCGTCGCTGCCACCGACCGACACGGATCTGATCTTAGATAAGTCGATGCTCGTGCAGAAACCTCACCTCCCCGCTGAAATTTAGGAATGTGCATGACCGCTGCCATCAGTGATTCAACAGCCCAAATCGCGTTTTCAATGTTTGAGAACAAAGGCGTCTACGCAGTGCTTCTTGGCTCGGGCGTATCACGCTCGGCGGGCATACCGACTGGCTGGGAAATCACCATGGAGCTGGTGAAACGATGGGGCATAGCATCTGGTGCCGGCGAACAGGAAGATTGGCTCGCGTGGTACGTAGGTCAAACAGGAGAGCAGCCCAATTACTCCACGTTGCTCGAACGCCTGGCGACAACCCAGACTGAACGGCGAGCGATCATTCAAGGCTTTCTGGAACCTAGCGAAGACGAGTTAGAGGATGGCCTTAAACTGCCCACCCCCGCACATCGAGCGATCGCTGCGATGGTCAAAGCGGGTCATGCACGCGTGATCATCACGACGAACTTCGACCGACTCATGGAAAATGCGCTGCGCGATGTCGGCGTTGAGCCAACTGTCGTCAGCTCAGAAGACACCCTCGCAGGAGCGGAGCCACTCACTCATGCGTCCTGCTACATCCTGAAGATCCATGGTGATTACAAGGATGCCAGGATCCTCAATACCGATGGGGAGCTGGGCAAGTACCCGCCAGCGTTCAATACGTTGCTTGACCGCATCATCGATGAGTTTGGGCTGATCGTCGCGGGCTGGTCAGGTGAGTGGGATCATGCGCTAAGGGCGGCGTTTTTGAGGGCGCCCTCCCGTCGCTACCCGACCTACTGGCTTTCGCGAGGAAAATTGAGCGAGCGTGGCCAAGAGCTCATCACTCAGCGGCGCGCCAACGTCGTGACGGGCCTGGATGCCGACACCTTCTTCGATGGGCTGAACCTCAAACTGGAAACCATCCAGCAATCCCGCCTGCAGAACCCTGCCGGCATCGAGCTGACTCTCGCTATGGCCAAACGCTTTATGGCCAGACCCGAACACAGGATTCAGCTGGATGATTTAGTGACCAGCCAGGCTCATCAAGCGATCAGCCATCTGGCTCCTCTCTTCGCAGAACGACCTCAGGGCAGCACGTCCAAGGATTTTACCGACCTGGTTGAGATCTACGAAGCGGCCATCGAGCCCCTAGCACGCCTTTGTGCAGTGTTAGGGCGATGGGGTGCAGGTGTTGAGCATACGATCGTTTTGGATGCGATCAAGGGCCTGCACGCTGCGTCTCAGGTCGAGCAGTCAGGGTGGGTAGCTGGACTTGCATTGAAGAGTTACCCGATAGCACTTGTTACCTATGCGTATGGCATGGGACTTGTGCGGGCCAACCGCCTGAGCGAGCTAAACGAGCTGTTTAACACGACACTTATCAACCGGCGCGAAATGCCTTTCCCTGTGGGACTTGATCTATCACCGTTCTACGTTGAGGGAGCCAATGGCCTGTTTGAATTATGGAAGAGCTTCGAAGACCAAAGTAGAGCTCTTACCCCATTGTGCAACCGACTCCATGACCGTCTTACGCCTCGGTGGGCGCCTGACTTCGCAGGTCTGCAGGATCACGGGCTGCTCTACGAACGGTTTGAGTTTTTCAGTTTCCTGTTCTTCTGCGAGCAACGCGGAGTCAGTGAAGAATCGCTCGCGGATGCGGTGAAAAACCACGGTTTCAAAAAAATCGCATTGGGCCGGCTTTCCTGGCATTCAGAGACCATCAACCGCTTCGCTCACGAATATGCGACCGAAGAGTACAGGGCCCCGCTGCTGGCAGCAGGGTTCGCACTTGGGTCGCAAAGCTACCTGGAGCAAATGCTTGAAGGACTGAAGCGGCTGTCCAGGTACTGACGCCTCACGCATTCCAATTAATGCAAATACGATTCAAATGGGGTACATGCGTTTGCTGGTGAAAACCCAGAACAAGTTTGGATTCTGGCAGCGGGCATCGAGGGAGGTGATTTATGCGTTCTTCATCGGGTCACTGCCACTCCTGGCCACCACCTCACAAGAAGAGGTGAGCGTTTTGGTGACCGCGCTACTGACCGCACCCGAGCTCATGACTTACTACGTGTACCTGCTGATAGCATTCGCTATCGTCAGCATCTTCACGCTTAGGGTGACGTTTCAATCCTTTCACCTCATTGGAAGGTCGCGGGAAGTGCACACGTTCTTCATCAACGTAGGAGGTAGCTTGCTGACTGCCTGTAGGGCTGCGTTGGGGGCTGACCATGGAAGTAGTCCTGCTCGCCCACATCACATTTAACCGAATAGGCTCGGCCAGTGGCGGAGGCTTTCAAAGCCAACGCCAGGTCAAGTTTTCCGCTGAGCTACCAGACACCGACCAATCGGCCTTAAGGGAATTGGTGATCGAGATCGCCGAGACAAATGGTGAAGCGGCGGGAGCCTTGAGAGAATTGAGGTACGAGCGAAGCTACGGAGGGGAATTGGTACTCAACATCCAAGGCCCGAGCACCTCATACGGCACCGCTTATGCCCAATGTCGCATCATCCATGCGCTGAAAGCCAAAGGGCAGTACTTCGAGCTTCAGGCGGTAGAAGACAGAGACGTCACACCATATGCCTCATCTTGGCGGGCTAAGTAGTTCGCATATCGACTCATCGAACCACCAAGGTTTTGCCGGATTCAGGTTGGTCATCCAGTATACGGAGGCGCACTGAATACCAGCCACGGCCGCCGAAGTCCGCGTCATAAATCACCATTCGCGATCGCTCGCACACTCCGTGCGAATGTGGGCAAAACCGGGGGCATAATTCAATTTTTTCAGGCTGTAACTGCCGTCCTAGAGCCCAGTCAAAATGTTCTTTGGAGAGAACGACCTTGACTGTATTTACAGGCTTCGGGTTCACCACGCTTTGCGGCGCGGCTCAGCGTCAACCGCAACCACCCAAGCACGGCATCGATAGCTTTAACAATCAGGTTACTGCGCTGATCGGCCCTATGTCTCCATCACCAGGAAGTTCATAACACCCATCGACACGAACCTCCGCCGCTGGAATCATGTGATATTCGATGACTCTACCGAAGTCTGAGCGAATGCCCGGATCACTTCACCAGCAACAGAGAGCTCCGCGTTACCTACAGCCATCGCCCGAAGCTTGCCTCGCGGACTGTCCAGATCGGCAACTCATTAACGAACGTCTTCGCTTCTTCAGGTTCTTGCACCGGTAGGGGCTGTCCGGGGGACACAAGACTCGAACGCCTCTCAGATGGCATAGCTACCTAGATCCAGAATATCCGTGGGAGTAAATGTGGGAGTATTTTTTCAGACATGAAAAAGCCCAACCGGTGAAGATTGGGCTAAATCATTGAAAAATATGGTCGGGACGGAGTGATTCGAACACTCGACCCCTAGCACCCCATGCTAGTGCGCTACCGGACTGCGCTACGCCCCGACTAGGCGTGTTACCTGTTGCTGTTCTCGACGAACGCTCAAGAATATAACGCAAGCTTTTGAAAACTGGAAGTATTTAAAAGCAGAATTTTATTTCTTGAGGACCACCAGCACATCTTCGAGTTCGGAGATCATCTGGCGGATCATCTGTTTGTACTGGGTGGTGTCGTCTTTGGCTTCATCGCCGGACAAACGCAAGCGTGCGCCGCCGATGGTGAACCCCTGATCATAAAGCAACGCACGGATCTGCCGGATCATCAGCACGTCTTGGCGCTGATAATACCGGCGGTTTCCGCGGCGTTTGACGGGGTTGAGTTGAGGAAACTCCTGTTCCCAATAGCGTAGTACGTGCGGTTTTACCGCACATAACTCGCTGACTTCACCAATGGTGAAGTAGCGTTTGCCTGGGATGACGGGAAGCTCGTCGTTATGACTTGGTTCCAGCATAAGCCTCAACTCGGGCCTTCAACTTCTGCCCTGGACGAAAGGTGACCACACGGCGAGCCGTGATCGGGATTTCTTCTCCCGTTTTCGGATTGCGGCCAGGCCGCTGGCGTTTGTCCCGAAGGTCGAAGTTGCCGAAACCGGACAACTTCACCTGTTCGTTGTCTTCAAGAGCGTGCCTGATTTCTTCAAAAAACAGTTCGACCAATTCCTTGGCCTCCCGTTTGTTCAGGCCCAGCTCTTCATACAGACGTTCCGCCATTTCAGCTTTCGTCAGAGCCCCCATACGTCACTTCCTTAACGTGGCGTTCAACCTTTGTTCGAGCGAGGTGAGGATGTTTTGCGTCGTGGTATTCACCTCATCGTCATTAAGAGTGCGCGATGGATGCTGCCAGGTCAAGCCAACTGCAAGGCTTTTTCTATGAGGATCAATGCCTTTACCCTGATAAACGTCAAACAGCCTGAGGTCTGTCAGCCATTCGCCTGCATTTTCACGGATTACATCCATGACGGCACTGGCGGCAACGCCTGCGTCGGCCAGCAACGCGAGGTCACGGCGTACTTCAGGAAAGCGCGATAACTCGTGGAATTTAGGCATTTTGCCCAAGGCCACTTCGCCCAATACCAGCTCGAAAACGAACACCGGACGGTCGAGACCGAGGGTTTTCGACAGTTCGGGGTGCAGCGCGCCGATGAAACCGACTTCGCGACCTTCACGCTCGATGCGCGCGGTCTGACCCGGGTGCAATGCCGGGTGGCTGCCCGGGGAGAAGGTGAACGAGTCCAGTGCACCGGCGAAGCCCAGCACTGCTTCCACGTCTGCCTTGACGTCGAAGAAATCCACCACGTCGCGACCCTGTGCCCAGCCTTCCGGCAGACGGCTACCGCAGACTACACCGGCGAGCATCGGCTCTTGCTTCAGGCCTTCCAGCTGACCGACAAAACGCAGGCCGCTTTCGAACAGGCGTACGCGATCCTGCTGACGGTTCAGGTTGTGCTGCAGGGCTTTGACCAGACCAGGCCACAAAGACGAGCGCATGGCTGCCATGTCGTTGGAGATCGGGTTGGCCAGCAGCAGCGGTTCAACGCCCGGATTGAACAGTTCAAACTGTTTCGGATCGATGAAGCTGTAGGTGATCGCTTCCTGATAGCCACGGGCTACCAGCAGACGACGCAACTCAGGCAGGTCGCTACGGGCTTCGGCCTTGGCTTGTGGTGCCAGGCGCGCTTGCGGGTAACGGACCGGCAGGCGGTTGTAGCCGTACAGGCGGGCCAGCTCTTCGATCAGGTCGACTTCCAGGCTGATATCGAAGCGATGGCTTGGCACTTCAACGCGCCACTGCCCTGCCCCGTCCGCCGCGATGGTCAGGCCCAGGGCGCTGAGCAGCCGCTCGACTTCGACCGGATCCATTTCCATGCCGAGCATCTGGGTGATGCGCTGGGCACGCAGGGTGATCGGCGCGATTGACGGCAGGTACTGCGCGTTGACGGTCTCGATGATCGGGCCGGCATCGCCGCCGGTGATGTCCAGCAGCAGGCCAGTGGCGCGCTCCATGGCTTCACGGGCCAGTTGCCAGTCCACGCCGCGCTCGTAGCGGTGCGAGGCATCGGTGTGCAGGCCGTAGGAACGGGCCTTGCCAGCAACCGCGATTTGGTCGAAGAACGCGCTTTCCAGGAAAATGTCCCGCGTCGTGGCGGATACGCCACTGTGCTCGCCACCCATCACACCGGCGATTGCCAGGGCACGGGTATGGTCGGCGATGACCAAGGTGTCGGCGCGCAGGCTGACTTCCTGACCGTCGAGCAGGACCAGTTTTTCGCCTTCTTCAGCCATGCGCACGCGGATGCCGCCGTTGATTTCGGCAAGGTCGAAGGCATGCAGCGGTTGGCCCAGCTCGAGCATCACGTAGTTGGTGATGTCGACGGCGGCATCGATGCTGCGCACATCGGCGCGGCGCAGACGCTCGACCATCCACAGCGGTGTTGGCTTGGACAGGTCGACGTTACGGATTACCCGGCCCAGGTAACGTGGGCAGGCGGCGGGTGCCAGCACTTCTACCGAGCGCACTTCGTCGTGCACGGCAGGCACGGCAGCCACCACTGGACGGGTTACCGCAGCGGCGTACAGCGCGCCCACTTCACGGGCCAGGCCAGCCAGGGACAGGCAGTCGCCGCGGTTCGGGGTCAGGTCGACCTCGATGCTGGCGTCTTCCAGGCCCAGGTAAACCCGGAAGTCTTCGCCTACCGGCGCATCGGCCGGCAGTTCCATCAGGCCGTCATTGCCCTCGCCCACCTGCAGTTCGGCTTGCGAGCACAACATGCCGTTGGACTCGACGCCGCGCAGCTTGGCTTTCTTGATCTTGAAGTCACCTGGCAGTTCGGCACCGATCATGGCGAACGGAATCTTCAGGCCCGGGCGTACGTTCGGCGCTCCGCACACGACCTGGAAGGTTTCGGCACCGTTGCTGACCTGGCACACGCGCAGCTTGTCAGCGTCCGGGTGTTGCTCGGTGCTCAGCACCTCGCCCACTACGACGCCATTAAACACACCGGCGGCCGGGGTAACGCTATCGACCTCAAGACCGGCCATCGACAGACGAGCAACCAGCTCGTCGCGACTTACCTGCGGGCTTACCCAGCCGCGCAGCCATTGTTCACTGAATTTCATCCTGCTCTCCTAAAAATTCGTTACGACTAGCGAAATTGCGCAAGGAACCGCAAGTCGTTGTCGAAGAACAGACGCAAGTCGTTCACGCCGTAACGCAGCATGGCCAGACGCTCCACGCCCATGCCGAAGGCAAAGCCTGAGAACTCTTCCGGATCAATGCCGGACATGCGCAGCACGTTCGGGTGCACCATGCCGCAGCCCATCACTTCCAGCCAGCCGGTCTGCTTGCAGACGCGGCAGCCTTTACCGCTGCACATCACGCATTCCATGTCGACTTCAGAGTTTGGATGTGTGTAGTGTATGTAATTAGTTTTTTTACTCTTGTAGATTTCTTTTTTGTAGTTATCATT